>MHFO01000060.1 GCA_001804225.1 Omnitrophica bacterium RIFCSPLOWO2_01_FULL_50_24 | reverse complement strand
CCACTTTAAGCACCACATAATCATCCTGAAGCGTGTGGATCGTCCCGATGATTCCTCCGGCCGTGACCACACGGTCTCCCCGATCGAGCGACTTGATCATTTTCTCACGCTCCTTTTGGCGTTTCTGCTGCGGACGAATGAGAAGGAAATAAAAAATCACAAACATTAAAAGAAGCGGTAAAAAAGAAACAATTGGATTGGGTTGCGCTAGCAGCAGCATTTCATCTCCTTGCCGTAGGTATATGAGGGATTTCTTCTTTTATTCCCACACACTGTTTATCGTGACGATTCATCGTACTCAGATAAAAAATGATTCTTAAACGGAACAAACTCTCCATTCACTATGGCGCGCCGCGCACTCTGCACCAGTGAAATAAAAAAAGAAACGTTGTGCAGTGTCACCAGCCGGTACGCCAAAAGTTCCTCGCAGTTAAACAAGTGCCGGAGGTAACTTCTCGAAAAGGTCCGGCACGTATAGCAAGAGCACGTTTCATCAAGCGGCGCTTGGTCACGCGCATATTCCGCATTGCGGACGACCACCTTGCCCGAGTGAGTAAACGCGCAGCCGTTTCTTCCGTACCGCGTGGGGTTCACGCAATCAAACATATCGATCCCCGCTTCCACCGCCCAAAGCAGATCAAGCGGAGTGCCCACGCCCATGAGGTACCTCGGTTTCTCTTCCGGCAGAAGCGGCGCAACAGCCCGGACGATTTCTTCCATCAGGGGTTTCGGCTCTCCGACACTGACTCCGCCAATGGCATAACCGTCAAAACCGATTTTGACCGTCTCCTCAAGGGACTGGACCCTTAAGTCTTTAAATCGGCCTCCTTGAACAATACCAAAGAGCAATTGTTCTTTCCGCCGGTGAACACGTTTGGCACGCTCAGCCCAACGAACCGTGCGATGAACCGCTTCCTCAACGTGAGCGCGTGCCGCGTCGTGCGGCGGGCACTCGTCAAACATCATCGCGATGTCTGAACCCAGATGTTCCTCGGCTTCGATCACGGTTTCGGGAGTTAAAAAAATCTCGCGCCCGTCAAAATGAGAATGGAACCGAACTCCTTCTTCGGAAATTCCTCTGAGCCGCGCAAGCGAAAACACCTGATATCCGCCGGAATCGGTCAGGATGGGACGCTGCCATCCCATAAACGCATGAAGGCCGTTCGCCAGTTTTATTGTATCGATTCCCGGACGAATGTAAAGGTGATAGGCGTTCGCCAAAATAATTTGTGCTCCCGCTTCTTCGAGGTCATCCGGCGCAAGCGACTTGACGGTTCCCTGTGTCCCGACCGGCATAAACACCGGCGTCTCAAATGTGCCGTGCGCGGTATGAACCACTCCTGCTCGGGCACCGCACGATGGATCTTTGTGCATCAACGAGAATTTAAACGTAGGGGCCGACCCACGTGTCCGCCCGAGAACCGTAGGGCCGACACATAGGTCGGCCCCTACATGATTTTTGATGGTCATAAAATCAACATAGCGTCGCCATAAGAATAAAAACGGTACTTCTCTTGAATGGCTTCGCGGTATGCGCGCATCAAGAGCTCGTGCCCGGCAAAGGCACTGGTGAGCATGAGCAGCGTGCTTTTCGGCAAATGGAAATTGGTAATCAGCCGGTCCGGAACTTTAAAGGTGTAAGGCGGATAAATAAAAAGGTTCGTGGTTCCACGAATCGGGTTAATTCTGTACGTAGGGACAGACCCGCGTGTCTGCCCTACGGTTCTCGGGCGGACACCGCGCCAACCGCGCAGTACCGTTCGAACGAGCGCCCAACCGGCGCTTGACCAAACGGCACACGGGTTCGCCCCTACGGCAGATTCCAATGTTCGAACCACCGTCGTCCCGCAGGCCGTGATCGGCCGGCCTTCTCTTTTGGCACGATTCACCCGCTCAGCCGTAAGAGACGACACCTCAAACTGTTCTTGATACATCCGATGCCGTGATAAATCTTCAGCCGTGACGGGCTGGAACGTTCCGTAACCAACGTGAAGGGTAACGCATAAAACCTCAACTCCCTTTAACGTAAGCTGTTCCAAAAGGCCTTTGCTAAAATGCAGTCCCGCAGTAGGTGAAGCCACCGCACCCAAATGCTTTGCAAACACGGTTTGATAAAGCTCCCGGTCCGCCGTTGTGTCTTCGCGGTCGATATAGGGCGGCAACGGAATCCGTCCAAATTGGGCCAGCATTTCTTTGACGGACGACTTGGAATGAAATCGGACGCGGCGAATGCCGGTCCCGTAATCGGACTCGCTCAATAGTTCCGCCGCCAATTCATGATCCGTTCCGACGTGAATATGTTCCCCCACACGCACACGTCCGGAAGGCCGTACCAGCACTTCCCATTCCCCGCGATCAGCCGCTAATTCTTTAAGCAGCAACAGCTCAACCCGCCCGCCCGTTTTGCGGCGGGCAAACAACCGGGCCGGCATCACTTTGGTATCGTTCAATACCAAAACATCTCCGGCATTAAAATAATCCGCCAAATCCGAAAATTGCTTGTGCTGCACGGCGGCTGTGCTCCGATCGATGACCATAAGCCGGGCACTCGTACGCTCTTCCGGTGCGAATTGAGCAACGCGGGCTTTTGGCAGCGAATAATCAAAATCGCTCAATCGTCTTGGAATAAGAGCACCTAACACATGCGGCATAGCCGCAGTGCTGCTTCGCCGCAAAACGTCATTGCGAGGGAGCGAAGCGACCGAAGCAATCTCGCCTGAGATTGCTTCGACGTTGCTCGGAATTTTGTCTCGCAATGACATTAAAAATATCCCCTCAAATGGTCCACAGCCGCTTCCGGGGTTGTCACCATCGCAAAGGTGCCGGGAAGTTCAATATCGGGATTGCGAATCAACGTGCTCACCACGAGCTGCATATTTTTTCCCAAAATGGACGCTGGTTTTGAGTGCAATCCCTTGCGTTCCATCTCCCAAATGACGGACAACTCGGCGAGTGTACCGGTCCCGCCGTCCAAAACAACGAACCCGTCTCCCCGAGCGATCAATTCATGCATTCGTTCGCTCCAACTTTGTTTTCTCATTTCTTCGTCGATAAAGGGGTTCGCTTTCGAATCTGGAAATTGATCCGTAGTAACGCCGAGGGTGTGACCTCCCGCCTCTTTTGCGCCCTTCGCGCTGGCCAGCATCGTTCCTCCGTAGCCGCCGTTCACCAACTGAAAGCCAGACTTTGCGATTAGAAATCCCACCTCAAAGGCCTCCTTCCAACCCTGTGCGCCTTCGCGGATTCGACCACTGCCAAAAACAGTCACTGACTTTGTTTGCAATTGTGTCTCACGATTTCAAACGGTACGTACCGATTTATGTTCATTTATAAACTTCGCGGCGGTGACCGATTTTAATCACGATCACTTCTTCGGCACCGTCATTCACTTCATAAATAATCCGCCAGTCTCCCTGCCGGATACGGAAATAACGGTCGTCGCCCGCGAGCATTTGCGTTCCATGAGGTCTTGGGTCTTCGGAAAGCAACCGAATTTTATCAACTACTTTGCGAAGGAATGGCGAAGGAATGGCGCGCAGTTCCTTCTCGGCACTGCGCTTGAAGGAAAGTTTATAAGAGGCCATCCCGCTTGAGATCTTTTAACACGGATTCAAAGGACCGCACAGGTTCATGCGCTCTATCTTTCACAGCCCCCAAATCAATGGCATCTTCCTTAAGAGAAGAACGAACAGCCTCGTTGACAAGCTCAGAAATGCTAATGTTAATCTGAACTGCTTTGAGTTTAATGGCCTGATGAAGTTTTGGGTCCAGATAAATGGTGGTACGCTTAGGCATGTTGGGCCTCCTTAAAACCAGTGTAACTATAACATCAAAACATCATAACGTCAAGATGTCACTCCATACCCAAATACCGTGTATTCAAAATAAAACTGCGCCTGACTGGGCTCGAACCAGCAACCTTCAGCTCCGGAGGCTGACGCTCTATCCAGTTGAGCTACAGGCGCACGTCTGTTGATCATTTCTAACTGACAATCATTCAGTCGAAAAAGGATATTAACTCCACTCCCCGTTACCTCGCAGTCCCGCACGTCTTTTGCGGGATAGGCGCTCTTAGTATGCTTTCTTAATCTCGGAACCCGGAAAATAAAAGGTCAAAATCTCGCGGTATGTTTTTCCCTGATCGGCTTGCCCTTTCGCTCCCCACTGACACAGACCCGCACCGTGTCCCCATCCCAAACCCTTCCATTGAACCGTCTCACCCTTCAACTCGATTTGAACGTTCAAACTTCGAAATCGGTCGTTCCCTAGAAACAAGCGGAAATCAGAGGCAGGAATCACCACGTTTGACCGTTCATAGGTAAGTTTTACCTCGCGAATCCGACCGGAGGCGTCCCGCCCTAGAAGCTCGATTTCTTTCAAATTCTGAGCCGGAAACCCATGATTCTGCATGGCAAGCTCTACTTCGCGGAGCGGCAACTTAAGAGACCATTCGTCATGAGGTGTTCCCTTGCAAAACGGATCCGACACTCCCTGAAGAACCGGATGTGGTTCGACCGGCCAAATTAAATCGGCCTGGGCGGTTTGGCCGCCGCAGCTTGCATGAAAAAATGCGGGAAAAATGTTTCCGTTAAAACTAAGAACCTCTCCTCGAGTGGCTTCTACCGCTTCGTCCGAAAGCGAGTTCTGAACGGCGGCTCCTCCATACACCTGACTTTTCACGGTGTCGTGGAGAGCAAAATCTTCTTTCCGGCGCTCTATGGATTTAAACAACGCGTACGTGCGCGACGCCACCGCCTGGGCCTTGAGCGCCTCGATGTGCCACGCGGGATCGACTTCCAGCGGAAGGACGCCTTTGACATACTGTTCAATGTCGATTTCATTAATCACATGAAACCAGGTTTTTGAACTTTTGGAGATTCTAACTTCGCCGTTGTATGTGCGATTGACCACACGAATGGGCGAGCCATGAGACCGAATCACGAGGGCCTGGATGTTGTAAGGTTCATTATTGATCTGAAATCCATCCTTTCCTTGGTCCACAATCACCGCTTCAAAGGGACCGGACCCGCGAAACAACGGTTCGCCCGTTTTGACATCCGCGATTTCATAGTCGTGATCTTGTTCGAAACCGACCGAAACGAAGGGAGTGTCCGGATAAAGACCGACGGAAACGATGGGTACTTGGTCGATTTGAGGAAGCGGAAGCGACGTAGGAAGGATCTTCGGTTCCGCGGAATTCTTCGGTGACGCGGCCAAACAAACAAGTGCCAAGAAAAGAAAGACAAGATGCGAATTCCGCATCGAATTCCGGGGACACATTACTTAATTCGCCCCGGACCGCGGACCGCGCAGACTTTTGAGTTCCTTGAGCAACTCTTCCCGCTCCGTCACTATTTGCCCACACTCACATAGGGTTTCAGTTTTTCCCACGTCTCTTGGCCGCACACGCCGTCAACTTTTAGACCCTGATCGCTTTGAAAATCGCGAATCGCCTGTCGGGAGGCCGGCCCGATTTGGCCGTCGATCGGTCCGTGATAATAGCCGGAGTTATGAAGCGCTGATTGAATGTCCTTCGCCGGAATCTGAAATCCGGAAGGGGTTTGATACATCCCCGAAAGCGAAGGAGTGGGAGTGCTTGACACAGAACGGGCTTTTGCCTGCTGCTCCCGAAACGCCGTGATCTGGGCTCGAAGGGTTTCGGCTTGTTCACGCTCCGTTTTGAGAGCCGTTTCGGCAGATTCCAAAGCGGTATCGAGCTGCGTTACCTGAGTCGTAAGTGCTCTCACGTGCTTTTGAAGACCCCCGACTTCCGATTCATAGTGACTTTGCGAAACGCATCCGGTCACCACGGTCGTTAGAAAACCTAAAAGTGCAATCATTCGTATGTTCATCGCTTTCCCCTTTCCTTTTTCGACTCTCAACTGGTACGTTCCGGTTGATGTGTCACATCGCTCGGTTTTAACGCAAACAAAAGAAATTCTGTATGACCGATCATGCGCTGCTCGGGCCTTGTTTTGCCGGCGCGCGCCAAAATCCCCCGCACTAAAATTTCCATCGCCTCGACCATCACAAAACCGGCGCTCCGAAACGCTTCGGCCGTTTTCTCGATTTGATTATACGTCGGATTAAGCGCGGCCACGCGGCCTCCGTTTTTTAAACTCGCCGAAATCGCGTGCACCTCATTCCAGGGTTCCGGAACATCGGAGACCACGGCGTCCACTTCTGTTTCGCGGAACGGCTCGTTCGAAGCGCGCTCGATCAACTCCACATACGAATCCAATTTTGCCCGTTTCAAATTCGCCTCCGCCAACTTCAAAAAATCTGCCCGTCGGTCGTACGAATACACTTTCCCTTCCGGCGCCACTTGCTGAGCAAGCGCCAAGGCGAGCGAGCCGGAACCCGTCCCGATCTCAATCACGCGGCTTCCCGAACGAATTCCAAGTTTCATCAAGATCATCGCCGCGTCCTTCGGATAAATAATGCCGCTTTCGCGCCTTGCCTTCATCATGTAGTCTTCAAGAGTAGGTTCGACGAAAAGCGCCCGTCCGTGCCCAACCTCAAGCGAATCCCCATAAGAACGCCCGATCAGCTCTTTAAGTTCTATCGGACGGCCGCGGTGAACGGCAAGTTTTCGGCCGGAAATCACTTGGATCAAATAAGTCACCTCGTCCTCAAACACGAGGAGCACTTGATCTCCTTCTTCGATCGTATTGCGGACTGTTATAGATGTAGGCATGATTTTTTGATCTACTTTAACACATTTCTTAGGTTCTGTTGACATTTCGTACTTTATTCCTTCCCCCCTTGTGGGGGAAGGTTAGGATGGGGGGACATCTTCCGATGGACCCCTCACCCCTACCCTCTCCCCAAAGGGGAGAGGGAAAAATGAAGTACCCTCATTTTATTTTTCCGACAAGAGCATGTTCGCCCTGAAGTGTAACTTTTGAAGCCGCCGTTTGAGCAGGACCTTTGATCTTGGTCCCGCCGTACCCAATGTCGTTGGTATCAATGAGCACTTCAAAGGAACCGCACTGCTGAAACGGAAGCTCCGCCTCGCGCGTTTCCTTTGAAAACGAAACGATCACGCCGAGGCCCGCACCGTTGATGGCAAAGGGATATTCAATCGCAATCCATCCGGCCAATTCATAGGCGTACACACGGAAATCCTTCCGATTGAGCCGTGACAACCCCGGAATCGAATGCCTGAAACGAATTAAGTCCTGATAAAGCCGAAACAAACATTGGTGCTCTCTCTTCGCAAGCAAACTCCAATTCAGTTTGGACGTGAGAAATACTTTATCTTCCGTCGGATTGGGGACATCGTGCCAATCAAACGCGGCGCATTTGGCCCTTCTGCCGCTCACCACTTCTTTCACTAAAGCGGTATTGCTGTGATCCACAAAATAGTGAAACGGCTGATGCTCGCCGTATTCCTCGCCCATGAACAACATGGGCGTTGCGGGCGACATTAATAGAAGCGCAGCCGCCGCTTTGTACGCAGCAAACGAAATTTGCGTGCTGAGCCGGTCTCCGTACCCCCGGTTCCCGATGTGATCGTGGTTCTGCACACACACGATAAACTTCTCGCCGGGAATTCCACCAGCCGGCTTTCCGTACGCGTGTCCCCGAAATGCGGAATGCTTTCCGTCGTAGACGAAACCGCTCTTGATCGCCTTGGCCACGTCTTCAAGACTGGAATAATCTTTGTAATAACCTCGTTTCTCGCCCGTGAGCACTGTGTGAAGCGAATGATGAAAGTCGTCGCTCCACTGGCCGTCCAATTCGTAACCGCCTTCCGCTCTCGTCCGAATGAGGACGGGATCGTTGATGTCGCTTTCGCCGATCACCAACACCGTACGGCCCAATTTCTCGGCCTCTTGTTTAACCCGCGTGTTGAGCTCGGCCAAGATATGAAGTTGGCTTTGGTCAAAAATCATGTGCGCGGCATCAAGCCGGAGCGCATCGATGTGATATTCGGTCACCCAATAGAGCGCGTTTGAAATAAAAAAATTCCGAACCTCGGCGTTTTGGGAACCGTCAAAGTTCACCGCATCGCCCCAAGGAGTGTGATACCGCTGCGTAAAGTAAGGGCCGAAATCATGAAGGTAGTTCCCTTCCGGCCCGAGGTGGTTGTAGACCACATCCAAACAAACGGCAATACCCGCTTGGTGGCAGGCATCCACAAATTTTTTCAACGTTTCCGGCGACCCGTAGGTATTGTGAACGCTGAAGAGATCCACTCCGTCGTAGCCCCAATTGCGCTTGCCCGGAAATTGAGCGATGGGCATTAGTTCAACAGCCGTAATCCCAAGTTCTTTTAAGTGAGTTAGGTGCGGCGTGATCGCTTCAAACGTACCGGCGGGAGTAAACGTGCCGACGTGAATCTCATAGAGAATCAAATCCGAAAGGGCGATGCCTTTCCAGTGTGAGTCTGTCCAGGAAAATGCGGCGGGATCGATCACGGTTGACGGCCCGTGAATGCCGCCGGCTTGGAACCGCGAACACGGATCCGGTCGGTGTGTGCCGCCGTCCAAAACGTAAAAATACTGTTCGCCCGGGAGCGCGTGATCGGCGGAGCAGGAAAAATAGCCGTCTTTGTTCCGGTCCATCGGAAGTGTGCGAACATCACCCGGCCGCAGGAGTTTGACGCTCATTTCCTTCGCGCGAGGCGCCCAAACTTTAAACCTCACGGTACCTTCTCCAAGGTACGTAGCTCCAAGATCCAGTTTCCAGAGGTCCGTTCCGGTCTGTTTCATAAGCGGCAAAGGGAAAAATTGTAGCACACGACAAAGTGCCTGGCACTTTTTCTTTTCAATTCTCGCCCGGGGGCGAGAATTGGGGTGAGGGGAAATGGTTACGCGGCTTGGGAAACGACGACGTAGGTATCAAAAAAGCGGTCGAGGAGCGTGCTCACCAAAGCGCTGCCCGCGCGAATAATATCAGGCGTCCCATTGGTTCTTCTTTTCGTACCATCTTCGTCTTGAGCAAAAAGGAGGGCGGCAACAAAAGCGCCGTCGAAAACGTCGAAGATAGCTTGTACTCGTCCCGCAAGCCGCGGATCCAATCCCTCAAGAGTAGGCGCTTCAAGCCCAAAACGCCTGAACCGAATCACGGGAGCATTTTCAGGCAGTCTCGGACTAAAACCCAAATGAACGTTCGGATGTTCCCGGACGAGCGCAAGCGCACGTTCGCTTAAAGGGGTTCCTGGCCGTGTTTCGATCACAATGTGGAGATTGGTTTCGTTTCGCAATTTCAAACCCACGAGCTCGCGCAACTGGTCCTGCGCGGCCGAGCGATGGTGTGAAAGACCGTCAAGAACCTCGGGCGAAATGACAAACACCACGGGACTTTCAAGTTGATCCACGCGCTGAAACGCCGAATCCTCGGACAATGTTCTAGAATCGGAAAGGAACGACCGATCAACCGCTGAAGATGTGTGGGTCTCAACCGAAATTTCTGGAACCGCTTTGGCCGCCGGTTCCGATCGATCGCGAGACGCACGCAATTCATCTTTCGTTGGATTTAAATTTTCCACTTCTTGTTTTAATTCCTGAAGTTCAGCACGGACGCGCTGCTCATCTTCTATAAACTTACGCTCAAGATCCGTTTGATCCGTGCGGCTCGTAAACATCCGCGCCCGTCCTCTGGCCTTCTTTTCCTCCATCATCTCAAGGTGCGACTCGGCCATGCTTAAGTGCCCCTGAAGAATGGAATGAG
>MHFO01000059.1:477-6145 GCA_001804225.1 Omnitrophica bacterium RIFCSPLOWO2_01_FULL_50_24 | reverse complement strand
TATTCGGAAACAGCCCCATCTCGAACTCGAAGCCGAGGATATCCACCTTCGTGATGTGCTTCTCGACGCACTCCGCGATGACCTCCTCCACGAACAGGCGTGACACGGGCATGTTCACTGACCCCACTGTCACCATACGCCCCGCCTTCGTGCCATGATACGTGCGGAAGCCCGTCGCATCCTGCGCCTTGTATGCGCGGAGGATAAGGCCGAGGAACTCTTTCTCGCGTGCCTTGATCTGCTTCTGCTGCTCCTCCTGCCGCAGATTCGGATTCACGCCGATGTAGTGCTGCCGCTCGTACTTACCGAGGTTCAGAATCTCGAAGGCGCGGTATGGTTCTCCTTTCTCTCTACAATCACGTTGTACGGAGATCATGCGCTTGCGGCTTGTGTGTATGGCAAACTTCCCGAGATCGGAACCGATCCACTTTCGACCGAGTTTTTCTGCAACGGCCATTGTGGTGCCAGAACCGCAGAAGAAATCGGCAACTAAATCACCCTTGTTGGACGCAGCAAAAATAATCCTTTCTAAGAGAGGCAAAGGTTTTTCAGTTGGATATCCCGTCCGTTTTATCCCATCTACAGGGTATCTCTGTGCAATAGCCATTTCCCACCAATCTTCTGGTAGTTTGCCTACTTTATCCTGTCCTTCCTTGTACGCTGATTTACCATCGTAACTTGAACCTTCTAGTCCTTTCTTGAAGTTTGCCAAAGTTTTTTCCGAATAGGGAACTCTGACATCACGATCGTTGAAAATATGGCTATCAGTCTTCGAATACCAATAAATAGTATCGTGCTTTCTACTAAACTGCCTCTGTCCTGGTGCGGCGTTCCCTGTATAGCACCAAATAATCTCATTCAGGATATTATATGGTCCAAACACCTCATCTAATATTTGCCTAACATGTGAGTCTACTCTGTAGTCTACGTGAACAAAAATACTACCATCAGGGGCAAGTAAATCACGCATCAGTAAAAGACGTTCAAAGAGCATTGCAATAAAGCTATCCGCACCCCTCCCCCATGTATCGCGATAGGCCAACTCCTCCAGCACACTTGGCTCCTTGTGGAACGTCTCGGCATCGTCGCCGTCGCCGATCTCAATATCCATACTAAAGTCTGCGCCTACATCAAATGGAGGATCTATGTAAATAAGTTTGAGCCCACCCTGCGCTTCGATCTCGTCCCGTAGCGGTCCATTCTTCAGGCTGGAGAGGATGAGCTTGTTGTCTCCCCAGATGAGCTTGTTCGTCCAACCTTTGATCTGCCTCCCCCGATCATCGAAATCGAAGAGGCTTGCCTGCGGGGAATCGTCGGCATCTTTGCGGGGCTCATCCACCTGCTCGATCACCTGAAACGGCAGCACAACGGACGTAACCTCGTTCGTCTTCCCATTCCAGACCAGTTCCACCTCGCGCTTATCTTCAAAAAGAAGAAAGCGGTATTTGTCTGGCAGGGGTTTCCCCACCTCGATGTACTTCACAATATCCCGTTTCTCGTTGTCGGTTAAATGCATTACTGGGATTGTAACCTTTTGATGGTTTTCTGTCACAAAAAAGTTTGCGGTTGGCGCACCAAGAAAGTTCGAGCCGATCATTTTCCGGGTTCTTTGGCAGTTTTTCCGAAACGGCCGGAAGCCTGGCAGCCCCAAAACGTGCGGCGGCGCCTGGTGCGGGGGGGGTCAGCCGCAGCCCAAACGTTGCCCCCGCCGCCGTTTCGGGACGATTTCCAGTCGTTGCGGTCGTCAAGCGACCGCTCCGTGCTATCGCACGGCTTTTGCTGTAACTTCACCTACTGAGCTTTTACTTGCGTTTGCACCATCCTAATCAGCACCGCTCCCTGCGAGTTCTCAAAAATCTTCGCAGCCGAAGTATTATCCAGCGTTGCCATAATCGAGAGGTGCAACCTTCGAACCGCATCTTGTAGTTCCTGTTTCTGTTCTGTCAGCGCTTTGACATTGACTCCATATTTTCTCAATTGCTTTAGATCAATACGCCGTGCGTGCGAGTATGTGTTTTTCTCGTCTGCCAGATAATTAGCAATTTTCCTGGCTTTTTTCTTTGCATCTTTGCTGTTTATCTTGGCGAACATATAATCAGTCATCCATGTGATTACAAGGTGTTTTGCAAAATTGATGTAATTCTCGCATTCCACAAGGAGTGCGGGGGCAAACTTTTCTAGAATAGGAACCCAGACAGGCAAAGCTTCCGGGTCCTTTTTAAGTATTTCTTCAGCTCGGTCAAATTGTTCAATGATCGAACCGGCTGGAGTAAATCTGTCCCCAACTCGCACCTGTGGATCAATCGGTCCGAGTTCAGCAGGATCGTCCATCAAAATTTCATTGCCAGAAAGTGCCAGCATGGTTGCCGCACTTTTAGCTGAACCAGTGACAATGAAGCGCACGTCCGTAAACTTATCTCTGAGCATACGTACGATTGACTCAGCGGCTTCAGCAGAACCACCGGGGCTGTGAATGAAAATATCTACTGCATCACTATCCACATTCCGTATTATTTCGTCGAATCCGTCCTTATCTGAGATATCAATAGTAAGAAAAGGTGAAGCAACTCGTGCCTTTATGGGATTATGGAAAGCAGTTGCATAGACCAAAAGAGGCCTTCCTGTCACCTTTTCAACCAATTTATAACTCCCTCTTCTTACTGTATCAAAACCACCAGGATCTTCCGGAGATTTACTCGTTTGAATCTCCTTCTGGATGTCTTGCCAACTTACTTTCGGTCTTTTTTTCTGTGCCATAACAAAGTTATTGATTGGTACTTGTGCTCGAATAGAAGCGGATGTTGCTTTGTGTAGCTTTGCGATACTGTTCACTAGAAATCTCAAATATGCGCAGTGCGCGGCGCACTCCAGGATTACGCTCGAGGAAATCCTTCCTTTGCTCTGCCAACTTTTTTGCAATGCGTTCTCTCATGGGAGTGGAATGATAATGCAATATCATTGAGGGGACAAGCTTTTCAGTGACCTCCCGAGTTTCTCCCAGTGGAGCCTAGAAGGCGGGAGCGGCGACGAAATGAAAGGTTCCACTGAAAAGTGGTAATATGTTACCGGATCGGCCACCCTCCGTTCTCCTCTATCACCTCACCAATCTCCTTCTGCGCTTTGATTGTCTCAGCCAATGCAGTCGCAACGCGGCAGTAGTGTCGGATGTCTTCGCTTGAGAGCGTGCGTCCCTTTCGGTCTTTCAACCACTTGTCGAGCACTTGATAGCCGCCAATGTGATAATTCCAGACCTCGGATGCAATGCCGACGAACGCCTGACGGTCATTGATCCGCACGGCCTTTTTCTTCTCGTCGTACTTCCTCACCTCCACTTTGGCCTCGCCGTTCCCCTCAAATTTCGCAGTTGGCTTTTCCAGCTTCTTCGATGTGAGGAGGTGTAAATCCACAAGCTCTTGCCCGAGCTTCGCGAGAGACTCAAAAAGTTTTGCATTTGATGTGATCGGAATGCGCGGGAAATCGCTCTTGAGAAATTCCGCATAGCGTGTGCGGTACTCCGGTGAGTAGAGGATGGCATAGATGTAGGCGAAGATTTGCTCAGGCTTCGGTACGCTTTTGAGTTTTCCCTTTATCTCCTTCAAAAAGTCTTCGCTGATGTTCGGCCGCTTACCAGTAGCTTGCTGTTCAAAGAGATTCGATGGATGCGTGTCCGCAGATGGGTAGATGTAAAGTGGATATACAAAGGCATTGTTCGATGTTTTAGGTGAAAGAAGAATGACCTCAGAGATTGTATCTGTGATGAACGCGTGCGCGAAATTTTCACCCTTTGTCATACGCGATGTCAGCAACGCCAAGTTTGGTTGAAGCATATTCGGCATGATGTCTGGTCTCGGCCAATCGATCATTTTCTGTGAGTAATAAGTCCATCGAACATCGAAGAGTCGGTAAAGAATTTCGTGAAAAGGCTGTTCCCAATTTTTGTCTTGTGCCAACTTCTTACGAGCGTCGCTCATTTTCCATCCTCGTGTGTCTTTTAAGCCGAATGTCTGAGCGATGATCTCGTCCGGTAGGTCGAGATTGCGGAACATCATCATGCGTCTCTTGAGCTCTTCTTTGTCAAAATCAATGACAAAGCCGTCGCGCGCGGTGACAATACCCGTTGAATTCAAAGGAAAAACATTCGTAATCTTCCAGTACTTTTCATATTCCTTTCGTCCTTCTTCGTTTTTAGGAACGAAGAAATACATTGGTGAATTTGGATTGAGCTTCTTCCATTTAGTCTTTTCAGCATCAAATTTCTCCAACCACTTGTACTTCTCCTCCCGCTCTCCCCAGAGCTCTGCATGATGTACGGTGCCGGGAAGTTTCTTCTTCGGATTCTTCACAAACAGCGCGATAGCGACTCCTTGTTGAATATCGAAGACATTGACATCTTTTCCTCCATCCGGCGCTTTCTCTTTCTTCAGAGAATTGCCGTGAAGGTCTAAGATATAGAGATCCGTGAACGTATTCATCAGTGACTGCCGCATGCCGCGGAAGGTTGGATTGTCGAGGTAGCCGTGGTTCGTGATCATGCCGACGACGCCCTGCCCCGCCTGCGCAATTTTCCACTGCGCGAAGCGCAGGAACTTCACGTAATCGTCTTGCAGCCAGTGCTTGCGCTCGCCGAAGTGCTTACCATCCACCTGCTTGTAGTCCTCGATAAGTCCCGTGATCCACTTCCCTTTATTTTCTGAAATTCCCGAGTACGGCGGATTGCCCATGATGACCATGATCGGCACGTCCTTCTTTACTGCCGCCGCATGTTTTGATTCTTCGGAAAGAGATGAGAGATGCGGAATCTGCGTCTGCGTGAGATCGTCCCATTCCAGAGTGTTCGTGAGGTACAGCTTGAAGCGTTCATCCTCTCCCATGCGGTATCCCAGCTCCTCGAGGACGTAGGCGATCTTCAGATGCCCGATGGCATAGGGCGCCATCATGAGTTCGAAGGCGTAGAAATTCCGGAGAATGTGATCACGGATGAGCGTCTCGAGGCCGCCTTTGCCGTATTTCCCCGTGTACTCCTCCGCGGCGAGGTGGATGGCGGCGGCAGGAAAGGTTTGCGTTCCTGCTGCGGGATCGAGAACGGTGACAGAATTCGTCGCGAATCCGTCGGATTTCCCAAACTCCTCTTTTAGGAGATGGTGCAGAGAACGGACGATGTAGGAAACAACCGGCTCTGGCGTGTAATACACTCCGCGGCTTTCCCGCTTTGCAGGATCATAGTGAGCAAGAAATGTCTCATAGAAATGCACAATGGGATCACGGCCGCGCTTCGCGTGGAAGAACTCGTCCTCAATTCTCTTCAGATCCGCCGATGCAAGCACCTCCGCGATGTCCTCGATGATGACCTGCAGTTGCTTCGGCGGCTTTGCGGAAGAAAGAAAATGGAAAACATCCTGGAGGATTCCGAGAGTTGGAGGAATAAGGTCATATGCAAGTTCTCTCGTGAAAACTCTCGTAACCTTCTTCTTATCAAGGAGATCTGGAGTCGTATCGAATCTATGGCGAGCAATAAAGAGACCGTAGGTAATTGTTTGCGCGTAAAGATCGGCAAAATCCTCCTCGGACAATGATGCAATAAGGTATTTTTTGAAGGCATCATAGAACCCGATGAGATCCTTTGTTTCTGCATCCGGCTTCATCTCTTCCCTGATCACCTGATCACGGA
>MHFO01000059.1:0-461 GCA_001804225.1 Omnitrophica bacterium RIFCSPLOWO2_01_FULL_50_24 | reverse complement strand
TTCTGCATCCGGCTTCATCTCTTCCCTGATCACCTGATCACGGAGAAACCGCGTTCGTTTGGCGAGTTCCAATGCAAGGGATTTTGCGCTCGTAAGACTCGGGACCGAGAAGTCGAAAAACTGAGAGAGCAGCTGCACAAACTTTTCCGCATTCTCCAGAGGAGCAACGGCGCCGAGTTTCTTGGCGACGAACGGTCGGCCTATCTGGACGCTATTCACAAGCTCACCATCGCGATACAGCCGAAACTCATAGAAATTCGTAAGCAGGACGTTGGGGAACGTCGAGCGGTACCGCTGGAGCTGCTCAGAGCGCTCTACTTTATTGATATCCTCCTCGGGGACCTTTGCCTCCATGTAACCGACGTGTTTGTGCTTGCCATCCCACACGCGAAAGTCCGGGTTTCCGGCTTCGGTTTTTTTTGGGAGCGTCGTGATATCGATATGTCTCTTCTGTTCTGCAG
>MHFO01000058.1 GCA_001804225.1 Omnitrophica bacterium RIFCSPLOWO2_01_FULL_50_24 | reverse complement strand
GATGCTTTGTGAGATTGAAGGACTCGATCGGGTTTCATTTACGACATCACATCCATCAGACGCCACCGAGGAGCTTTTCCAAGTTATCGCTCGTAACTCGAAAATTTCGCGCCGCTTTCATCTGCCGCTTCAGTCCGGTTCGAATCGAGTGCTCAAGCGCATGAAACGGCTTCACACGATCGAACACTATCGGGCCCAAATTGATCGCTTAAGGTCGCTCGTTCCTGGTATCTCTGTCACCACAGATTTAATTTCGGGTTTTTCCGGTGAAACGGAAGAAGACCACCAAGCCACCCTCGAAGCAATGCGCCAAATCCGGTTTGACAGCGCCTTTATGTACAAGTACTCGCTTCGACCGGGCACGCCAGCCGCAAAATTAAAAGATGATGTTACTCCGCAAGTCAAAGCGGCTCGACACGCCGAATTACTTGCGCTTCAAAAAACGATCACCAGAGAAAATCGTGAACTGAATTTCGGCAAAACAGTCACCGTGTGTGTTGAGGAGCGAAGTTCGCGCGATCCCCGCCGCTTCATCGGCAGGACCGATCAAGACCAAAAAATGGTATTTGAAGTAGGGGCGCCCCTTGTGGGCGCCCGTGCGTGTGAACCCGGCGATTTTGTCCGCGCAAGGATCACCGGCCTTGTTCATGAAACGTATGTAGGTGAATCGCCGGGATAATGACAATAAAATACGTAACCACGAAGCAAATGAAAACGCTTGACCGGCTTGCCATCGAGCGCTTCGGAATCCCAAGCATTCTTTTAATGGAAAACGCGGGACGCGGGATTGCGAATTTAGCGGAGAGTCTTCTTCGTGACGGTAAAAAGATATTAGTCGTCTGCGGGAAGGGAAATAACGGCGGCGACGGTTTTGTGGCAGCTCGACATCTCGCCAATCGGGGCTGCCGTGTCCGGGTTGTGCTGCTTGCGCGTCCCGGCGAGCTTAAAGAAGATCCGGCACTCCAGTTCAACATTTTGAAAAAAATGGGCGTTCCTTTATTCATCGTTACGTTGCCAAGGCAGCTCGCCCGCGTTCGCACGTTTGTCACAACTTCTGATTTGGTTCTCGACGGAATTTTTGGCGTTGGGCTCGTGCGCCCGGTAAGCGGTCTTGCGGCCCGCGTGATTGACCTGCTCAACGAATCCGGAAAACAAATTCTTGCAATTGATGTTCCGTCCGGATTAAATAGCGATACGGGCGAAGTGCTTGGGATCGCCGTTCGAGCCAAACAGACGGGGACGCTTGGCGCTGCAAAGCGGGGTCTTTTGGTTCGGGAGGGCCCGAAACATTCCGGGCGGATCAAGGTTCTCGACATTTCCATCCCACGGACATTAATACAGGGAACGATCAACAAACGCCAACGGTCCAGCCAAAGATGACCACATACGACGTCGCGATTTTAGGGGCAGGTCCCGGAGGGTATGAAGCTGCGCTCCGTGCGCACGCGAAGGGTCTCCGGCCGGTTTTAATTGAGAAAAAAGACGTGGGCGGTGTGTGCCTCAATCAGGGTTGCATTCCCACGAAAGTGCTCCTTTCGATTGCGAAACTACTCGACCGCGTCAAAGCAGCCGAAGCGCTTGGGATTGACGTTTCCGGCGTTTCGTTTCGCTGGCCGCAAATGCTCAAGCAGAAAGAAGCGGTAATATCCGGACTTCAGAGATCGATGCTCGGTCAAGTGACCAAAGCCGGAATTCCTCTCGTGAAAGGAACGGGGCGCATTCTTCCGAACCGCCGGATTGAAGTTACAACGGGCGGAGGCCAACGTCAGGAGATCAGCGCGAAAGCGATTGTGATTGCTACCGGTTCGCGCCCGAAACCGTTTCCCAAAGTTTCGTTCGACGGAGTCAGGATTCTGTCTTCCGACGATCTTCTGAAACTAATCGAGGTTCCCAAACATCTTGTGGTGATCGGCGGCGGCGCGGTCGGAGTTGAATTTGCGTCGCTTTTTCACTCACTCGGCACCGAAGTTGCGATGGTTGAACTTTTAGACCGCTTGATCCCGCTTGAAGATTCAGATTTGGGAAAACGGCTTGAAATGAGTTTTAAACGCCGCGGGATCAATGTGCACACGGGCACTCAAGTGACCGGGATCGTTAAAACGGATTCGCTCGTCACCGTTCAATTGGATTCGGGGGTAAAACTCTCCGGAGAGAAAGTGCTCGTTTCGATCGGCCGGGATCGGAACACCTCAGGTCTTGGCCTCGAAGAGGTCGGAATCAAATTGGAAGGAGACGCGATTCGCGTGAACGAATATCTGGAAACCGACGCGAAAGGAATTTATGCGATCGGGGATGTGACGAATTTGCCGCAGCTTGCGCACGTGGCGTCTTTCGGCGCAGATCTCGTCATCGATCACGTGCTTGATCCCAAAACCAAACGGGCATTTCCCGTGCACGCGATTCCGAATTGTATTTTCTGTGAGCCCGCGATTGCTTCGGTGGGCTTGACGCTTGAAAGTGCCGCCAAACAAGGTGTTGAAGCTAAAGAAACCCGAGTGCTTCTTTCTTCAGAAGGAAAGGCCCATGTAGAAGGGGCTCTCGAAGGGTTCGTCAAACTTGTGATCGATGCGCGCAAAGGAACGGTGATCGGCGGTCACGTGATGGGCGGAGAAGCCGGGGAAGTGATCGGAGCAATCACGGTCGCCGTTACCCATCAGCTTCACGTCAAAGACCTTCAGAAAACCATTTTTCCACATCCTACGTATCAAGAACTCATCAGTCGCGCAGCCCGTCTCCTTATGGAATGAACCCGCTCTAAATCCCGTCATCCTTCTTGTGGATTAACCTCAACGAAGGTACAATACGCGTTTTAACGCCAAGATTAGAGAAAAGGCACTATCCATGTCAGAAATTCTTAAACTCAAAAGCCCTGCAGATTTCATTGGTAAGCAGGGCAATGGGGTCATTAGTTTTGGTTCCGGGCAGCCGGATCTTCCGCCCCCCAAAGAGGCGTTTCAAGGAATCAACCTCACCAGAGATCTCCGGTACGGTCTCATTCAAGGCGAGACAAAGCTCAGGGAAACGCTTGCCCACGAATATCCGGGTTCGACCGCAGATAATTTTGTCATTACCAATGGTGCCTCCGAAGCGCTCGATCTTATTTTTAGAAGCTGGAAACAAGGAGAAAAAGTACTTCTGCCGAGACCTTATTATTATTCCTATCCGCCGATCGTTGAGTTGGCAGGTTTGGTACCGGTGTATACCGACTTGGTTGATGGCCGCATTGATCTTCGCGATTTCAATCGGAAAATAAAAGATTGCCGGGCTGTCCTCATTAATTCTCCGTCTAATCCGACGGGGCGTGTCGAAGCGATCGAAACCCTTAAGGAAATCGAAGCCACCACGCAAAAGCTCGGTGTTTATGTGGTTTCGGACGAAGTCTATAAAGATTTAATCTACGAGCGTGAAAATTACCACATCCAGGGCAACCATGTGATTACGGTGAACTCATTTTCCAAAACCTACTGCATGTGCGGCATCCGCGTGGGCTATTTATGGAGTGCAGATAAGAAAGTGGTGGAAGACGTGTGCGAAATCAAAACACATACGTCCATGAACACAAATTTAGTGGGTCAAGACATGGCTCTTTGTGCGATGAGCGCCCCCAAAGAGTACATCCGTAAGCAGCAGGGAATCTGGCGCGAGCGGCGTGATTTTATTACCAAAGGATTGATCGATCTCGGTTTTGATCTTTGGAAACCCGAAGGCGCCTTCTATGTGCTGCCAAAATGTAAAAACGCCCGCGAATTTGTGACTCTCCTCTATCAAGAATATAAAGTCATTACTTATCTTGGTGAATGGTTCGGTGCTCCAGATCGGATCCGCTTAAGTTATGCCCTCGACGTGAAACAGATAGAAGAAGGCCTCGGCCGCATTCGGCAGGCCATGAAAAAAGTGAGAGTCATTTAGGAGTGCCCCAAATGGTTGCAAGAAAGTTTCCCCAGTGGCTCAGGCGGCCGTTTCCGGCCGGATCGGTCTATCAAACTCAAGGCGTGGTGGACGGGTTCCGACTCCATACGGTTTGTGAATCGGCGCTATGTCCTAATCGGCCGGAATGTTTCTCTGAACGAACGGCGGCGTTCATGATTTTGGGAGACATTTGCACGCGCCGCTGCGGTTTCTGTGCCATATCGGTTGGGCGCCCGGCGGAAGTGGATCCTGATGAACCCAGACGCGTGGCGAAAGCAGTCAAACAACTTGGGCTCGGACACGTAGTCGTTACTTCCGTGGCCCGCGATGATCTTCGTGACGAAGGCGCAGGCGCTTTTTACGAAACCATTTTGGCTATTCGCGAGCTGAACCCGGAAGCTGCCGTTGAAGTGCTGGTACCTGATTTTCACGCAAGGCATGAACTCATTGAATATGTTTGCGACGCGCGCCCTCAGGTGTTTAATCACAACTTGGAGACCGTGAGACGTCTTACCCCCATGGTCAGACGGCAAGCGCGTTACGATCGGTCGCTTGAGGTGCTTCAGATCGTCAAGCAATATGATGACGCCATGACGACCAAGAGCGGATTGATGTTGGGTCTTGGCGAAACCGTGGATGAGGTGAAATCGACTTTGTACGACCTGCGTGCTGTTGGGGTTAATATCGTGACGATCGGGCAGTATCTAAAACCCAAGGACGGAAAACTTGAGGTCGTGGAGTTTGTCCATCCGGGTGTATTTGAAGAACTGGGGGAGGAAGGGAAAAAGATCGGCTTTTCTGAAGTTTACTCCGGGCCGTACGTGAGAAGTTCGTATCACGCGGGCGAAGCGTATCGGAGAAGTGTTCAAAGATCAGCGTCCATTGCAATTAAAGAGATCACCGGCGTCGACGCTTCGTTCGTTTAAGATGCGTGACTCGCATGGGTTGACCTACTAAGCATGACTGTACAGAAACCACGCGCCGTTTGCTTACTTTCCGGCGGACTTGATTCAGCTACCGCGCTTTATGTGGCTTTAAAAGAAGGATATGAGGCGCTTGCGCTCACCATCGATTATGGGCAAATCCACGGACGGGAGCTCAAGTCCGCTCGCCGCATTGCCAGCCATCTTGCCATAGAACATCGCGTGATTTCAGCGTCACTTCCTTGGGGCGGAAGCGCGCTTTTAGACCGTTCGATCCCCATTCCTCACGGCCGAAGCGTCGCAGAAATGTCGCAGGAAATTCCGGTGACATATGTACCCGCTCGGAATACCATTTTCTTGAGTTTGGCGGCTTCCTATGCTGAAGCGCGCGCGGCCGAAGCGATCTTTATCGGTGCCAATGCGTTGGATTACAGCGGTTATCCCGATTGTCGTCCCGAGTTTTTTAAACTTTTTGAAGCTACGATTCAAAAGGGCACAAGGCAAGGAGCGGAGGGAAGGAAGCTCGAAATCAAAACCCCGTTGATCGATCTAAAGAAATCCGAAATCGTTCGCTTGGCAATCGGGCTTGGAGTGCCGCTTGAATGGACGTGGTCGTGCTATCAAGGGGATCAGTTTCCGTGCGGCGAGTGCGATTCGTGTTTGTTGCGCGAAAAAGGTTTTGCAGAAGCCGGAGTACGGGATCCCTTAACCTCTCATTTAACTTCCGCGCGCTCGGCGGGGGGAACGGTTGGTTCATGACAACTCAAATTGCTTCCGTATCTGAGATTTTTTCCTCGCTTCAGGGCGAGGGAACCCGCATGGGGGAGCGTCACCTCTTTGTCCGCTTTGAGAAATGTAACATTCATTGCGATTATTGCGATGAACTGGAAAAGCCGGGTTCCGACTTTGATCTGGAGTCTGTTCTTGAAAGCATTCTTAGTCTCGAACGTCAAAAGGGCCCTCATTCTTACGTCAGTCTTACGGGAGGGGAGCCCCTTGTGTACCGCTCGTTTTTAAAATCTCTTCTGCCTCAGCTCAAACAGAAGGGATTTAAAACCTACCTTGAAACAAACGGCATTTTGTGGCAGGCACTGCGCGACGTTTTAGAATGGGTGGATGTGGTGGCGATGGACGTTAAACCTTCTTCGGTGACCAAAGAGGCATCGTACATGGAATCGCACCGCGCTTTTTTAAAAATCGCGCTCCCAAAGGAAGTGTTTATCAAAATGGTCTGTTCCAAAGAAATTGATTTGGGTGAGTTTAAAGATTTGTGTCTTATGATCGGCCAAGTGTGCCGGGACGTTCCTCTTCTCCTGCAGCCTGTGAGTACGACCGTCGAAGGTTTTCAAGATGCCGAGCTGATGACCTTGTTGGGCGAGCTTCAGTCGATCGGTCTCGGTATTTTGTCCGATGTTCGTATCGTGCCGAGGTTGCACAAAATTTTAAACATCAGGTAAGAAAGCTACTATGGTCAAGCGAATAGACGGAAGAAAACCGGATGAATTGCGCACCATCAAAATCAAGCGGGGCTTCCAAAAATTTGCCTTGGGTTCCTGCCTGATTGAAGTGGGGAATACTCAAGTGGTGTGTGCCGCTTCTCTGGAAGAGCACGTTCCGCCTTTTTTGAAAGGCACGGGGAAGGGGTGGGTGACTGCTGAATACGGTATGCTTCCGGCTTCTTGCACGGAACGAATCCGGCGCGAAGCGAGCAAGGGCCGCTTGAGCGGCAGAACCCATGAAATTCAACGCTTGATCGGGAGGTCGCTCCGAGCGGTTGTCGATTTGCGCCGGTTGGGAGAACGGGCTATTTGGGTGGACTGTGATGTGCTGCAGGGAGACGGCGGAACCAGAACTGCGAGTATCACGGGAAGTTTTATCGCTTTGGCGGATGCGCTCAAAAAGTTGAATCGGGAAGGTAAGATCGACGGCATTCCCCTTCGTGATTACGTTGCCGCTGTGAGTGTGGGAATGGTAGATGGTGCCGCCATCCTCGACTTGTGTTACGAAGAAGATTCACGCGCGGAAGTCGATATGAATGTCGTCATGACCGGATCCAAACGGCTTGTGGAGGTACAGGGAACGGCGGAACACAAACCGTTTTCGCAAGCCGAACTCAACAAACTGTTGCGACTGGCTCAAAAGGGAATTCACGATTTAGTTGCCGTTCAGAAGCGCTTTGTAACACTTTCCTCATGATTTTCCGCCGCGCGATGGTAAGGAGCGAGAGGCAAGGGGGTATGACCAAGTGCTTATTGATTGCAAGCAACAATCCAAAAAAACTTGCGGAGCTTAGAACGCTTCTCATGGACTTGCCCGTTGAGCTTAAGACGCTTCGGGATTATCCAGACGTTCGGGAGGTAGTTGAGGACGGTCGTACGTTTCGTGAGAATGCTAAGAAGAAAGCACTCGCGTGTGCCCGCCAGTCCGGCTGTCTTACGTTGGCAGACGATTCGGGTCTCGTCGTGGATTACTTAAAAGGTGCCCCTGGCGTGTACTCAGCCCGTTTTGCCGGGCCTGAAAAAGACGATCTTAAAAATTGCGAAAAGGTGCTCGAACAAATGACCCACGCAGAAGACAGTAAACGAGGCGCCGCCTTTCGGTGTGCTGTTGCGCTTGCCACACCGCAAAGAGTTGTCAGCGTGGTCGAGGAAGAGGTCAGAGGGTACATCACTCGGACGATGAGAGGACGCGGCGGTTTTGGGTACGATCCCTTGTTTTTTTATCCGGAATTTGGTAAAACGTTTGCCGAAATCCCGGCCGAACAAAAGCACACAGTATCTCATCGAGGCAAAGCCCTCCGAAAAATGAAAGTAGTTCTGAGCAGATATTTAAAGAGTGAGAAATAGTTTTGCGTACCATAAAGATCGTTTTTTTGGGCTGTTAGCTTCCGCCTGCTGCTTTGCAGCAGGACGGATCCGTCCTTCGGCGCAGCCGAAGGCGGACAGTTTCCGCCACAAAACGTGGCGGACCCGCCGCGTAGTTTGGCGGGGGTTAGAGCACTTAATTTTGGGCTGTTAGCTCAGTTGGTTAGAGCGCTTCCTTGACATGGAAGAGGCCACAAGTTCGAGTCTTGTACAGCCCACCAGTTTCCTTGAGATAAATGCTTGCAATCAGGGTTTCGATTTGTTAAAATCCCGTAACTGTATGAAGTCACGCCATTTACAATGATTTTCCAAAAGAGCCCTGCCACGTAAACGGTTCTCATGCTGCCTCCGAAGAAGACGGAAGATCTTGATCGGTTGCGCCACAGTTGTGCGCACATTCTTGCTCAAGCCGTACAGAGTTTGTTTCCAAGCGTCAAACTTGCGATCGGTCCCGCCATTCAAAATGGATTTTATTACGATTTTGATTTTGAACGCTCCTTTACCGACGAGGATCTGAAAGCCATCGAGGCGAAGTGTCTCGTGATTATCCGGGAAGGTCAGGCCTTCAGCGGAAAAAAAGTGAGCAGAAAAGAAGCTTGTGAATTATTTAAGAAACGCGCCGAGCGGTACAAGCTTGAGTTGTTGGAAGGATTGCCGGACGACAACATTTGGTTACACTCCAACGGGCCTTTTGTCGATTTGTGCCGCGGCAATCACATTGAGAACACGAATCAGGTGAAAGCGTTTAAACTCTTAAGCGTTGCGGGCGCCTATTGGCGGGGAAATGAACACAACCCCATGCTTCAGCGCATTTATGGAACGGCTTTTTACGCCGAGGAAGATCTTCAAAAATACTTAGCTCGTCTTGAAGAAGCTCAAAAACGAGATCATCGAAAACTAGGACGCGAGCTCGACCTCTTTAGCTTTCACGAAGAGGCACCCGCCATTCCCTTTTTCCATCCCAAGGGGAGAGTGCTTTATAACGAATTGGTTCGTTATTGGAGGGAGGAACACGCTCGAGAGGGGTACTTAGAAATTGCAACGCCCATGATTTTACGCGATCAACTGTGGAAGCAGAGCGGCCACTATGACCATTACAAAGAACACATGTATTTTACCAAGATGGATCAAATTCAATTTGCGATCAAGCCGATGAATTGCCCGGGCGCAACGGTAGTGTACCGAAGCTCTCAGCGGTCCTATCGGGATCTGCCGCTTCGATTTTCGGAACTCGGTCTTGTCCATCGCTACGAATTGTCCGGCGTTTTGCATGGGTTATTTCGCGCCAAGGCATTCACCATTGACGACGCGCATATCTTTTGCTATGGTGAGCAGCTCGAAAACGAAATTGCGAAAGTCATCGAGCTCGTTCTCAAGATGTACCGCACCTTTGGGTTTACCGACGTCACGATTTATTTGTCTACTCGGCCCCAAGATTCTATGGGAACTTCTGAGATTTGGGAGAAAGCAACCAAGGGGCTGGAAGCGGCGCTCGCGAAATGCAAGATTTCCTATCAAACCAATGAAGGCGGCGGGGCCTTTTACGGACCGAAGGTGGATTTTGAAATTCGGGATTCCATCGGGCGTGATTGGCAGTGTGGAACCGTTCAGCTTGATTTTATGATGCCCGAGCGGTTTGGACTCGAATACATCGGAGCGGATGGGAAGAAGCAGCAGCCCATCATGGTCCATCGAGCTGTTTTTGGTTCGGTGGAACGGTTTTACGGTATTTTAGTTGAGCATTTTGGAGGCGCATTTCCGCTTTGGTTGGCCCCCGTCCAAGTGCTGGTTGCAACCATCTCAGAAAAGCAGGAAAGCGTTGGACGTCACGTTCATCAGACTTTGCTTGCTGCCGGAATCAGGAGTGAGTTAGATTCCAGGCCGGAGAAAATAGGGTATAAGATCCGGGAAGCGGAATTAGCAAAAATTCCGTACACCGTTGTAATCGGCGCGAAAGAAAGTGAAGAAAATACCATTGCCGTTCGTGCACGCGGTCGGAAGGATTTAGGTTCCATGAAGCTAGATGTGTTTATCAACCAATTAAATCGCGAGATCTTAACCAAACAATGGGAGGTGCCTCATCAAGTACCAAAAAAATAGGATTCGGATCAACGAACGGATTCGAGCTCCGCAAATTCGTCTGATCGGAGCGGATGGAAAGCAAGTCGGGGTCGTAACTCCCCAAGAAGGGTTGGCCCTCGCGCGACAAGCAGGCCTCGATTTGGTGGAAATCTCAGCCACCGCGCAACCTCCTGTGTGCAGGATTCTTGATGTTGGCAAGTATCTCTATACCCTTGAGAAGGAAGAAAAGCAGGCGCGGAAAAAACAACACATCGTTCACTTGAAGGAGATCAAATTAAGGCCTAAAATTGACGATCACGATTATGAAACCAAGCTCCGAAGCGCAATTCGATTTCTGGAGCGGGGCGACATGGTCAAATTAACCTTAATGTTTCGAGGCCGGGAAATGCGGTACATTGCGATGGGCGAACAAGTACTTCATCGTTTTATCGAAGATCTGGCCGATATCGCAGAAGTCGAAAAAAATACCGGCCTTGAGCGACGCACCATCGTGGTCCATTTGCAACCAAAATCGAACAGTAGAAAAAAACCGAAAAGTGTCGAAGATCATGCCAAAACTCAAGACCAACAAAGCCACCAAGAAAAGATTTAAGATTACAGCTACCAAGAAAGTGCTTGCGAGCAAGACCAAGCGCCGTCATTTGTTGGGGGATCGGAATGCTTCCAAAAAAAGGCGGTTTCGAAAAAAGTGGGTTTTGGAACCGACGGATCGGAAAGCCATAATCCAATCCCTTCCTTATGGTGTTTAGGAATCTGAGGTAAATTATGCCACGCGCACGACGAATTCCAGCTTCACTAGCAAGACGGAAAAAGGTTTTAAAACGGGCGAAAGGTTTTGTAGGCGGCCGCGGGAGACTTTACCGAACCGCTCGCGTTACGGTTATGAGGGCGATGGCCTTTGCGACGCGGGACCGGAAACGCCGCAAACGAATGTTTCGACGGCTTTGGATTACCCGAATTAATGCGGCCTGCCGAAAGCATGGCGTTTCTTATTCGAAGTTTATCGCCGGCCTTCAAAAAGCTCACGTAGCACTCAACCGAAAATCCCTCGCCGAAATTGCGGTGCACGACGAAAAGGCATTCCAAGACCTCGTGCATCTTGCCATGAAGAAATAAGAGTCAAACGTTGGAAATGGCCGACCTTCGGGCGCTCCAAAACGAAGTCTCGTCGAAAATCAAAGAGGCTCAAAGCGCTAAAGCGATTGAGGAAATTCGAATTGCTTTTTTGGGGCGAAAAGGGAAAATCGCAAATCTCTTTGGCGCGATCGGATCGCTCACTCCCGACCGGCGCAAGCAATTCGGTCACGATCTCAACGAATTAAAATCGTTCATCGAATCCAATCTGACCGAAAAACTTAAGTCTCTTTCCTCCGAATCGAAAGGGGAGGATCCGTATTTTGATCCGACTCTTCCGGGAGTTTCTCCCCGGGTCGGCAGACTCCATCCCATTACCCAAACGATTCGCGAGATTTCGGATATTTTTGTCCGCCTGGGCTTTGAAGTGGTGGACGGCGAAGAAATCGAAACGGAATTTCATAATTTTACCGCCCTTCACATACCCCTCGATCATCCCTCGCGGGACGCGTTTGACACGTTTTACACGGATTCGGGTTATTTGCTCAGGTCTCAAACTTCTACCGTTCAAATTCGGCAAATGAAAAAGCGAAAACCGCCGCTTAGGATCATTGCGCCCGGCAAAGTGTATCGGCCGGACGCCGTCGATGCGAGTCATTCGTTTATGTTTCATCAAATCGAAGGTCTCATGGTGGACAAGTCCACCGCATTTTCCGATTTAAAAGGAATCATCCATTTGTTTTTGCGAACCTTGTTCGGGAAAAAAGTACAGATGAGATTTCGGCCTCATTTTTTCCCGTTTACGGAGCCAAGCGTTGAAGTGGACGTCAGTTGGGGGAAGGGGTGGCTTGAGCTTTTGGGAGCGGGCGAGGTTCATCCATCCGTTTTGAGTGCCGTCGGCTATTCTCCAAATCGGGTTCAGGGATTTGCTTTCGGACTTGGCGTCGAGCGCATTGCAATGCTTAAGTATGGGATTCACGACATCCGCCTTTTTTTTGAAAATGACCTTCGTTTTTTGAGGCAGTTTTAAATCCCCATGAAGATTTCATATCAGTGGTTGAAAGACTACGCTGCATTCAAAGGTTCTCCGGCCAAGCTGGCGGAGCGCCTGACGATGGCAGGTCTTGAGGTCAAAAAAATCGAACGGGTCGGAACGGATCATGTTCTTGAAACCGAAATTACAACCAATCGGCCGGACTGGCTGTCCCACGTGGGTGTCGCACGCGAGGCCTCTGCGATTCAAGGGGGCCGACTTCGCATGCCTCAAAGTCATTATCGCGCCGGCGAAGACGCCCGACGAACATTTAAGGTCGTAGCGCCGGACCGGAAACTATGCCCTTATTATTCGGCGGTTCTCCTTGAGGACGTTCGATCTGCCAAGACGCCCGAGTTTATGAAAGCGAGACTCGAAGCGTGCGGAATCCGTTCCATCAATCTGATCGTGGACATCACAAACTATGTGCTGCTTGAGTATGGCCAGCCCCTTCACGCCTTCGATGCAGACCAGCTCAAAGGCACCGCGATTTCCGCACGGCGTGCAGTTCACGGAGAGAAGATGACGGCGATCGACGGGGTGGTTTATGAGTTGACACAAGATGATTTGGTGATTGCGGATGAGCAAGGTGCGGTTGCGATCGGCGGTGTCATGGGAGGAAAATCATCCGAAGTGAGTGCAGAAACGCGGAACATTTTGCTGGAGTCCGCTTTTTTTAACCCGGCGAGTATTCGGGCAACTTCGAGGCGGCTTGCTCTCACAAGCGAGTCGTCTTACCGATTTGAGCGGCGCGTGGATCCCGGGGCGGTTGATCATGCCCGGAATCGTGCGGTCCATTTAATTCAGAACCATGGCTCCGTTGGGCGGGTGAGCCGTGTGTTTAAAGCCGGCGTCCTTCCGATTCAAGAACCGACGATTACGTTGAAACCATCGGAACTATCGCAAGTGCTTGGGATCGATATTCCGGCCGCTAAAATCAAAACCTTTCTCACGCGTCTTGGGCTAAAAGTGTCCGGCTCACGAGCAAGCATCCGCGTTCGAATTCCGTCGTTTCGAGGCGATTTAATCCACTCGATTGACTTGATTGAGGAAGTGGCGCGCTTGTACGGATACGATCAAATTCCGGAAACCCTTCCTAAAATGGTACCTCAAGCACCAAGAGTTGATCCGATGTTGAGTCTTGAGGATGAGCTGCGTCACATCTGTGTGGGCTTTGGTCTTCAGGAGGTCGTTACGTTTAGTTTGGTTGAGCATGCGCCTCTCGAACAGTTGGGTCTGAACGATCCAAAATGGGTGCGGTTGATCAATCCCCAGAATACAGCTTTAAACTTAATGAGGCCAACCTTGCTTCCGGGTTTGGCCGAGGTCATTCGACGCAATCTTCACGTTGGAGAGTCCGACATTCAGTTGTTTGAGGTCGGGAACCGTTATCTGGCAAACGGCGCAGGGCGTTTTCGATCCGAAGAACGAATGCTTGGGATTGCTCTGGCCGGCGAGGGGCGTTTGGGATGGCTTGACCGTAAGCGTGCCGCAAGCTTCTATGATTTAAAGGGAATGGTAGATGAATTTTTAGGACGTGTTGGTTTGACGGATGTTCTTATGCAGTCTTTCGGCCATCCTGTGTTTGAGACGGGACAGGCACTGTCGATCATGGTTCGGGAGGAACAGATCGGATATTATGGAGTGATGTCAAAAACAGCACGGAAGGTGTATGATATCAAACGGTCGGTATTTTATGCAGAGTTCAATCTGGAGAAAATTCTGGCACGGCGCAGCCGCTCGAAAACCGTGCGCTCGATTTCAAAATTTCCGCCGGCGCCGCGCGATCTAACCGTTCTTGTTCCCGAAGCGGTGAAGAGCAGCTCGATTTCCGAGGAAATTCGGAAACGAGGCAAAGGACTGGTTCAAAGCGTCGAAGTATTTGACACCTTCAAAGGAGAAAAAGTGCCCGCCGGAAAAAAGAGTCTGTCGTTTCGGATTTTTTACCAAGCTTCCGACCGGACGTTAACCACGGAAGAAGTAAACGGGCTTCATTTTTCGATTGTCGATGCATTGGGAAGCGCTTTTGACGCGCGTTTGCCCGAGGCCTAAAAGTTCTAAAAATCGATGAACCAGGAGGGATTGAAAATGGATTTATTCGGCCCCAGCATTTCCGAAGAAAAAGAAACTACACGGTCTCACATTTCCAATCCCGATGCTTTTGTCCCGTTGGCCAGCAGAATGCGCCCGAGGACTTTAGAGGAGTTTGCAGGGCAACGCCATCTTTTGGGTGAAGGGAAGCTCCTTCGCCGGACCATTCTCGCAGATCGATTAACGAGTCTTGTACTTTATGGTCCGCCCGGAAGCGGTAAAACGACGTTGGCCTCGGTGATTTCCAATTTGACCGGAGCTCGTTTTAAAAGCTTAAACGCGGTAACCGCCAACGTTCAGGAACTCAGGAAAATTATTGACGAGGCTCGGTTTTTTCAGACGGAAAAATCTGCGAGAACCATTTTGTTTATTGACGAGATTCACCGGTTTAATAAGGCTCAGCAAGATGTGCTCATGCCTGATGTGGAGGACGGAACTCTCATTTTAATCGGTTCCACTACCCACAATCCTTCCTTTTCGATCAATGGACCTTTACTTTCCCGGTCCACCATCTTTGAACTGGTTCCGTTGACTGAAGCGGAACTTGCTCAGGTGGTTGAGCAAGCCCTCCGCGATCAGGAGCGAGGGTTTGGAAATCTCAAAGTTAATCTTGAACAAGCGGCACTGGAGCACTTAACCAAGAGTGCGTGTGGTGACGCGCGGCGAGTGTTGAATGCCCTTGAAGTCGGCGTTTTGACGACACCGCCAGATCCAGATGGAGTCATTCAATTTAACAAGCTCGTTGCAGAAGAATCATGCCAAAGAAAAATCGTTTACTACGATCGCGATGAAGATTACCACTACGATACGGCCAGCGCGTTTATCAAAAGTATGAGAGGAAGCGATCCCGACGCAGCCGTGTACTGGCTGGCGAAAATGCTGTACGCGGGAGAAGATCCTCGCTTTATCATACGCCGCATCTTGATTCTCGCTTCTGAAGACATTGGGAACGCTGATCCTCAGGCGCTTATTTTGGCCTCTGCGGGGTTTCAGGCGATTGAAATGGTCGGTCTGCCGGAAGCTCGCATTATTCTTTCACAGCTCGTGACCTACATGGCGCTTGCGCCGAAAAGCAATGCGTCCTACGTTGCGATTCAAGAGGCAACAGAGGACGTCAAAAAGGATACCGTCGAAGAAGTTCCAAATCCCTTAAGAGACAAAAGCTACGAGGGTGCGAAACGGATGGGTCACGGTGAGGGATATCAATATGTGCACGGCGCAAAAGAGCATTATGTGCCCCAAGAATATGTCAAACGAAAAGGATCTTATTACCGGCCCACCGCATTCGGCTATGAAAAGATTCAGCAGAACCGATTGGCCGAACTTCGGCGGTTGGACCGAAAAGCGAAGTCAAAAACCCCTCGCGCCAAGTAGAGAATTTTTTTTTCAACTTCCGGAACATTTCGGCACCTTACGGGACCCTGTACAACTCCTTATAATTCCTCTTGATATCCCTCATTTTAAGTATCTATAACCCGTTTTGACGAAATAGGTTACAGATAACTAATATCCTTAATTTGAAAATCAATCCTTAGTCGGGTACACTTCTTGATGGAACAATTAAACCGAGCGAGAAATCCGATGCTTTTACGACCTCAAAACATGATATCAGTAGAGCAAGCCGAAAACTTGTTAGCATCCTATGCACGCAAGTCGGAGTACTTTTCTCAAATCAAATGTTCACTGTGGTTGAACTATTCATGGGGGGCAAAACTGTGATGAGCCAAACGCAAACCGGTAAGTTAGAACTCAGAAAGATTGGCAACGTACAAGTGTTTGATTTGTGCGGCACGTTTATGGGCGAAGAAATGGAACCCATCATTCGTAAGATCGACGAAACCATTCAGAAGAAAAAGCTCAGACGAGTGATCATGAACCTGCAGAAAATGGAATCCATCAACGAAATCGGACTGAGAAAAGTGACGTCGGTACTTTTGCGAACACAGCGAAGCCTCATTTACACTCCGGATCGATCGTGCCGGGCTCTTTTTGAGGCCACCCATCTGCCTTCGAATATCAAATTGTGCAAAGATGAAGTTGAAGTCGCGGATGCGTTCGGTTCGTTTCTGTTTGTCAAGGACAAAGCGTTCGAAGTGCCGATCGATGAATCGCAGCCGGCTGCGGCGGGCCAGGGACTCGAACGCCGGCGAAGCAAACGGATTCGAGTTGCGATTCCGATCGTGATTAAATGTCGACTCAAAGACCAGAAAGAAATAGAACTCAAAGGAATCGCTACCAATGTCAGTGAGGGCGGACTCTTTGCGGAGTTTTTGGACCTTGATACGCCGGCTTATTCGGAGATGCAAGGTCTTGAAGGGTCGAGGGTTGAGGTAGATGTCCCTCCCAATGAAGCCTTTAAGGATCGGATGCTCGTGCCGGGTAAAATTAACCGCTTTGAACTGTTCAAAAAGCAATACGGGCTCGCCATCCAGTTCGTTTAGTTGTAGTTTGCCCTTTGTGTTAGTTGACAGAAGAAATCATTCGTGATATATGGGGAACTGAGACAGCAATGTCTCGCCCACCCTATCTGAGGCTCATGGACAAAATAAGCAATCCCACATTGGCCATGAGCCTTTTTTTATACGGCGCAGCTCAAATCATTTGTAATGGCGAGGCAGCGTTCGATGGAAAAAGACGTCAAATTTACGCAAAAAAAAGTCGATGAATCTTGGAAAGACTCCATCCAAGGGAAAAGCGGAACCTCAAACGCCGAGAAAGCATCCTCACCAACTCCGACTCAGAGCAGAGAGAAAAGATCTTCCGATCCATTTATTCAATTAATGACCTCGTTGGGAGTTCAGTGTCTTATGTTTTTAGGCGAGCTGCCTCCGGAAGAGGGGAAAAAGCCCATTCTAAACCTCGCAGCTGCGAAAGAGACGATTGATCTATTGATGGCGCTTGAGGAAAAAACCAAAGGAAACTTGAGCAAGAATGAAGAAACTCTTTTGAACCAACTGACCGCCGATCTTCAAATGAAGTTTGTGAACCATCCTGCCGATTAATATAATCATTCGCTGCCAAGACTCATGTCAAAACATCTAAAGAGCACTGTTTTAAGAGTAACGATCAGTCTTTGTTCACTCGGGATCTTAATCTTTGTGTCCTGGGGAAAGTTTGGAGGTGCTCTTTCTCATCTGTCCGATCTATCCCTTTTTCCCCTTATCTTGGGAGTTGTGATTTATCTAGCGACCATCGCGATCATCAGCGTTCGCCTGAAACTCATTCTGTCACTTCAAAAAGTCGCTCTTTCATTTTCGAGACTGTATTACTTAGGAATTGTAAGTCTTTTTTTTAGCTTGTTTCTCCCTTCCGCAGTCGGAGGGGATATTGCCAAGGCCTATTACATTTACAAAGATTGTGACGACAAAATGGCGACAGTGAGCTCAATTCTCATTGACCGTTTTTTAGGTTTAGCGGCCGCCATATCGCTCGGATACGCCGCGTTTTTTGCAGTGGGGAAACAAGCTGACAGTCCCCAAATCGGTTTACTCCTTTTGTGTCTTGCAAGTTTTATTCTCGCAGTGACGTTGCTTGTGCTGAGCCAGAGATTTTCGAGTCCCGTCAGAACATTTTTATTTGCGGCAACACCCAAAAAATTTAGGTTTCGTTTAGAACAGATTTTTAGCGCTCTCCGTGTGTTTCAAACCAACAAGACCCAACTCCTCATCGGTTACGGGTATTCGGTGGTGGCACAGATTTTGTTTATTTTTATCGTTTCCTTACTGGCTCGGAGTCTTCACGTTGAACTTCCGTTGTGGGTTTTTTACCTTTTGATACCGGTAGTGACCGTTTGTTCTTTGGTGCCGTCTGTCGGGGGTCTCGGGGTCCGCGAGGTTTCCACCGTTTATCTTTTTTCCCGCTACATAGCCGCGGAACAAGCGGTTGCGTTGTCCTTTTTGATCGTACTTTTTATCTACGGGATCGGCGCGGCCTGTGGTATCCTATACGCCTTTCGTGGCGGCGCTTCGATTCGCGAAATCGAGCGGATTGAAGAAGCCGTTGAGGAGATGTAAGCGATGATTGATGAACAACTTTTGGCTATTTTGGCCTGCCCATTATGCAAGAGTAAAGTGGCCTTACAAGGGGATCGAATCGTGTGTTTAGGAGATACCTGCGGTCTTCGGTATCCCATCCGAGACGGGATTCCCGTGATGTTGATCGACGAAGCCGAAAAACCGGTTCGCGCCTCCTAACGATCGTATGTCGAAGAAAAAACCGCAGCGCTCAGGCAGGTTACGTATTTTAGTCATTCACGGGCCGAACCTGAATTTATTGGGAAGCCGGGAACCGGAGATTTACGGGTCGTTTTCTCTGGCCAAAATCAACCGGCTGATCAAATCCGAATCCGGATTTCTAAAAGCTGATGTAACCTTTAAGCAGTCCAATCATGAAGGCGAGTTAGTTGATTTGATCGGCACTGCTCGGAACAAGTACGACGGAATCGTCATCAATCCCGCTGCGTACACGCACACCAGCATTGCTTTAAGAGATGCTATTTTAGCGTGCGGAATTCCGGCCGTAGAAGTGCATTTGTCCAATATCTACGGTCGAGAGGAATTCCGCCGCGAATCTTTGACCGCTCCGGTTTGCGTGGGCCAAGTGAGCGGGTTTGGAGAAATGAGTTATTTATTGGGGTTACGCGGTCTCGTCGAAAAACTGAAGAAGAGTTAGGGCAACGGTAACCGGAAGGGAATCCGAAACGTGATGTCGATCAAAGAGTTAAAAGACATGATTAATCTCATGCATGAGAACGGTTTGACGGAGCTTGAGATTGAAAAAAACGGTTTCAAAATCCGTCTGAAAAAAGGGCCTTCCGGAGCTGTTGTCGAGGAAACCCGGAACCCTGTTCAGACACCGGGACCAAATTCCGAACCGGCCCAGAGCGCTCCTGCGGGTGCGGCATCAAAGACCGTCAAGGATGAAGGATCAGAAATTGTGCGCTCGCCGATGGTCGGCACCTTTTACATTGCTCCTACTCCGGACACTCCCCCGTACGTAACGGTTGGCAAACAAGTGAACGAAGGCGACGTGTTGTGCATTATTGAAGCCATGAAGTTGATGAACGAAATTAAGAGTGAAGTGAAAGGTCGAATCGCCGAAGTTTTAGTGGAGAATGGCCAACCGATTGAATTTGACCAACCCTTGTTTAAAATCCAGAAATCGTAGGCAACAGTGATTTCTCGGGCAAGTTTCAAGTCTTATGTTTCATAAAATTTTAATTGCCAATCGCGGAGAAATAGCTGTCCGAGTGATCCGGGCGTGCCGGGATATAGGAATCCGCACGGTTGCGGTTTATTCAAAGGCCGATCGGGAATCGCTTCATGTGCAGCTTGCCGACGAAGCTATTTGCATCGGGGAAGCTGCCTCAAGCGACAGTTATTTGAATATTCCGAGTATCATCAGCGCCGCCGAAATCGCGGATGTGGAAGCCATCCATCCCGGCTATGGTTTTTTGGCCGAAAACCCGCACTTTGTGGAAATTTGTGAGTCGTGCCAAATTACCTTTATTGGGCCTAAGCCGGAAAGTGTGCGGTTGGCCGGTGATAAATCCTTGGCTCGAGAAGTCGTACGCAAGGCCAAAGTGCCCATTGTTCCGGGGAGCAAAACGATCATTAAGGATCAGCACGAAGCGCTCCGGGTCGCAAAGAAATTGGGTTATCCGGTGATCATTAAGGCAAAAGCGGGCGGCGGCGGCAAAGGAATAAAAGTAGCACACAATGATGGTAAATTGGTCAACGCGTTTCTAACCGCTCAAGCCGAGGCAGAAGCAGCGTTTGCCGACCGCGAAGTTTATATCGAGAAGTTTGTGACGGAACCCAGACACATTGAAGTTCAGGTGCTGGGGGATAGTCACGGCAGTGTGATTCATTTGGGAGAGCGGGATTGTTCGGTTCAACGAAGACATCAAAAGCTTATCGAAGAGGCGCCGGCGCCGTCCCTCCCCAAAAGTCTTAGGAAAAAGATACGGGAAGCTGCCGTGCGCGTGGCGAGAGCGTTTCGGTATGAAAATGCCGGAACCGTTGAATTTTTGGTCGATAGTCAGGAACGTTTTTATTTTATCGAGATGAATACGCGGCTCCAAGTCGAGCACGGAGTAACGGAATTGATCACCGGAATCGATTTGGTCAAAGAGCAAATCAGGATTGCCGCCGGCGAGAAGCTTGGTTACAATCAGGACGCGATTAAATTTAACGGCGCGGCCATCGAATGCAGAATTAATGCGGAGGATCCGGAACGAGAGTTTATGCCGAGTCCCGGCCGAATTGAGACCCTTCTATTGCCCGGAGGACCGAATGTTCGAGTGGATACGCACGTTTATCCCGGCTATATGATTTCACCCCATTACGATTCCATGATTGCCAAAGTGCTGGCGTACGGCCGCAACCGGTCGGAAGCCATTCAAATTATGCTCCGGGCGCTTAAAGAGCTTCGAATCGGTCCGATTAAGACTACCGCGGAGTTGAACGAACGCTTAATCAATCGGCCGCGTTTCCGGCAAGGCAAGGTCGACACCAATTACGTCGAGTCCGTCATGGTGCCTCCGCCGGCGATTTCCGAAACCAAGCAGAAAGCGGGTTAAAGCGAATGAAAGTGCTTCATCTGTTTGTTCTTATTTTTGCTGTTTTTGCCTTCTTGACCATAGGAAGTCTTATGATTATTATTTCGCTTCATGTTCTGACAATGGAAGATGCGCTTCTTCAGGTTCAGGACTTGTACGAAAATCCTTGGCAGTCTTTTAAGATAGGCGCTTCAGGAATCTTGTTTATTTTTGTCGGGATTTTATTTTCTAAAATGCTTGTGAAGGAGACTCGTTCCGATAACGACATGGTGCTTCGGGGTCAGTGGGGTTATTTGACGGTTTCCCTCAAAGCAGTTGAAGACGTAGCCCGTAAAGGTCTTAGGAAGTTTCAGGAAATTTGTGATGCGAAAGTCAAAGTAGAGGTAAGGGGGAATCACTTAAAAATCCTAATCGGCCTCTCAGTTTTAGCAGGGTTGGATCTCCAAGAATTTACGCGTCTTGTCCAAGGGGAAGTGTTAAGAAAAATGAAGCATCTGGTGGGGGAAGGGTTTGAAATCGAAATGGTCGTAAACGTAACGGGAATTGTCGAGCCGGAAGCGGCCGTGCCCGTTGCTTAGTTGCAGCACGAAGTGAGGTGATTTCAGTGACACATTTAAAAGTTGGACTTTTAACGGGCGGCGGCGATTGCCCGGGACTTAACGCGGTGATCCGCGGCGTTGTAAAGGGAGGCATCCGGAATAACTGGACGGTCCTTGGATTCCGCAACGGCTGGAAAGGTCTGATGAATGACGACAAAATCGAGCTGGTGGACAATGCCGTTTCCGGAATTTTGCATCGCGGGGGAACGATTCTCGGAACATCACGGACAAATCCTTACAAGAAAAGGCAGGATGTGGAGAAAATCAAGGCCGTGATGAAATCAAATGCGTTGGGTGCTTTGATTGCGATCGGCGGAGAAGATACTTTGGGGGTTGCGGCAAAACTCTATCAGGAAGGTTTGCCGATCGTAGGCGCGCCAAAAACGATCGACAACGATTTGAATTGTACGGATTTTACCTTTGGTTTTGATACGGCGGTCAACATCGCGATGGAGTGCATTGACCGATTGCACACGACGGCGGAGTCGCACAATCGTGTGATGGTGGTGGAACTGATGGGCCGTCACGCGGGCTGGATCGCGACGTACGCGGGCTTAGCGGGGGGCGCTGATGTCATTTTGATTCCGGAACGACCTATTGATGTGGATCGTGTCTGCCGTATGATTCATAATCGCCACAAACGCGGCAAACTTTTCAGCATTATTGCCGTTGCCGAAGGTGCTACGTTCAAAGGAGCAGATGTAGTTCAAGAAAGCAAACTGGATCAATTTGGCCACGTTCGTCTGGGAGGGGTGGGGCAGATTTTGGCCGAACAGATCGAGAAAAAGACCGGCTATGAAACGCGCGTGACCGTCCTTGGCCATATTCAGCGGGGGGGCTCTCCCACCGCGTTTGATCGCGTTTTGGGCACGAGGTTCGGAATCGGCGCGCTTAAGTTGATCGAACAAAAGAAATTCGGCTATATGGTGAGTCTTGAGGGAAATAAAATCACCTCCGTACCCTTAAGCGAAGCCACCGGCGCTTTAAAACTTGTCAGTTCAGAATTTTTAGAGTTGTGCGAATACTTTGAGTAAATGATGCCGACGAAATCCGACTGCCAAATCATCAAAAAAGTTCTCGAGGAACACCGCGCTGCATTTCAAGCAACGTTTTCTGAGGAAAACCTAAGAGTGCTCGAGCAAATCACAGAGTGCATGTTAAAGGCGTTCCGGAACGGTAATAAAGTTCTCCTGTGCGGGAACGGCGGCAGCGCGGCCGACGCGCAGCACATCGCCGCGGAGTTTATCGGGCGGTTCAACCGTGAACGCAAAAGTCTTCCGGCTATTGCCTTAACGACGGACACATCGATCTTAACCGCCGTTGCGAATGATTATTCTTATGAGTTTGTGTTTGAACGTCAGATCGAGGGCTTGGGAGTTGCCGGCGACGTTTTGATCGCGATTTCAACCAGCGGGAATTCCAGAAATGTCGTTCTCGCGGCAAAGAAAGCCAAAGACATGATGCTCACCACAGTCGGTTTTACCGGTAATTCAGGCGGCCGGCTCAAAGATGTGGTCGACATTCATTTTTGTGTGAGTTCCACCCAAACGCCTCACATTCAAGAAATGCACACCACCGCGCTGCATGCCGTCTCGGAAGCGGTTGAGGATGCGCTTTTTCCCTCTTGAGGTATGACCCGTATCCTACGTTCCTACCGTACCCTTTCGAAACTTGGCGAGCGGTTGAGGCGCCAAGGCAAACGGATCGTTTTTACCAACGGCTGTTTTGATATTCTCCACGCAGGGCATGTCGCCTATTTAAACCGAGCCCGCGCGTACGGAAGTGTTTTAGTGGTAGGACTTAATTCGGATCGTTCCGTTCGGAGCATTAAAGGCCGCGGCCGGCCCCTTAATTCCGAGCTCGATCGCGCCCGGGTTCTCAGCGCTCTTGCGAGCGTTGATTACGTTGCCATTTTTGACGAGGAAACTCCTGTGAAGTTGATTCGAGCGATCCGTCCGCACGTTCTTGTGAAGGGCGCCGACTGGTCAAAACAAAAAATTGCCGGCGGCAAGGACGTTTTGAGTTGGGGCGGCGAGATCAAGCGCGTTCGGCTCCTGAAAGGCCGTTCCACTTCTCGGTTGATCCAAAAAGCGCGTCGGGCATCTTAACGTGAACACAAAGGCGCTTCGGTTGATGGATGCCAATTTCAACCGGCTGAAAGAAGGCCTCCGGGTGTGTGAAGACGTTCTTCGATTTGTCTATGAGGATCAACGGTTGACGGCGTCGCTGAAACGGTTTCGCCATCGGTGTTCGGCGGTTATGCTTTCCTTGCCGGTAACGTATCGAAAACTTGTGAGTGTCCGGGAGTCACAACGCGACGTGGGAAAGAACCACTCGATTCGAGATCGGCAGCGGCTCAAGTGGTACGATCTCTTTGTCAGCAACATGAAACGCGCTCAGGAAAGTTTACGAGTGCTGGAGGAAACCGCAAAAGTGGCGGTTCCCGCCCACGTTCGGAAATTTCAATCATTACGGTTTGGTCTTTATGGACTGGAGAAGAAAATCCTTAAAAAACTTTAGGGTGTACGCGATTACGGATCTGAACACACCCAGCGAGTCCGTCATCGGGCAGATGGAACGGGCACTTTTGGGCGGCGTCGACATCATTCAGCTTCGCTCGAAATCGTTAAGCGATCTAGCGTTGATCCGGCTCGGGCAAAAAATGAGAAGGGTAACGCGTCGCTTGAAGAAGTTGTTTTTGGTCAATGACCGTGTAGATTTGATGCAAATTCTCGACGCCGACGGTATCCATTTGGGCCAGGAGGATATCCCGATTTCGGCGGCGAGGCGTCTCATCGGTAACCGGAATAAAATCATCGGCCGTTCCACCCACAGTCTCGACCAAGCGCGTCGAGCGGAACGGGAAGGAGCGGATTACATTGCGTTTGGTCCGTTGTTCGCCACACCTACCAAACCCACCTATCGGCCCGTCGGACTCCAAAAAATCAGGAGCGTTTTAAGAGCGGTTCGTGTTCCTGTGGTGTGTATCGGCGGTATCGATTGTGAAAATGTGAATCGTGTGGTGGAGTCGGGTGCAACTCGAGTGGCGGTGGTGCGCGCCGTTTTTGGAGCTCGAGATCCCTATCAAGCGGCACGGACATTAAGAAAGGCGGTAGTGAGTGAGTAAATTTCCGTTGATGGTGGTTGGAACCGTGGCTGTCGATTCGGTGGAAACGCCCTTTGGCAAAAAGGACGCCGTGTTTGGGGGTTCAGCGTCTTACTTTTCTTATGCGGCGAGCTTTTTTTCGCCGGTCAATCTGGTGGCGGTTGTCGGAAGTGATTTTCCGGAAGAATACCGGAATGTTTTAAAAGAACGGCCGATTGGGCTCGAACATCTCCAAACCGCAAACGGCAAAACCTTTCACTGGAAAGGGAAGTACGAAGCCGATATGAACGCGGCTCTTACGTTGGAGACTCATCTTAACGTCCTGCTTGATTTTAAGCCGCGTCTTAAAGCGGGCCACGAGCCCGAGACTCTCTTTCTCGCCAACATTGACCCTGACCTGCAAATGACCGTTCTGGATCAGGTCCAACGGCCGAAGTGCCGGTTCATTGCCTGTGACACGATGAATTATTGGATTGAGCAGAAACGTTCGGCGTTAAAAAAAGTACTGGCGCGCGTAGATATGGTGGTGGTCAATGACGGTGAGGCCCGGTTGTTGTCTGAGGAACTCAATCTCATCAAAGCAGGACGCGCGATTCAAGCTCTGGGGCCCGGAATCGTCATTGTCAAAAAGGGAGAGCACGGGGCACTTTTGTTTCACGGAGAGAAATTTTTTACGCTGCCGGCGTATCCTCTGGAAGAAGTGTTTGATCCGACGGGCGCAGGGGATTCTTTCGCAGGAGGTGTGATGGGATACTTGACTAAAACGGCGGACACCGGTTTCGAAAATGTAAAAAAGGCGGTCGTGCACGGAGCGGTGATCGCGTCGTTTACCGTTGAGCACTTTGGGTTAGAGCGGCTGCGAAATCTCCGCGAGGGTGAAATCGAAGAGCGCTTGGGACAATTCCAAAGAATTTGCATGTTTTGATTCTGTAGGGGCGGGTCTTGTGCCCGCCCGAAACAAGGATTACTGGGCAACCACTGCGCCGCCCAAACTTGACTTTCGAAGGTTGAGAGAGTATTCTTTACAGTAGGAAAGTAAGGAAGTAATACAGGTGCTTTATGCGCCCCTACGATTGTGCACAAAGGAGCTTAAAACCTATGACCATTATTGACACGACCAAAATGACATCCAAAGGACAGGTGACGGTTCCAAGCCGGGTGAGAAAAATCCTTCATTTAAAGGGAGGTTCTTCAGTTGCTTTTACCGTGACTAAGTACGGCATTATTCTGGTGCCTTGTGAAATCACGGCTCGTACCCCTTATACTCCAAGGGAATGGAAGAAGATTGAAAAATTGGCATCGGAAGAAGGAAAGAGTTTTTCAAGTCCTGAGGCGGCCAAGAAACACCTTGCCGGTCTATGAGATTTGAGTTTAAGCCGTCCTTTGACCGCTCTATAAAATCGCTGCCTTCTTCCGAAAAAGCCGATGTGAAAGAAGCGGCCCTCCAACTGATTGACGTCCTTTCCACAGATAGACAACTCTATCAAGGCTTGGGTTTAAAGCGCCTCAAGAGGGATTTTTGGGAAGCACGTAAAGGAATTAAGGCGCGGATTCTTTTCCGGTGGACAGGTGATCTGATTGAGTTTGTTCTTGCCGGAAATCACGATGACGTTAAGCGATTCCTCAAGGGCGTTTGAAGGATGAATATCTAAGCGAAATCTCGCATAATCGTCGGAAAACGACATAACATAAATAAAAGCGGCCATCGTATAATGGCAGTACATGAGCTTCCCAAGCTCTTAGCGCGGGTTCGATTCCCGCTGGCCGCTGTTTACCTTAAAATAGACCGAAGCATTTATTGATAAAAAACAGCGCCTGAAATTTTGTTTTTGAAGATTTAAAATGTCGGAGGAGGGAGCAGAAAACATGAAGAAAAAAACCGGGAAAAAAGAAAAGATACCGCCGATTGTCAATATGGTCCGCTACCGCGACAAAGGGCAGCTGCGGGATGCGATCATCCTTCTTAAGGCCGCGGGAATTCAGGCGGAGACGGACACTTTGGCGTTCGGCAAAGCGTATGGAAAAACCATTACCAAGGGCGCTTTTTCGTTATGGGTGCGCGACGGAGACCACGACCGGGCCAGTGAAGTTTTGGAGCTTGCCTGCCGCTTTGCCCGCCCGCGTAAAAAGTTCCAGCTTCCGCCCGAGGAGGGCACGGTCGAATTCGTAGATATGAT
>MHFO01000057.1 GCA_001804225.1 Omnitrophica bacterium RIFCSPLOWO2_01_FULL_50_24 | reverse complement strand
TGTGGAGGCCGGCACGTCCGGTAGACAGGGATTTCCGTCACAGATGCCCCGCGATCCTCAAGCGACGTTCTTAATACTTCTGGGGCAATGTCGGTACGGAGCAAAAGAATTTTTTTCCCCTTCACCGAAAACTTCCGAAACGCGCGCAGCAATCCTTCGGTCGTAAAGGAGGACGGCATCAGGTCGGACCGAACCCCATACGACATCAAACGCAATCGCGTAGCAGGACCGATCACGGCGATCTTTGCGCCCGAAAGTATCCGGCTGTCCTTTTGTAACGCGTTCAAACGTTTAAAAAACATTTCCACTCCGTTTTCACTCGTAAAGACAAGCCAATCGTGGCGGCGGATTGATCGAAGAACTTTGTCCAATTTGGCAAAGTCCCGAACCGGAGCGATTTGAATGGTGGGCAACTCAACGACTTGAGCACCCCGTTCGGTGAGCGCACTGCTTAACGTATGCGCTTGCTTTTCGGGACGCGTGACCAAAATGGTTTTCCCAAAGAGCGGTTTGGTTTCGAACCATTTGAGTTTCGATCTCAATTGATTCACGGAACCAATGACAACCAAAATGGGCGACGTCAATCTGGCTTGGGTCACACGATCCACGATGGTTTCTAAGGTCCCGGTAACGACACGCTGCGCCGGAGTGGTCCCCCACCGAATGGCGGTCGCGAGAGTTTGCGGCGATTTCCCGTATTGAAGAAGAAGCCGAACCGTTCCGGGCAGCATTTTCATCCCCATATACAACACCAAAGTTCCGCTCATAGACGCGACTGCCTTCCAGTGAATTTTTGGGTGTTTCCTAAAAACACCTTGATGTGCCGTAATGAAGGTAACTTCCGAAGCAAGGCCGCGGTGGGTCACGGGGATCCCCGCATAAGCACACGCGGCAACGCCGGAGGTGACTCCGGGAACAACCTCGAAGCGGATTCCTTTTTCCGCCAAAGCGAGAGCTTCTTCACCGCCACGGCCAAAGACAAACGGGTCTCCGCCCTTTAGCCGAACCACATGTTGACCGCGGCGTGCACGCCGAATCAAGAGTGACTCAATCGATTCCTGAGACGCGGAATGGGGATTTCCGCCTTCCTTTCCTACATAAATGCACTCGGCTCGTTTGGCATAACGCAGAACACTTGAATCCACCAAATGATCGTAGACCACCGCATCGCACGCTTCGAGCGCTTCGCGTCCTCTCACCGTGATCAGTTTTGGATTCCCCGGCCCGGCGCCGACAAGCGACACAAAACCGGGACAGTCACGTTCCGTCTTGGTCTTTCTGCCGTTACGCATTTGTAATCCCCTGAATCGTTTTCAAAATTCGTTCTCCGCCAGAGATGAACAGCCGATGCGCCAGACGCGAACCGATCTCATCAAAATCCAGAACGGGACCGGTTTCGGTTCCCATGACTTTTTGTTCTCCCTCCAACGCAAAAATAGCGCCGTGCAAGGTTAATTGGCCTCCCCGAATCGTTGACGTAACACCAACTGGAACTTGACACCCGCCCTGGAGGCCTCTTAAAAAAGCTCGTTCGCTCATCACGCCCTGATACGTGGTATCGTGATTGATCGTTTCCACGATGGGAGCTATGTGTGAGTCATCCGCTCGTATTTGAACGGCGATGGCGCCTTGACCTGCTTGGGGAAGCAAAACATCAGGTTCAAAAATCTCGGTGACGGATGACTCAAGACCGAGCCGTTTTAGTCCCGCAAACGCAAGCACCATTCCTTCGCACTCGCCGCGTTTCACCTTTTCAATGCGCGTATCCACATTTCCACGCAACGGAACAAACTGAAGATCGCTTCTCATAGCCCTTAATTGCGCCTGCCGCCGGATCGAACTGGTTCCGATTCGGGCTCCCTTCTGGAGCGAAGCAAAGCACGCGCCATCCCGGGCTACCAAACAATCCCTTCGGTCGTCACGCTCCAAAAACGCACCAATCCGCAAACCGGCGGGCAATTCGGATGCAAGATCCTTTGCGCTGTGAACCGCGACGTTCACTTCGCCCCGAAGCAAAGCGTCTTCGATCTCACGGGTAAAAACATTGGTGCCGATCGAGCCGATTGCACCGCGCCGATCGCGCGGCACCGAACCGACCGTTCGGTACCGCTGCTCTAAGCGGCCAACCGCCGCTCGGTCAAGCGGCACCGTTCGATCGAGCGCCCAACCGGCGCTTGACCCAACAGCACCGCGCTGAAAACGATCACCCCGAGTTTGAATCCGAACCACACGAAACTCAAGCTTAGGAAAACGTTCTTTTAGTTTGATCTCTAGGGCGTTGGCTTGAAAAAGCGCGAGCTTACTTCCGCGTGTCCCGATTCGAATGAGCGGCTTCATCCTCCACCACTAATTCTCGCGGGTTGGTGTGGCGGAATTTTTCTCTGTCTCTCGTTCCACAAAATCGTTCGGAGCGAGATCATCCTCAACCAAAGGGTGCGATTCCCGAGCTTCCGGGGACAAGGGCTTTTCGCCGAGTTGAAACAACGTGTGCAGAGTATGGAGATGGTGTTCGATACTGCCTAATTTTGCGGATTCTTTTAACTGCTCAAGCGGAGTATGAAGAAGACTTGCTTTTATTTTGCGGACGAGTGAGTCCAGTTCTTTCTCTTTTCCTTTAAAACCCTGCTTGGCTTTGTGGAGTTCGTGTTCGACCACGTGATCGAAATAGGCGGTGAGTTTTTGAATCGCCGGCGTTGCATCCAAACTTTGGTGCCACTCGTCAAACGAACTCAATTCATTTGCGATGATCTCTTCGCAATGTTCGACCTCCTGTTTGCGAAGTCTCAAATTGATTTCCGAAACGCCTTTCAAGTCGTCGATGTCGTAGAGGTAAACGTCGTCCAGTTCGCCCACGCGGGGATCAATGTCCCGAGGAACTGCGATATCAATAAAGCACAACGGCTTGTGCCGCCGCTCCTTCATGATCAACTGGACATCTTCAAATCGAACGATCGGCTGCGGCGAAGCAGTCGAAGAAATCACGATGTCGCTTGACCGAAGCGAGCGAAACCAATCTCCAAAACCAACGGGCTGTGCGCCGAACTTCTGGGCAACTTCCAAGGCACGCTCGTAGGTACGGCTGGCCACGGTAATTTTACCGGCGCCGTGCTCCACCAAATACTTCATCGTTTGTTCGCTCATTTTCCCCGTCCCCAGCACCAGCACTTGTTCCCCCGAGAGTTTCCCAAAAATCTTCTCGGCAAGTTCTACGGCGATGGAAGAAACGCTCACGGCCCGTTCGTTGATTCTGGTTTTGCTCCGGACGCGCTTGCCCACGCGAAGAGCCCGTTCTACGACTTGATACAATACAGAGTCCAAATTTCTGAGCCGATTGGCTGTTTGAAACGCGTTTCGAACCTGGCCGTAGATTTCGTTCTCGCCGACGACGAGCGAATCCAGCCCGCTCGTTACCCGAAACAGGTGGCGTACCGCATCCCGATTCCAGTGGCGATAGAGGTAGGGGCTAAACAGATGTTCGTCGAGTGAGTGGAACTCCGACAAAAACCGAGTGAACGCAGAATCCATTTCGCCGTAGGAACATCCTCGGCCGTACAGTTCCACTCGATTGCAAGTCGACAGAATGAAGCTCTCTCGCACTCCTTCAATCTCTTTCATCAAGGAAAGGGCCTTGGGCAGATTGGATTCAGAAAACGCAAGCCGTTCTCTGATTTCCACAGAACATAACTTATGATTGAGCCCCACACAGACTAAATCCATCGTACGTTACACTCCTACGTGAAGACCGGGTTTTATCATACCCGTTCCGATAAACGTAAACAAGACCAAGGCAAAAGCCAAAACCGACATCAGAATCACCCGCCGGCCTTTGACCAGCGACACGTGATGAAAGTACATAATAGCCAAATACACGCACCAAGTTAAGAGGGTGGCAAAAGACTTGGGTTCCAATAAAAGAAAAGTACCAAACGCACGCTGGGTCCAAAGTCCGCCCGTGACAATCGCGACCCCCAGAAGCAAAAGTCCCCAAAAAATAGTCCTAAACGTGAACCGTTCCAAATCTTCCAAAGACGGAAGTTTCCGGTACACATCGGGGGCTGCTTTTAACTTTAACGCCCAGTCCTGTGTAAGATAAAGAAGCCCCGCAATAAACGACAGCGTAAAACTTCCGTAAGCAAAAAAGGCGGAAAGAATGTGAAGCAAAAAATGGCTGTCGTCCAAATAGGGGACCGCCAGGTGCCGCTCGGGAAACGGAAAAAGCGCCGGAATCAAAAACAAAACCAAGACCGGCGATAAAACCAGCCCAAATCCTTCGGTCCGATACCGTTTGACCAAAACCAAATAAACAAAGGCAAGAGACCATGCAAAGAAACTCAAACTTTCGCCCACGGTCTCCACGGGGAGCAGGAAACGTGAACCCGGCGCGCGGGAACCCGAAAACGTGTGAACGAAAATTTCAAGCGTATGAAATAAAAATCCGACCTCAATGAGCCGGCCGGCCCGGGAAGTGACCGATGGATCGGAGTTTGTGAATTCCAAAACATAAATCACGAACCCGGCAAGATAAAGACCGATCACGAACGTTAACCACGCGTGTGCAAGAGTCATGTGCATCTTAGGCCAACCCCTGATGGCGCTTTTCTAAAAACGCTTCCAATTCGTTTTCGAGCGCAAGTTTCGGAGTTACCTTCAGACCGCTTGACTGTTCGATCATTTCGATGATTTGCCGATCCTTTGGATCCACCATAGCCAAAACCAGTTCGTGACCTTGACACGCAACCGGAACTACCTCGTGCGCCCGGAGAAATTCCAAATCCAAGAGTTCCGGAACGGACTCCGGCATCACGGCATCCCTCACGTTGACATAGGGCACGCCCAACTGTTCCTCAAGACAACGGCCAAGCTCAGACGTTGTTACCATATTCATTCGAAGCAGCACTTGACCCAACCGCTCCCCCGTTTCTACGTGCCGGCGGACGGCGAGATTGAGTTCTTCTTCAGAAACCAATCCGATCGCCAGAAGAAGCTGGCCGAGTGGTTTTTCCTTTTTTGATTTCCGAGACGTGCGCGGCAAAATATGGACTGTTTCCTCAATGGAGGCGACAGGTTCTGCGCGCCGATCCCTGAGATAATGACTTCCCGGCTGCGTCTTCAAATAGCCCTTGACCTCAACGGCATCTCGTGAAATTTCGGCCATACTTTGATAGTGACGATGTTTGTTCGTCACCGCCGCAATGCACACGCTCATCAGCGGGAAAGAGCACGGCACACCATTCCGATTCCGAATCAAAACGGACTTGCGCTTCCGATCCACTTCATCGTAGTAGGCCGTAATGATACGATCGAATTCCTGAAGAAAGGTTTGTGCAAAATGGACCTCCTGCTCGGTAGGCATGACCACAATAAAATCGTCTCCGCCGATGTGCCCGATGAAACTATCATGAGCCGCTCCCTGGGCTTCCAGACAGCTTTCGATGAGACGCGCCGTGTGACAAATGACCGAATCGCCGCGATGAAATCCATATCGATCGTTAAACGATTTGAAGTGATTCACGTCAATGTAACAGACCGAAAAAATCTCATGACGTTCGATTCGGCGCTTCACTTCGTTTTCAATGGCAACGGCTCCGGGCAATTTCGTCAACGGGTTAGCTTCTAACCGTTCTTGAACGCGCAGCAGGTTGAGCTCGATCCTTAGTTGAAGCGAAAACGCGTCGAAGGGTTTGATCAGGAAATCGTCAAAACCTCGTTCGGGACTTGATACAAGCTGTCTCAACTCAAATTCCTCCGCAAGCAGAATGATGGGAACGCCGAAATGGTGGGAATTCTGCTTCACTCGTTTGCAGAGCCCAATTCCGGATCCCTCTTCCATGGATGAACCGATCAACATACAATCAAAATGCACTTTGGCAGCCAGGCGCACGACTTCTTCCGCATAGGTGGCGGGGAAAACCTCATAGTTTCTCGCTTGAAGTCTCGTTTCAATGAGACTAAGCGCATTTGCATCTTTGTCGGCAACCAAAATTTTCTTCGCAGTCATCTCTGGGCGGAATCGACAATTTCGAGAGGGGGAATTCTCATGAAAAACTTTCTTTCATACTCGGATATGCTCCGCTCATGACGTCGTCCCGATAGCGGGAGACGGCGGAACGGATCATCTGATCCAAATCAGCGTAACGCCTTACAAAACGAGGGTGAACGGACGATTGAAACCCCAAAAGATCATGAATCACCAAAACTTGACCGTCGGTGTCGGGTCCCGCTCCGATCCCGATCGTCGGTATCCGGAGTGATTCCGTAATGTGCTTTCCCAAAGAGTGAGGAATGCATTCCAAAACGATGGAAAAAACACCCAACCCCTCAAGCGTTTTAGCGTCGCTGGTGATTTGCGCTCCTTCTTGCTCCGTTTTTCCCTGCACTTTGTATCCGCCGAGTTTCGATACCGATTGCGGCGTCATTCCGAGATGTCCCATCACCTGAATTCCCTCTTTGATCATGGCGCTGATTTGCCGGGCGATTCTTTTTCCTCCCTCGGGCTTCACGGCATCTGCGCCTCCCTCATGAACCAAACGTTTCGCATTTTCAACCGCCGTCGCCGGGTCATCGTAAGACCCGTAAGGCATATCCACCACGCAGAGGGCGTGCCGGAGGGCGCGTTTCACCGCCTTGGCGTGATGAATCATTTCATTCATCACCACTGAGGACGTCGTCTCATAACCCAAACACACCATGCCCACTGAATCGCCCACCAAAACGATATCGATGCCGGCTTGATCCACCAAACGAGCAAACGGAAAATCATAAGCGGTCAAGGCCGTGATTTTCGTATGCTCTTTCGCTTTCCGATTGAGAATGTCTTGGACCGCGAGTCGTTTCATCGTCTGCCCATAAGTGACTTTAGGATTTGGAAGTCTCACGCACATAATCGTAGGCGACGTCAAAGTCGCCACACTTCTGGAGAAGAACGTCAAGTTCTTCCCTGAAAGTACTCGCGCAAAAAGCGCGCAGTGCGATTAGTACTGGCGCGCGGGCGCCTGTAAGCAAACCAGATCCACTAAATTTTGCATCAACATCATGACCGTCAAGGGGCCTACTCCCCCGGGAACCGGAGTGATAAAACCGGCTCGCGCCTGAGCGCTCTCAAATTCCACATCCCCCACCGTTTTCCCGTTCACCTGATTGATTCCAACGTCAATCACGATGGCTCCCTTTTTAATCCACCCGCCCGGAATTAAAGCGGGCCGGCCGGCCGAAACGATCAGCACGTCTGCACGCCGTACGTGAGATTCCAACGTTCCGGATTTAAACGTACCCGTGTGGCAAATGGTACTCGTTAACTTTTTCCCGATGAGAAGCAAGAAAGCCGGAAGTCCGACCACCTTGCTGGACCCAATCACCACCGCTTCTTTCCCATACACGTCTACGCCGGTTTCTTCGACCAATCGAAGGCAGGCGCTCGCCGTGCACGGTGCCAAACCTTGTTTGTTCATGAGAAGGCGGCCTAAATTACGGGTGGTGACTGCCTCCGCGTCTTTTGAAGGATGAATGGTATCGAGAATCCGATCCACGCGAAACTCTTTAGGAAGCGGCATTTGAACGATGATGCCGTGGACGTTCGGATCATGATTGGCGCGTTCAATTTCGCCGATTAAATCTTCTTCCGTCGCTCCCGGTTCAAGCGTCGTTACTTCCTGATCGATTCCAACCGATTCTGCGGCACGTTTCTGTGATTTGAGGTACAGCGTCGAGGCTTGGTCGTCCCCCGCGCCGATGGCCCGAAGTCTTGGACGAAGCCCGAGCTTTTTGATCTTGGCTGCAAGTTCGGCCTCTATTTTTTTAGCGATCGGTTTTCCTTGAAGCAGCGTCGCGCTCATAGATAGATGGTCCCTTATTCGAAGTGGACTTGCCGGTACTGCTCTTCGAGCTTCTCAAGTGTTTGTTCCAATTGCTTTCGTTTCCGGCTGTTCTTCATATAAACCACGTTGATCCGCGCTGTTGCCCAGGCGCCTCGAAACGCTCCGTCCAAAAGTCCGGAGGACACGATTAAATCATTCCGAATAGAACCTTTCGCAAAATCACCGACACGGGAAAGAAGTTGTTTCGTCTCAAAGATTTGGGCCGCGAGATCTGCCTGAAGACAGAAAGAACGGATAAGCGCTGTTTCAATTCGATGCTGAGCCAGCTTGGGTTGTTTTGATCCCTTCGCGCGTTTGTAGCTTGCCATGACTTCCTGATACACTTTGGGGTCTGAATCAATCACAGCCGAAGTGCTTTTCTTTAAGCGTTGAAGATGCCTAACGGTTCGGTCAAGTTGTTTTCGCTTCTCGCCAGACAAACGCTTTGCGGCAATTTGAGCAACCATGATGGCAATGCTCACGCCCAACGCAGCCACGAGAGCCGAAGTTCCCCCGCCGCCCGGAGTGGGCCGATCACTGGAAAGTAGATTGATATAGCTTTTAATGGAACGATTGATGTACACGAGGAGAACCCTCTTACTTTCCCTAACCTTATGATTTGAAAAGGGATAGTATAAATCGCCAACGTACGAGAGTCAATCCGACACTTCGGTGCGCAGTCAGCAATTTCCCCAACGTTTTGTAGGGGCGACCCTTGTGGTCGCCCCATTGCGGGCTGGCACAAGACCCGCCCCTACTGTTTGGTCCAGCACCGGTTGAATACCAGATCAATTGGTCAGCCGGCTGACCAATTCAGTATTCCAGGTGAAAAGGCCCGGTGTCCGGCTTTGTCAGCGTCTGTCGAGCCCGAGGTTACGGCAGATTTGGCTCGTGGCACGGGACTTATTGAGGGTGTAAAAGTGAAATCCCCGGGCCCCGCCCTTTAACAACTCGCCGCATTGCCGAGTGGCATAATCAATGCCGTACGCTTCGACAGAATGTTGGTCCTCTCCGAAACGCTCGATCGCTTCATTCATTTCCCGAGGAATCTTCGCGCCGCACATTTTCGCAAAACGCTGAATCTGCGGACCGTGAGTCACGGGCATGATCCCGGGGATAATCGGCTGTGTGATCCCGATCGCACGAGCACGATCCACAAAGTCAAAAAAATCCTTGTTCACGAAAAAAAGCTGCGTCACAATTACGTCTGCTCCTTGATCCGCTTTGTGCTTCAGATGTTTCAGATCCTTTTTCAAATCCCGGCATTCTTGATGGCCTTCCGGATACCCGGCCACCGCCAGAGCGAACGCATCTCGATATTTGGGGTGGCTGCGAATAAAGTGAACGAGCTCCGAACCATATCGAAAACCATCTCGAACCGGTCGGAACTCGGCTTCTCCTTTCGGCGGATCACCCCTCAGCGCCACGATATTTTCAATCCCTTTGGCGTGCAATTCTTCAAGAACGGACTCGATCTCGCGTTTGGTATGACCCACACACGTTAAGTGCGCCGCCGACTCGATCCCAATCTCGTTTTTGATCGCTTCCACAATGCGAATCGTATTGTCGCGAGTGGTCCCCATAGCTCCATAGGTCACGGAGATAAAGGACGGACGGAGCGCCTTAAAGGAAGTTGCGGTTTCAAGAAGTTTTTGCTCGCCTTCGTCGGTTTTGGGAGGAAAAAACTCGAACGAAATATCCGGCTGTTTGCCTTTGTATAATTCGGTCACTCGCATACGTTTATACTATCGGCCGAAGGCAAAAACACAAGATCAAAAAAGGAATTGGTTAGGCAGCAAGTTGAAGCTTGACGTTCATCTGCTGTTGAACTTGCAAGCCGGAGAGATACCGCATAAGTTCGGAAGCTCGTTGAACGGAGCTTGGAACATTGGGCTGGAGCATACGATTCAGTGACGTAAGAAGCGCTTGGGTTTCAAGAGCCGGAGGAACGTCATCCAGAACGAGTAATGTTCGCGCACCGCTTGACTGAGCGCCGGTTGGGCGCTGGGAGCGGCGGTACCGAACGGTCGGTTCGGCATCACTCGCCGCAAACGCCAGGTCGTCGAGCCGCTCTTTGCTCTCGTCAAAAATAAGTGTGCTCTGAACGTGCGACCTCAGGAATTTTCGTTCTACCTGGCTGCTTGTGCTTAACACGATATTGACGCGGCCGTTTTCAGACGTCACACCGCGCGCCGCACGCTGTTTTAACACTTCAAGCGTGATCGCCTTTCCAAGTTCAAGCAAAGCACCGCGACTCGCTTGAGGCACATGCACTTGGCCAACGGCTCGAGGATTAAAAGCAAGAACCTGAATCAAACCTTGGAGCCGTGTTAAGCTCGGAACTTGGTCGAACGAGAGAATGACTTGATAGGGTTGGTCCCCTGCAGCACGGGAGGGCAAAGCGTCCACAAAAGGATTTGCATTCCCTAAAGACTCCGAAGGAAATTGATCCGGTGAGCGCTCGCGGAGAATTTGATTGAGTCTTGCCTGCTGAAGCAATTCCGCGCGTTTTTCGGCAAACACAAAATCGGCAGTCTCGGCTGCGACTTCAATTTCCTCCGGCGTTACCGCTTGACTGAGCGCCGGTCGGGCGCTGGGAGCAGCGGTACCGAACGGTTGGTTCGGCACCGCTGCCACACGCGCGTCCGAGTAGACGGCAAGTGAGCCCGAATCAGGATCGTTGAACCCGCCGAAATCCGGTTCGATCGCTGCCTCGAGAGCAATGAGTTCACGACGAGCTTCCTCTATTTTTTGTTTGACGGTTCCGAGAACGGCTTGATGCCAAAGATTTCTCACCGCAACGTTCGCATTTAAAATAGGCAGCTTCTGAGACTCAATTTCTTCAAGCCGTCTCCGCAAATCCTCGGTCATTTCCCAAGTAACCCCTTCAGATTCAAGCGACTTGATTTCTTGTCCGATGGCTAACAGTGCGGAGTCAACGGCCGCTCTTTCACGGTCAAAATCAGCCGTGGGAATGGGTTGTACATCGGAGAGACTGCTGCTCTTGGACCGAGAATCGGAGTGAGAAACCTCGCGGTTTAAGATGTTCGCGCGAACCTCCTGTGCTCTGCTCGCTCGCTTGAGCACAAAAAAACTTGCTCTTTCTATGATGGTTCTTCCGTTTGTAAGCGGCAACGCCATTTCAAAATCAATAACTCGACCTAGGATTTCCCGATACGTGTTCAATCGTGAAAGCGGGTCTGCCATCGCAAGAAGTAGATCAATGTCTCGCCACATAGTGCGCTCTGCATGTAACTCCGGACGATCCACTTCGTTGTATCGCTTTAGATCAATAGATTTCGAAGCTTGCGTTCCGAGGATCACCGAAATCGTGTGTCGAACAGCGCCTTTAATAAAGTCTAAATACATTGGATCGGCGATCTTTCTTTTTTCTTTCTCCCTCTCGGCGAATAGAATTACGTCTTGAACAGCAGCGTCCGGATTGAGCGTCGGAGTGCCCTGAGCCAGAATGTCTGAGATCACAAGCCACGTCCAATAGTTTTCATCGTGATTT
>MHFO01000056.1:6219-20622 GCA_001804225.1 Omnitrophica bacterium RIFCSPLOWO2_01_FULL_50_24 | reverse complement strand
AAAAGCAGCTTTCAAACCGAATAAATTGCCTCCGTTGATTCCCGGTACTCCGGAAGCAAAGCGTTCCTTAATTTTTCCAACTGCTTTTCGATTGCCATTTCCCATATTCATGTTTTGATAAATCACCGAGGCCTTTCCTTCGATCGAATACGTTACCGGAATGGTAAATGATCCTTCCAGCCACAATTCGCGAGGTGAATAGGTGGACCAATCCCCGCGGCTCGTCGCGTTGCCCAGACCGTAAAAGCTTTCGCTGGAGCTTCGTGCGTATCGAAAAAGCCCCTCATGATAAGCGCCCGATATGATGGGAAGTTTTAATTGATACGACCCGCCAAAATCAAAAGTGGTCCCTCCAAAATTGACGCTGGGTGCCCAGCCGCCGAATGTTTCAAAGGAAATGTTTTGGTTTTCGGCTTGAACCAAACGATTCAGATCGATGCGACCGCCCAGGCCAAAGGTTCCGAAACTGCCTTCGGTGGGAGTTCGAAGCGTGGGATAAATACCGCGAAGAGAAAGTTCATCGAAAAACCAAACAACCTTTTCGTCGACGTGTTTGCGCTCTATCCACTCAACCGTTTTGCCGAGACCGTGGCCTACAGGACGAAGCGGTTGTTCGCCAAGACGAGTGATCCATTGGCCTTCGGAGCGGCGGCGTGCGGCGTGCGGAGTAACGGCTTCGGGGTGCTTCAGGACAAAACTATACGGATCATAGGGGATTTCTTCTCTCGCAAATAAAGTATGGGGACCTGCGGTAACTAAAAAAATCAAAACTCCGAGGCCCATCCACCGAAACCGAAAAGACCGAAAAAAACCAAACGTATACACGCTTCCCTGCTTAGACCCTAGAATGCCTGTGCCAAAAAGGATTTAGTTTTCTCAACTGGAAAAAGAAGTAAAAAAGACTCGTTTTCATCTGTTCAAAACCGTTGGTAATTCTCGCGGTACTTTCACCGTGCTTTCTTGCAAACTCATAAACATATCTTTTGAGGTGACCTTGCAAAAACCGTCTATACGTGTAGTGCTTCATTTCGTCATACGCTTGAGCGGCTGTCCAGTTAAACTCGGAAATCCGCCACACCGCAATGCCAACACCGGTACGCTCCGATCCTCGCTTACAATGAACCAGAACGGGTTTCAGCCTGGGTTCGCGCATCAACGAAAGAAATTTTTCCACGTCTTGATCGCGCGGACGATCCCAGCCGCTCCACGGAATCCAGACGGTATAAATGCCAAAGAGCTTTAAATAAGCGGCTTCTTTTTGGGCGCGCTCGTCGTCATTGTCAAAATTGATCACCGTCTTGACTCCGAGCTCCTTAAGCAACGGAGCTGCTTCTTCGGGTATCAGTCCGCTGCGGTACACATCCGGAGTCACTCGGTCAAAATGAACGACAAGCTTTTTGAGTTCTCCCAACACCGCTTCATCTTGCGCAAAAGCCGTCTGAGAACAAGATGCCGCTAAAAATGCGAGAGTCCCCATCATCATAAAAAGAAGGGGAGAAATTCTCAAGCACTTTGTAACGGCCAAAGGTCTCCCTACAAAGATCGTCCTTTCTCTCATAACATTTAATCGATCCCTTGACATCATAGGAGCCGCCGTCAGACCTCAAACGCTTGCTGAATGAGACGAATTTCGGGTTTGTGATCACTTAACAAAATGGAGAGGACATCGAAACGAACCTGCGGATTCCGTTTCGGATAATGCATAAGATACCAGGACGCCAAAGAGGCCAGTTTTTTCTGTTTACGTCGGCCAACGGATTCCTCGGGAAATCCATAAGAGAGGTTACGGCGGGTCTTGATTTCAACGAATACCACCGTGCCCTTGTCGTCCGCAACGAGGTCGATTTCCCCAAAAGGAGATCTGACATTCCGTTCTAAAATCCGATAGCCAAGTTTGGCGAGATAGGCCTCTCCAATGGATTCGCCGAAAGCTCCTGTGTTCCGATTCAAACTTTTTGGTTTCATGCTCGGGCCGCCGCGATCACTTCTTCGACCGGGCGAAATGTTTTTCTGTGAAGCGGCGAAGGACCCCATTCTTTGAGAGCTTTTCGATGAGCCAGAGTCGGATATCCTTTGTGCTTCGCAAACCCATAATGGGGATACATTCGATCCCACACGATCATCATTTCATCTCGAGTCACTTTCGCGGCAATCGAGGCCGCGGCGACCGATACCAGTCGTTTGTCCCCCGAAACCACCGGAATTTGGTCAATCGGAAGATCTATTTTGAGGTGCCCGTCAATCAAAAGAAGATCAGGAGAAATGGGAAGCGCCAATACGGCCTGACGCATGGCGAGAAGGGATGCTCTTAAAATATTGATTCGGTCGATTTCCTGTTCTGTGACGACGCCGATTCCAATGATGGTTTGTTTCAGAATGGACCAAAACACTTTTTTCCTTGAGCGCGGCGTGAGTTCCTTGGAATCGCGCACTCCCACAAGCTGCGCTGTTTTCGGAATGAGACAGGCGGCTGCGACAACCGGTCCCGCCAAAGGCCCCCGGCCTGCTTCGTCGACACCGGCAATCCATCGGACACCGCGGGACCAGAAGTAGGATTCTAAAGCAAGGTTCTCGATGTGCACGGTTGCTTTTTTGAGGAGACGCGAGATCAATCCGTTAAGACTTTTTAGAGAGTTGATCGCGCAAATAATAAAGTTTTGCCCGGCGAACTTTCCCTTTGGTCGTGACCGTCACTTGATCCACCTGGGGCGAGTGGAGGGGAAATACTTTTTCAACCACATCCCCGCGAGTTTCTTTTAAAACGGTAAAGGAAGCACTCGTTCCATGGCCTTTTTTGCGAATCACCGTGCCGGCAAATATCTGAATTCTGGTTTTGTCGCCTTCCCGAACCTTAAGATGCACCTTAACCTCATCTCCGACTTTGAATACGGGCACGTTTTCTTTTAAATATTTCTTCTCCACCACATCTATTTTGCTCATTTCTTCCTCCAGGATGAATCGGCTTTTTTGAGCGATGAAAGCAAATCGGGACGAAATTTTTTGGTCAGCATCAATCTTTGGGCGTTCCGCCACATCTCGATGGTTTTGTGATCGCCGGACACGAGCGACTCCGGTACGCTCCAACCGCGGAATGCTCTGGGCCTCGTGTACTGAGGGAAGTCCAGAAGTCCGTTTCCGAAAGATTCCGAATCTAAAGACTTGCGATTCCCCAAAACTCCAGGTACAAAACGGATGATCGCATCCACAAACAAAAGCGTCGGAATCTCGCCGCCTGTGACAATAAAATCACCGACTGAAATTTCTTCGTCCACCAAATGCTGATGAACCCGCTCGTCCACGCCTTCGTAATGACCACAGATAAATACGAGGTGCTTTTTCCGAGCCAGCCGTTTCGCTGTGGCATTGGAAAACACCTTTCCGCGCGGAGACACCAAAATGCGCCACCCTCGGCCGGAAATGGAATGCAAACAGTCGTAAATGGGCTGCGCCATCAGGACCATTCCCGCTCCGCCGCCGAAAGGTTTGTCGTCGCAGGTTCGATGCCGATCCGGCGCAAAATCGCGAAGGTTGTGGATTTGAATATTCACCCGACCCCGTTTCCTCGCCTGCTTGACCATGGACTCGCCGAGCGGTATTTCCACCAATTTTGGGAACAACGTCAAAATATCAATCCTCAAAAGAGGAGATGTCATGAGAACTAACGACTGGTTCGTTTCGTTTGTCTCACGAGACTCTTAACCGTTGCGGTCGGCTGCGCGCCTTTTGCGATCCAGTCTTGGATCCGATCCAACTTGAGTTGGATTCGAGCCGGATTGGTTCTCGGATCGTAGTACCCCACGTGCTCGATGAAACGTCCGTCCCGCGGCGATCTCGCGTCACAAACCACGACACGCCAATGTGCTTTGCTTTTAGTTCCGAACCTTTTTAATCGAATTCGAACAGCCAATGTACCCTCCGCAATTGAAGTGTTTCAAAGTGCTTTACATGTTACCGATGAATCTCTCGCTGGATTTACTCTTTTTCCCGTCGAATCACTGCCCCGAGCGACGACAACTTCTTCTCGATCTGCTCATAACCGCGGTCCAAATGATAAACCCGGCGCACTTCCGTCGTTCCCTCGGCAGCCAACCCCGCTAAAATCAAAGCCGCGCTTGCCCTTAAGTCCGACGCCATCACCGGAGCGCCGCTCAAACGTACCACCCCGTGAATAATGGCGCTTGCCCCTTCTAAAAAAATCTTACAGCCCATTCGGTTCAGCTCGCTCACGTGAATAAACCGGTCCGGGTAAATCTTTTCCGTGATCACGCTGATGCCAGGAGCTACCGTGGTGAGCGCCATCATTTGAGCCTGGAGGTCGGTCGGAAACCCAGGATACGGAAGTGTGGTAATGTCTAAAGTTTTCAACGTTCCGTTTCGCCGGACACGAACGGTTGTTCTTCCTTTTTTGATCGCGATGCCTGCCTGGCTCAATTTGTCGATCACCGCCATGATATGCTCAGGACAACAATCGCGAACGAGCACGTCGCTTCCCTTGACCATGGCGCCCGCTACCATGAACGTACCTGCTTCAATCCGGTCGCTGATGACTGTGTGGCGCGCGCCGCGGAGCTTTCGAACCCCTTTGATTTCAATCAGATGGGATCCGTGCCCCTTGATGTTGGCCCCCATTTTAATGAGAAAATTCGCTAAATCAACTAATTCCGGCTCGCACGCGGCATTTTCAATGTACGTGGTTCCTCGCGCTAGTGTCGCGGCCATTAACACATTGGCTGTTGCAAGCACGGAAGACCCAAATTTCCCACCCAAAAAAATGTCGGATCCGCACAAGCCATTTTTGGCTCTGGCCACGACGTAACCATGCTCAATCGAAATGGTCGAACCCAGCCCCTCCAAACCTTTTAAATGAAGGTCGATGGGTCTTGGACCAATAATGCATCCGCCCGGCAGTGACACTTTCGCCTCGCCCAACCGCGCAAGCATCGACCCCAGCACACAAAAGGAAGCCCGCATGGTGCTCACTAAGTGGTAGGGCGCAACCAGCTTGAGGTCCCGGCCCGGTTTCACTTCAAGAATGTGGTCCGAATAATGGACTTTGGCTCCCAGCACGCGCAGAAGTTTGATCATCGTCTGAACGTCTTGAAGATTGGGAACATTTTCGATTTGAGACGGCTCCTCCGTGAGGAGGGCGGCCGCCATTAAAGGCAGCACGGCATTTTTCGCGCCGGAGATTCGAACCTCTCCTTTTAATTTCCTGCCGCCTTGGACCACAATTTTATCCACGGCTTACCTCTTTAAGCTGAGCGCTCACAACACGTTTTACTCCGGCATAATCTCGAACCGCCGAAATGCGCTGAAATCCGCCGGTACGCAATAAATCCGAGACGGGATCCGCTTGATCAAATCCCACTTCCAGAAATACGGTCCCTCCCGGCCGCAGCACTTCGCGCACACCGGAAATCATTTTCCTGTAGAAATAAAGTCCGTCGCTCGATCCCCAGAGAGCTTCCTCTGGTTCAAATGAGACTTCCGGCTCAAGTGCCGCAAGTTCCCGCTCGTTGAGGTAAGGAGGGTTTGAAATGAATCCATCAAACGCGTCGGTCTGCACATGAGCCCAAAGATCAGTGTGTACGAAACGAACCCGGTTTTCAACACCATTTTCGATCGCGTTTTGCTCCGCATACCGAAGGGCGGAGCGGGAAACATCCGTTGCTACCACGTGCCACGCAGGCCGTTCGACCGCCAAACTGACCGCGATATTCCCTGAGCCGGTTCCGACATCAAGTACGCGAATCGGCTCAGGACCTAAAGTGCGCAACACAACGTCCGCTAGAATTTCCGTCTCCGGACGGGGAATCAAACAACCCGGCCCCACGTGAAGGGTCGTGTTTCGAAAGGGGACGGTTCCTACCAGATACTGAACCGGAACGCGGCGGGCGCGCCGGTCTAGAAGTCTTTGATATTCATCTTGGAGTTCAGGGCCAAGCTGCGCAGACGACTCCACATAAAGGAACACTCGCGGCTGTTTCAATAGATAAGCAAGAAGATATTCCGCAGAAATTCGTGCTTCCGGTACCCCGCTTGCCTTCAAAAAACGAATTCCATTTTGAAGACACTCACGCACGGTTATGTTCTGCTCCATCACCGCATTCATGATCCTGCCTTCAACCGTTTCATCCGGTCTTCCTTGTGAAGCGCCGATACCAATTCATCGAGCCCGCCATCCATAATGTCCGGAAGCGAGTGGAGCGTCAGACCGATCCGATGGTCTGTGACGCGCCGATCCGGAAAATTATAAGTTCTGATTTTTTGACTTCGGTCACCGGTTCCCACTTGTTTTTTCCGGTTTTCTGAAATCTCGCGCGATTGTTTGTCGCGCTCCATTTCTAAAAGTCGGGCTCGAAGCACGCGAAACGCTTTTGCTTTGTTCTTGTGCTGTGACCGCTCGTCCTGACAACGTACGATTAAACCGGTGGGGATGTGAAGAATTTGAACCGCAGAATCAGTGGTATTCACCCCCTGCCCTCCCGGTCCGCCCGATCGGCAAACATCAACCCGAAGGTCTTCGGGTTTTAAATGAATTTCAACCTCCGTCGGTTCCGGAAGTACGGCCACCGTCGCAGCGGACGTATGAATCCGCCCGCTGGCTTCTGTTTCTGGCACCCGTTGAACCCGATGGGTTCCGCTCTCAAATCGAAATTGACCGTAAACATCCTCGCCCGAAACACCAAAAATGATTTCTTTGATCCCGCCCTTTCCGGTAAGACTCGTATTCATCACTTCTACCTTGAGGCCGTGGTTTGCGGCGTAACGTGAATACATTCGGAACAAATCTCTGGCAAAAAGGGATGCTTCTTCACCGCCCGTGCCCGCGCGTATTTCCACAATGATATTTCGGTCCGCATCCGGGTCCGTACCCTCAAGCAATTTCTCTTCGATGCGCCGATCGCAATCTGCCAGTTTCTGTGCGAGCTTGGCACATTCTTCGCGGTACAGATGAGACAATTCGCTTTCTTTGGATTCGCCGGCCAAAAAGGCCTCCGTTTCCTTGAGTTCCCGTTCGGTCCGCTCACGCGTTTCAAAGAGCTCCACCATCGGCCGAAGCCGCGCTAACTCTTTAAGACAAGCTTGATAACGAGCTTGGCTTTTCGGAAGGTTGGGGTCAGCCGCTTGAGCTTCTAGCTCAAGGACACGGGCTTTGATTTGTTTTAATCGATCAATCCACATGGAAGGGATAAGCTAAAATGAACTTAAGTCTTCTTCTTGGCTTGGGTGGCCAACCGGCCGCCAAATTTCTTGCGGAACTTGTCGATTCGACCGGCGGTATCGATCAACTTTTGTTTGCCCGTAAACAAGGGGTGGCATGCCGAGCAAATGTCGATCGTGATCTCAGATTTCGTGCTCTGTGTCTCGATCACATTGCCGCAGACACACCGAATCACCGCGGGACCGTACTTGGGATGGATTCCAGTTTTCATTTCTCACTCCTTAGATACTTATTTGCTCTTGTCTACTTTATTCAAGCTCATTAAAAACTCTGCGTTCGTTTTCGTCTTGGCTAAACGTTCGAGAAGCAATTCCATCGCTTCCGTCGAGTTAAGTTCATTTAACACTTTTCTCAAGACCCACGCCCGGCTTAATTCGTCCGGATGCATTAACATTTCTTCTTTTCGCGTGTTTGACTTTTTGACATCAATGGCCGGATAGATGCGTTTTTGAAAGAGGTTTCGGTCCAGCTGAAGTTCCATGTTGCCGGTTCCCTTGAACTCCTCAAAAATCACTTCATCCATGCGGCTGCCCGTGTCCACCAGTGCGGTCGCAATAATGGTAAGACTTCCCCCTTCTTCGATGTTCCGCGCCGCTCCAAAAAAACGCTTCGGCTTGTGAAGCGCGTTGGAATCCACGCCTCCGGAAAGAATCTTGCCGGAATGGGGAACAACGCTGTTATAAGCGCGCGCAAGACGCGTGATGCTGTCAAGCAAGATGACGACGTCGCGCTTGCGTTCTACGAGCCGCTTGGCCTTTTCAATGACCATCTCTGCCACTTGAACGTGCCGCTCTGCCGGTTCGTCAAACGTCGACGAAATGACTTCCCCTTTAACGGAACGCTGCATGTCGGTCACTTCTTCGGGACGCTCGTCAATCAAAAGGACAATCATGTACACTTTGGATTGATTTTTCATGATGCTGTTTGCGATTTTCTGAAGCAAAATCGTTTTTCCGCTGTACGGCGCAGCAACAATCAATCCGCGCTGGCCCTTGCCGATGGGACTCAGCAAATCCATAACGCGCATCGAAAGTTCCTGCGGTTCCGTTTCGAGAATCAAACGTTCATCGGGATAGAGTGGTGTGAGGTTGTCAAACGGAATTTTATCTTTGACCGCCTCCGGATCCTCGTAATCTACGGCCTGAACTTTGAGGAGCGCGAAGTAACGTTCTCCCTCTTTGGGGGGACGAATTTGACCGCTCACCGTATTCCCGGTCTTGAGCCCAAATTTACGAATTTGGGAGGGAGACACGTAGATATCATCCGGCGAAGGCAGGTAATTGTAATTCGGAGACCGCAGGAACCCAAATCCATCTTGCAGAATCTCAAGCACCCCTTCTCCAAACATCAAACCTGAATGTTCCGCCTGCGCCTGAAGAATTTTGAAGATCAGGTCTTGCTTGTTAAGTCCGGCGACGTCGCCGACCTTAAATTTTCTGGCCGTCTCCTGAAGCGATGAGACCTTCATCTTCTTGAGTGCCGCAACGTCAAGGGAGTCGCCCTCTTGATTTTGTACCGGCTCTTGAGCGTGAGGCTCCTCCGTGGTTCCAGTCCGTCGGTTCCCTTTTGCAATTGAATTATCTCGTACCATGTTTGTTTCTCAGCTCCTTTTCATTGATTGAGATTGTACTGCTTTGTCATTTGGCGCCAAACTTTGACTGCTTTTTCGCGTAACGCCTGTTTGGATCCGTTGTTCACAATATAAAAATCTGCTCTTCGTTTTTTCTCACGGGCCGGCAGTTGTGCGCGAAGCCGTGCTCGGACTTCACGCGCCGAAAATCCCTTTGGTTTAAGCCGGTGTACCGCCACCCGCTCGCTTGCAATCACGCTGATCGTTGCATCGCACTCTCGATCAAAACCGGTTTCGAACAAAAGCGGCACTTCTACAATCACCACCCCTTTGGGATGGCGCTTAAGTTCGCGGCGTACCCGACCGAACACGTAGGGATGAACGATTAATTCCAGCCGCTCACGAACCCTCGGATTTGAAAAAACCTTGTCGGCAACCCGCTTGCGCGCGAGACGCCGTTGGGGAACGCCCACGAGCGAAGCGATCCGCTTTCGAAGTGCATGACGCGGCCGAAACACTTCGTGCGCTAATCGGTCACAGTCAATCACCGCTTGAGCACCCAATCGTTTAAGGAAACGAGCAACGCTGCTTTTCCCACTCCCAAACGTACCGGTAATTCCGATTGTCCATCGGGCGAGCGGCGAGCGCATGTTCAAATCTGAAACGTTACTCCTTGTACCAACTGTTCCCTACGGTTACATCCACTTTGAGCGGAACGCAAAGCGTATATGCGCTTTCCATCTCCTTGCGAATCAAGGACTCAACCTCCTTGACTTCCGAATCGGGGATGTCAAAAACAAGCTCATCATGCACTTGAAGGATCATGAGCGACTCAAGCTTTTTCTGTTCGAGTTCGCACTGGATTCGAATCATGGCGATTTTAATTATGTCGGCTGCGGAACCTTGAATGGGAGCATTGATGGCGGCGCGCTCGGCAAATTGACGGCGCATTGCGTTGCCGGAATTAATATCCGGAAAATAAGAACGTCTTCCGAGCAAAGTGGTTAAGTATCCGTCCTCTCGGGCTTTTTTCTTTTGAGACTCCAAATATTCTTTCACCTTCTCGTAGCGGTCGAAATAAGAATCGATAAAGGTCTGCGCCTCCGAAACAGAAATCCCGAGGCCTTGAGCCAAACCAAAACCGCTGACACCGTACACAATGCTGAAATTAACTGTTTTTGCCACCGTCCGCATTTCGCGCGTTACCTCTTTGGGGTTCACGCCGTACAAAATCGCCGCCGTGAACTCGTGGACATCCAGATCATCGTGAAATGCCTGGATCAACCGGGGATCGCCTGACACGTGAGCCAAAATCCTCAGTTCGACTTGCGAGTAATCGGCGGAGAGGATTTTTCTTTTTTTACCCCGCGGTACGAACGCACGTCTGATTTCTCGTCCCATTTCGGTCTTGATGGGGATATTCTGCAAATTGGGTTCCGAACTTGAAAGCCGTCCCGTGGACGTCACCGCCTGGTTAAATGAAGTGTGCACAAGTGTGGTTCCGGGCTCCATCAGACTTGGAAGCGCATCCGCATAGGTTGATTTGAGCTTCGCGATCTCCCGATATTCCAGCAAACGTTTGGGAAGTTCGTAGTTTTGCGCAAGCTTTTCGAGAACGTCGGCGTCCGTTGAATATCCCGTTTTGGTTCGCTTGATGATGGGAAGTTTGAGCTTTGTAAATAAAATATCGGATAATTGCTTCGTAGAATTAATGTTAAATTCTTCGCCCGCTTCCCGGTAAATCTTTTGAGTCAACACCTCAAGAGCGGAACCTAATTTGACCGATAACTTCGAGAGCAAATCCCGGTCGAGAGCTACGCCGTTTAATTCCATCTGGGCCAAGACGTTGACAAGCGGCATTTCCACCTGCTCAAACAACGGGGTGAGATTGTTCTTTTTGAGCAGCGTTTCGAGAGGGCCAACAAGTCTCATAACGCAATCCGCATCTTCAGTCGCATATTCCGCAATCCGCTCAAGGGGAACGAGGTCGGTCGTAATCTGTTTCCGACCGGAACCGATCAGTTCCTCAAGTTTAATTTTTCTCACGTTTAAATACTCAAGCGCAATGTCATCCAAATTGTGATTAAATTTGGACGGGTTCACGAGATACGAAGCCACCATCGTGTCAAACGACACGCCGCGAAGCTCGAGCCCGTGACGTTTGAAAACGAGATAGTCATACTTTATATTTTGGCCGTATTTTTTGATTTTTTCATTCGCGAGAATGGGAGCGATTTTCTTTTGAACGACCTCGAGTGCGATTCCGGGTCCTTGATGATGGCGAGAGGCAACGGGAACATAATAGGCCTCCTTGGGCTTAATCGAAAAACTCATTCCCACCAAATGGGCGTTAAACGGATTGACCGAGGTGGTTTCGGTGTCGACTGAGATTGCTTTAGCTTTTGAAAGTTTTGCCGCCAATCGATCCAGCAGTTCAACCGTCGTCACCGTCTCAAAAGTTCGATCGGACTTTTGAGATTCACCTGAGCCCGCCCATTCCTTAAGTAAAGTCCTGAACTCAAAATGCTTGATGAGCGAAATAAGTTCTTCTTCATTGGGTCCGGCCATCTTCAATGCTTCCAAATTCACATCGATGGGAACGCAGCGGTCGAGTGTCGCCAAATCTTTGGAAAGCTCGGCAATGGACTCATTTTCCCGAAGCACCCTCTGGCGGGCGGCTCCCGCAACTTGATCCACGTGTTGATAAACGCCTGCCAGAGAATCGTGGGCCCGAATGAGTTCTATCGCCGTTTTTTCTCCGATCCCCGGCACGCCCGGAATGTTGTCCGAAGCATCTCCGGCAAGACCCAACACGTCTACGACCCGGTCCGGACCAAGGCCTCCAAACCGCTCTTTGACCCCTTCGCGGTCTACCACCGTTTCTTTGTAGGTATTAAAAACTTTGATGCGATCATTAACGAGCTGCAGCATATCTTTGTCGCCCGTAGCGATTAACGTATCGAGACCCATTTTTTCAGCTTGCGTGGCAATGGTTGCAATGAGGTCATCGGCTTCATATCCGGGCTTCTCAAAAATAGAAATTCCGTACGCCCCAACCAATGCTTTAATGTGAGGCATCTGTTCTTGGAGTTCATCCGGCATAGGTTTGCGGTGGGCCTTGTAGGCCTCGTAGCGCTGGTGTCGAAATGTAGGTTCTTTTCGATCGAAGCAAACGGCAACGTAGTTTGGTTTTTCCTCTCGAATCAGTTTCCGCAGCATCGTCATAAATCCATAAATGGCATTCGTCGGTTCGCCTTTCGAATTGCTTAAATGACGGATGGCATAAAACGCTCGATAACACAGTCCCTGCCCATCAACTAAGAGCAACCGCTCTCTCATGGGGTAATTGTCCTACGGTCAAACAGGTAAGAACAACATAAGTTCATGAGCGGACCAGCGTGGCAGGAAATGCCGTCGAGTCGATTAATGCCTCAGATTAAAACCACTTACTCCTGTTATTTGAAACTGGGATTATGAGCTAAGAGAGGTAATACTCGAAAGGATTTATTTCGTCCCTATCTGGGCGACAGAATACCTAATGACTGTTTGAAAATCAAGAACTATTTGAGCCATCGGAGAGTTAAAGTGTTCCAAATGGCTCATCCTGAACGAAGTGAAGGATCTCATTAATTTATTTCTTTAGCTATATCTGAGCGCGTGATAAGGAGTTAGCGGCCGACAAAGAGACCTGGTTTCTTCGAGCCGCCCTTTGCAGAGGGGTCGCGCTGTGTCGCCATTTGAATGAAGAGCCCGGGATCGTAGGACTTTGCAAGTGCTTCGTCATAGGAAACGACGCCGCGCGAATAGAGATCAACCAGCTTGCTGTCCAATGAGTGCGAGCCGTATTTGGCCCCTGTCTGCAATTCCGATATGATCTGATGCGTTTTCCCCTCCCGAATGAGATTGGCAACGGCCGGAGTTAAGATCAAAACCTCTAAAGCGGCGATGCGGCCGGATCCGTCCATTTTCGGGAGAAGCGCCTGCGAGATAACCGCGATCAACGTAGAAGCAAGCTGTGTCCTAATCTGCGGCTGTTGATGAGCCGGAAATACATCGATCACGCGGTCAACGGTTCTTGCTGCCCCGGTGGTGTGAAGCGTGGCAAAAACCAAATGGCCTGTTTCCGCCGCAGTAATGGCTGCTTCCATCGTCGGCAGATCTCTCATTTCTCCGATCAAAAGGACGTCGGGATCTTGCCGAAGCGATTTGATGACGGCTTCCGAAAACGACGGAACATCCGTCCCGACTTCGCGCTGGGTCACGATTGATTTCTTGTGTTCATGACGGTATTCGATCGGGTCTTCAATGGTAATAATGTGCCGGTCGTATTTCTCGTTGATGTAATTGACCATGGCCGCCAGCGTGGAAGATTTTCCGGATCCCGTGGGACCGGTAACTAAAATCAGCCCGCGCGGCCGCGAAAGCAAGTCGATTACTTTGTCGGAAAGCCCGATAGTTTCGAAGGTGAAAAATTCCTTTGGCAGCAACCTGAGAACCAAGCCGTAAACACCGCGTTGCTTAAAACACGAAACACGGAATCGAACACCCTGTTCCAAATCGAAGCCAAAATCCACACCCCCCATGCGGTCAAGCTGAGCGCGATGCACTTCGGACGTGATCGATCTCATATACTCTTCGGTGTCTTTTGGGGTAACCAGTGTTTGATCGATCATTACCATCCGACCATTCACTCGGTAGGTAACGGGGCGGCCAACGGCGATATGAATATCCGATGCCTTCTGTTTTACCGCCTCAGCCAAAATGCGGGATGTATCCATCGATCCCTCTTAGGGTTAAGTACGTTAACGAACTCTGCTCTATTCCTAAAGTATACCCACGACTTGGGATAATTACCAATGGAGGGCTTTTTTTAAGGAGAAGATAATCAGGTAATCCCGTAATCAAATGCCTGGCGGTTTTTATCTTGGGCGAAATGCGAAATCAAGCACCGGAACCAAGGCATTCATCAAAAGCACACTGAAAACGAGGCTCGATTCCGGAGAACCCCAAACGTTTAATGCGACGGAAAGTACGCCGGCTCCGGAGGCAAACACAAGACGACCCACGCGTGTCATCGGAGACGTCACGGAATCCGTCAAGACAAAAAAAGCCGCAAAAAAAATAAGGCCGGTCGCCAGCTCGCCCATCCAAATTTGTCCGACTGCAAACGCGCTTCCAAAAACCACGATCAAAAACGCAAGCGGTGTTTCCCAATGAGCCCGTTTGGTCACGATCAAAAAGACACCTCCAAGCACAATGGCAATCACAGAGCTCGTGCTTAGAAATTCCGGAGCTCCTGCGAAATTTGCAAGCGAGCCCTCTGGGGAGCGAGTGAACCCCGGAAATAAAATAATCAAACTTGCATCCGCTACGAGCGCCGGATGAAGTATGTTCTGCCCCAATCCGCCAAGAACTTCCTTACCGATCACGACAGCAACGAAAGAACCAAAGAGGACCAGCCACCACGGAATGGAAGGCGGCAGGAGAAATGCCAAAACAGAACCGATCAAAAAAGCGCTGCCGTCCTTGATCCTGATCTTTTGCCGCGCGGCACACCGGTACAAAGTTTCCAGACTAACCGAAAAAAAAGTGGCGAGACACAAAATCC
>MHFO01000056.1:0-6191 GCA_001804225.1 Omnitrophica bacterium RIFCSPLOWO2_01_FULL_50_24 | reverse complement strand
ACTGACTGCCCACAGAGGACTCAAAGCCGCTATCGTCCCCCACTGGACCTTCCACACAGAATTGTCCGAATGGAGGTGCGGACCGGAAACAACGGAAAGGGGTTGATCGGAAGTAACTTTAAACATCGGGGACATAAAAATGACTAAGATTTATCTTGCCCGATCGAGGCAGAGGACGTCACCTCTTCCTCTTCGGACGGAACCATGGGTTCGGACTCCTTCACAACGCGGCCGAAGCCGGAAGGGTGAGAAACTCCTGATTCTTTCTTTTGACCTTGTCTTTTCCCTTCCCGCAGAATACTCACAATGGGAATCTTCGAAGGGCACACGTAGGCGCAGACCCCGCATTCCGTACAAGCATCGAGTCGATATTCTTCTTCGAGTTCATGGTCCTTTCCCCGAACGGCCCGCACCAATGCTTCGGGGATGAGGGTTTCGGGACACGTGTCGACACACAAACCACATCGAATACACGGTTCTTCAACGCCCGCTGCGACCGACTCGGCGGGAAGGGCCAAGATGGCCCTGACTTGAGGGGTCACAGGGCGATCGAAATCATCAATGGGCTCGCCCGTCATCGGTCCCCCAAAAATAACTCGGTCGGGACTTCTTAAGAAACCTTTCGCAGCGCTTAACAATTCCACGGCAGGGGTTCCTCTCCTCGCCCATAAATTCTTGGGGTCTGCGACACACGAACCGCTGACCGTAATGACACGCTCGTAAAACGGTTTCCTTAAATAAACTGCTTCATAAACGGCGAAGGCCGTTGCCACATGTTCGATGAGGACACCTTTTGCAATGAATGTTTCCCCCTTTGCCAATTTTTTCCGCGTGACCGATTCAAACAAAACTCGGTGGTCTCCCTGCGGATAACGAACGGGAAGCATCGCGGTCTCAATGGTCTTAAATTTCAGGTTGTAATTCTTGCTGTTTAAAACCTCGACGGCTTCGCGCTTGTCCCGCTCCGTTACAATCACAACCCGCTTGGCCCCGCATGCTACTCGAATGAGCTCAGCCCCCTTTAACACCTCAACGGCATGATTGATCATCAGCACGTGGTCGGAGGTTAGAAACGGTTCCGACTCGCACGCATTGAGAATGACCGTTTCAACACCCGCTCCGCGAGCTTCCAAAAGGCGGGGATGAATCGGTTCGCCGCTTCCGCCCAAATCCACGATTCCGTTTTCGCGAATGGTGTTGATCAGCCAGTCCGACTCAAGAGGAATGCCGCCTCTCACTTGGATGGAAGCATCCGGTCGATCCAGCCCGTCGGACTCGATCACGATGAATTCCGAATGCACCTCCGAAACCTTTCCGCTCACACTGGAATGAATGGGAGCCGACATCCAATTGAAACTTTCAACCACTTTGGTCCCGACACACACAGAATCTCCCACGTGAACGCAGGGCGAAAGAGAAGAAAGCATCTGCTTCGGCAAAGAGATTTTGACGATGGGCGGAGGCGGCGGACATCCAATCTGCAAGGAGTAAAGCGTACGGTCTTTGTGACTCGGAAGCCGGATGCCCCTTGGGCGAAGTCCTAACATAAGCCCGCCTTGGTCATTTCTGTTCGCACGGCCGGATCAAGATTCTTTTCTAAATCAACACGGCTTGCTCCGTACGGCTCAAGGCAAACGGAGCGGAATCCCAGCGACAAAATGAAATTCGTCACTTCGTTGCGGAGCCCAACATCCATCACACGGACAAACTCATCACGGCCCAGCTCCACGCGCGCGGTTTCGCCAAGATGCCTTAAACGAACAATACAAAAGCCCAAATCTTTCAAGAAATTTTCCCCTGCTTCGATTTGTTTCAATTTTTGAGCGGTGATTTCTTCTCGGTGCGGAACCCGGCTCGAAAGGCAAGGGCTCGCGGGTTTATCCCAAACCGCTAAACCCATCGAGCGGCTCAACGCCCGAATCTCCGCCTTCCCGAATCCGGCTGCAACCAAGGGGCTTTGAATATGATGTTGGCTGGCGGCGCGAAGTCCCGGACGAAAATCGCCGAGATCGTCCACATGAGTGCCGTCGCAAACCGTCCGGAGCCGCCACTCGCCTGCCAAAACCGTGAGCCGGGTATACAACTCGGTTTTGCAAAAAAAGCACCGCTGCTCGGAATTGGCAAGATACCGGGGGTCTTCAAATTCTTTGGTTTGAATCACCCTGTGCTCGACGCCCAGCTCGCACGCAAGTTTCTTTGCGTTCTCAAGTTCCCGCCGCGGAACTGATGGGCTGTCGGCAGTAACCGCTTTCACGCAGTGCTTCCCTAAAACATCTCGCGCAACTCGTAACACAAAGGCGGAGTCCACGCCGCCCGAAAACGCGACGAGCGTGCTGTCGTAACTTTTAATCACGCAGGTCAGGCGGTCGAACTTGATTTGCTGAGCGTCCGTCATCAACTTCCTACCTCCAAAGACTCCGGCTCTTTGGCGCGTTCCGCCATTTCAACCGATGCGATCCAACCCCCGCCCAGTACCCGGGGTCCGGCATAAAAGACACAGGCCTGGCCCGGAGCAATGGCTTCTTGAGGTTCGTCAAACGTAACTTTCACTTCATCTTCGGAAATCCATTCCAAAAGGGCCGGGGCTTTCGGGTGACGTGAACGAACCTTTGCCTGAACGCGGAGCGGAGCGTTTCGTTCGGGCAGCAGGAACCAATTGATGGAATTCACTCGGCAAACACGATTTTTCACCTCTTCTTTAGAACCGACCACCACCAAATTTCGCGACGGGATGACCTGCATCACATACAACGCATGCCGGTAGGGGATGTTCAGACCCTTTCGCTGACCTACTGTGAAGTGGTAATACCCGTGATGTGTTCCCAACACACGTCCAAAGCGATCCACCACACGGCCGGGCATATCGGGAAGTTCGAGCTCGCGCTCTAAAAACGCGCCGTACTCATTGCTCGGGATAAAGCAGATTTCCTGCGAGTCGGGTTTCTCGGCAACCGGAAGATCAAGTTCGCGGGCAATGGCACGAATTTCCGCCTTTGTATAATCTCCGACGGGAAGCGCAAGACGCGCAAGCAGCTCCTGAGCAAGCGGAAACAATACATACGATTGATCTTTGCCCGGATCTTTCCCCTCGGAAACGAAATAACGACCGGAATGCTCATCGAACTCCAGCCGCCCGTAATGGCCGGTAGCAATCGCGTCATAGCCAAGGGCCCTGGCCCGCTTTAAAAAGTGCGTGAACTTGACATGTTGATTACACGCAATGCACGGATTCGGAGTCCGGCCCTTGAGATATTCCTTTGAAAAATAATCCACGACGTGCGTTTTAAACACGTCTTCAAAATTAAACACGTGGTGAGGGATTTCCAGTTTCCAGGCCACGCGTCTGGAATCTTCGACCCCGATGACCCCGCAGCAGGTTTTTGTATTTTTCTCGGCACAGTTTCCGCTTGCCCACGTGCGGATCGTGGCACCGCCCACCTCATAACCGGCGCGCTTGAGAAGATAAGCGGCAACAGAGCTGTCCACCCCGCCGGACATCGCAACTAAAATTTTCTTATTATCCTTCATGCGTCATCCCTTAAGCGCCGTTTAAAATCGCATCGATATTGATGCGTTCCATCAAAACCTCTTTCAAACTCCCGAATCGGCACCGCTCCACATTCAATTCTTGAATCTCGGGTACCACCCCCAGAATGGGAATCCCGGTGAGTTCGTGAATGACTCGAGGATTCGTCATTTCCGCAAGCGAATAGTTGACGAGCGGCGCGCGGTTAAAAATAATTCCCTTAATCTTGAACCCGCGTATCAAGGCCGCATCAACGGTGAGGAGCGTGTGGTTGATCGCTCCTAAAGAGATATTGGACACAATCACAAGGGGAAGCGCAAATTCCCGAATGAGATTTGCCACGAGATAATTTTTTTTGATCGGTACCAAAAGCCCGCCGATTCCCTCCACAATAATGAAGTCGTAATGCTTTTGAAGCTCGCCAAACGCGCCGCGGATAGCGTCCAAATCCACTTCTTTTTGCTCATAGACGCTCGCGATGCTTGGTGCCACCGGATTTCGAAACCGAATGGGGCTGGTGAGCGGCGCATATTCATTCTCGGCCGCCTCAAACAAATAGACCGCGTCCGCGCTGATCAGCCGCTCGCGCTCCCCAAAACAGCCCGTTGCCACGGGCTTCATCACTCCCACGCGTATTCCCCGGCTGCGGATCGCCATCGCAAGCCCCGCGGAAATAACGGTTTTTCCAATGCCCGTATCCGTAGCGGTGACGAAAATCCCTTTTGCCATGTGTTATGCGGAACTCCTTTCGGTTACCGCTTGAATCGATTGATGGACCACTTTGAGCAGCCGCGCAAGCTCACGAATACTGATCGCAAGCGGCGGCATGAGGACGACTACGTTCCCCAGAGGGCGGATAATGACACCGCGTCGCTGGGCTTCGTTGGCGATACGAATTCCGATTTTTTCGCTCCACTCGTAAGGCGTTTTGGCTGCTCGGTTGCTCACCAGTTCAAGGCCGACCATAAAACCTGCCTGCCGAATATCCCCAACGTGCTCGAGTTTCTTGAAACGCTCCAATTCCTGGGTAAGAAACTGAATTTTCGGCTTGAGCTTCTCAAGCGTTCGGTCCTCTTCAAACCACTCGAGATTTGCCAGCGCCGCCGCGCACGCAAGCGGATTGGCCGTAAACGTGTGGCCGTGGAAGAACGTCTTGAATTCATCGTAGCGGCCCAGAAAAGCCCGGTACACTTCCTCAGTCGTCACGGTAGCCGCAAGCGGAAGATAGCCCCCGCTTAAACCTTTTGCCACGCACATGATGTCGGGCGTCACCGATTCGTGGTCGCTTGCAAACATCTTGCCCGTTCTTCCAAAACCAGTGGCTACCTCGTCTAAAATCAAAAGAACGTTGTATTTTTTTGTAAGCTCGCGCGCCCGAGCCACATATCCTGCCGGTTGACGAATCATGCCGGCCGCACCCTGCATGAGCGGCTCCATGACGAGCGCGCACGTTTGGCGGTGATGCTTCTTTAGAACGGCTTTGAGCCGCTTCGCCGAAACGTTAGCATACTCTTCTTCGCTGCCCTCAAACTCGTCCCGATACCGGTGCGGTGCCTCGACCCGAATCACATCAAAGAGAAGCGGCCGATACGCCTCGTGAAATAGAGAAATGCCTCCCACGCTCACAGCTCCGATCGTGTCTCCGTGATAGGCGTTGGTGAGGCAAACAAATTTTGTCCTAGCCGGCTCGCCTTGACGCTGCCAGTACTGGTAGCTCATCTTCAGGGCGATTTCAACCGCTTCAGAACCAGAGTCCGAATAAAAAACGCGCTTGAGCCCGCGCGGGACTACCGTCACCAACTTCTTGGCCAGACGAATGGCCGGAACATTGGAAAGCCCGAGAAACGTGGAATGCGCCACGTTCTGAAGCTGTGCTTTAATCGCCCGGTCGAGCTTCTTGACTCGATGGCCGTGGACATTGCACCAGAGACTTGAGACCCCGTCCAAATAGCGGCGGCCGTGAATATCCTTGAGATAGCATCCCTTGGCCGATTCGATGATGAGAAAGTCTTCACGAACCCAATCTCCCATTTGGGTAAAAGGATGCCAAAGCCACTCGCGATCCCAATCGGTGAGCGGGCCTATTTCCCTGTCCGACCCCTTGGGAAATCGTCTCTTCGGAGGTGAAATCGTCTGAGGACACATAAGATCGTGGGCATTGTAACCCTTTTTACCGCAGTTGGGAAGTCGTGATGGTACCGAGGTATGTCCGGCGTCAGGAGCGGGCGCGAACCGCGTGACCTTTGTCGAGGAGAAACTTCTCTTTCGGTATCTTTCTTTCTCTTTCGGTACCCCTTCTAATTGTGCCGGGTTCACAAACATTGCAGGGTCAGCTCATTGTGTCCCTTGATTCAGACGCCATGAATTCAGTAATTAAAAATCAAGCCGCATGCAAAGCTTTAAGGACCGCTTCCGGTTTTAAGTCGGCAACTCTCAAAAGCGCAATCGCAGCGCCCTCAGGATAAGTTCTGCCTTGTTCCCAATTCCTTAAAGTCGCGAGACTAATGCATAACATATCCGAAAATTGAGCCTGGGTTAACCCTAATTTCTCGCGGATTTCTTTTACTTTTACGGGTTCAAAACGATAGACACGGCTTGCTTTCCGTTTTCCCTCATGAATGGCTCGTGCCTGATCAATGCTTTCCAATAGTCCTTTGAACTCTTT
>MHFO01000055.1 GCA_001804225.1 Omnitrophica bacterium RIFCSPLOWO2_01_FULL_50_24 | reverse complement strand
AACGTGGCGGGACGAGCCACGAAACTCGCCCATTGTTCCTTAACGGCTAGAAATTGGCGTTTTGCTTCTTGGATCCGAACGCGCGCGGTTTTCCTGACGACATTTGACTTTTTGAACCCCTGGCTGCAAATGGCCGCATGCTCTTTGACGCGCAGCTCCCAAAGATGAAGCAAATCTTTCACTTGGTTATACCGAACCTTTAATGCCTCTAACGCCGCTGATTGCACTTTGTCCGGCATCCGAACCACGGAATGTTCCACCAATTCTTTTTCCGCTGTCAAATGGGCAGACAGAATTTGAAAGTCCGAAGCCCGCTTTAAGTTTTTGGCTAGGCCCGCAAACGACATCAGCCGAATCGCCCACTTGCTCGGGTCCCAGTGATACCACTTGACCCCGTTGCGATAGTCTGAGGGAAAGCGATGGTGAAAACTATGATACCCTTCCCCGTTGGTAATCAAAGCAACGATCCAGTGGTCTTTGGGCGAAGACTGGCGGTCATACGTGGGGCGGCCAAAATAATGGCATACCGAATTAATCATGAAGGTTCCGTGGTGAACAAAGGTAAGCCGCCCGGCGACTGCAATCAGAAATGCTCCCAAACCATGTCCCAACAGTGCGCCTACAACCGTTGGGAGAATTATGCCGGAACCAATGGCCCACAAAACGTAATGGCGGTGTTGATGTACGAGCACCTTTTTGACCTTAAGGTCTCTGACGAATTCATACGAGATCGCGTGCTTGCGCACCAGCAGCCAGCCCAAATGGGCGTAGAAGAAACCTTGCTTAATGTTGTAGGGGTCTTGATCGGTGTCGACAAACCGGTGGTGCTGCCGATGCTGGGCCGTCCACTGAAGAACGGACTCCTGAAACGCACCGGCGCCAAAGAACGTAACTAAAAACTCAATCACGGGGTTGACCTCAAAAGCGCGGTGGGCAAACAAACGATGGTACCCTACGGTAATGGATATTCCGGTTACAAAAGCCCAAAAGAGAAAAAGGCCTAGTTCCATGCGGGAAAGTCCGTGGATAGAAATATAGATGGGGATCCCGACAAGCGCGATGGCAGTCGTACCGCCAAAAAAAACTAAATTTCTCCAGTTAATAACCCGCTTTTGATCCAGCATCATTCCTCATCATTAACGTTCGATTTGCGTTTGTACTTGAGCGTCAAAAGAAATTCCACAGGCGGTTCTGAAAGGTCCAAAAACATAAGGTTTGTAATTTTACCACACTCTCCGACTTATTCTACGATTAATTTCTGATTCCTATCGTTTTCGAAGGAGAACTTTTTTTCCACTTTTGAGTGTTTTTCCTTTGCGCGAAAAAATTTCTTTGTTAGAATGAATCGGAAACATTTTCGGCCAGGGATTGAAGGAGAGGGTAATGAATTTCAAAGGAAAAATTTTAGTCATCGGTTGCGGCTCCGTCTCGCAATGCGCCGTGCCGTTGATCCTGAAATTGATTGAGGTCCCGCCTCAGAACATCACCATCGTGGATTTCATAGACAATCGCTCGCGCGTCGAGGATTCTTTAAGCCGAGGGGTCCGGTATTCAATCAATAAAATCACCAGAGAAAACTACGATTCGGTGCTCAAAAGCCACGTCGGTAAAGGTGACCTCATTATCGATCTGGCTTGGGACATCGACTGCTGTGCCATACTCGAGTGGTGCCACCGTCACGGCGTGCATTACATCAATACGTCCGTTGAGCTCTGGGAACCCTACAAAGGGGCGGAAGGCAAGCCCCCTACTGAGTTTACTCTGTACGCCCGTCACATGGTCATGCGCAAAATGATCGCGGGTTGGAAGAATAAGAAGGGTGCCACCGCGGTCGTGGATCATGGCGCCAATCCCGGACTGGTATCCCATTTTACCAAGCAAGCGCTCATAGACATTGCTCAGCGGATTTTGAGCGAGAAACCAACAGATTCTCAAACGGAGGAATTGGTCGCTGCGTTAAGAGACCAAAATTTCGCGCGGCTTGCGATGCTTGAAGGTGTGAAAACGATTCACATCAGCGAGCGGGACACGCAAATCTCAAACAAACCTAAAGAAGTGGACGAATTTGTCAATACCTGGAGCATCGCCGGAATGTATGAGGAAGGAGTGGCGCCGGCAGAATTGGGTTGGGGAACGCACGAACGCCGGGCGCCCAAGGGCGCCATGTTTCACAAAAGAGGACCGAAGAACCAAATTTGTCTCTCGAGCAAAGGAATGAACACGTGGGTTCGTTCCTGGGTCCCGTGCGGCGAAATCACGGGGATGGTGATCCGGCACGGTGAAGCGTTTTCCATCTCCGAAAAGCTGACGGTGCGCGAAGGCCATCGAGTGCTGTACCGTCCCACCGTTCATTACGCGTACTGTCCGGCAGACGCTGCGATTAATTCGCTTCACGAACTCGAAATGCGGCAGTTTGTCCTGCAGCCAAAACAAAGAATCATGAATGACGAAATCACAAGCGGCCGAGACGAACTGGGATGTCTCCTGATGGGCCATCAGTACCAATCCTGGTGGATCGGGAGTCTCCTGGACATCGAGGAAACGCGCCGCCTAGTACCTAATCAAAATGCGACCACCTTGCAAGTGGCTGTTTCAGCCGTAGCGGCGTCGATTTGGATTTTGAGTCATCCGGAGGAAGGAGTTTGTCTTCCGGACGACTTGCCGCACGAAGAAATTATCGCGACCTCGAAACCTTATCTGGGACCGTTCATCTCGCAAGCGGTGGATTGGACGCCGCTAAAAGACAGGAAGAATCGCTTCCTCGATTATGGATCTTCCCTCCCCAAGGAAGAGGACGTTTGGCAGTTTTCCACGTTTTTGGTCTCGCCCAAAGTAACGTTTATGGAGGTCACATCTGACTCCTATGAAGAAGTCAGAATTTAGTCCGAACGGAAACACCGTAGAAAATCTCATCCGCCAGACGCTCGCGAAACACGCAGCGCCTGTGATGATTATTCGCCGGAGCATTTTGATTCGGCAGTACAAACGTTTTCGACAATATCTTCCGCAGGTCACCCCCTACTACGCCATCAAAGCCAACCCGCACCCCGACGTGATCAAAACGTTCGTGCGTCTGGGGTCACACTTTGACGTTGCGAGCGCTCAGGAAATGAATCTGGTGCTGGGGTTGGGGGCGCCGCCCCAAAAAATTATTTTTGCCAACACGATTAAATCCGTGCCCGATCTCCAAATGGCGGCACGAAAAAGAGTCTCGCTTATGACTTTTGACAATGAGCCGGAGCTTTACAAAATTGCGCGGCACGCCCCCGCGAGCCGAGTGCTGGTTCGAATCAAGGTAGAAAACATCGGCAGTGTCGTTGAGCTTTCGCTCAAGTTTGGGGCTGATCCGGAACAGGCGGTGTTTCTGCTCCGCAAAGCGAAAGCTCTGGGCCTTCAGCCCGAAGGAGTTAGTTTTCACGTGGGCTCGCAATGCACTCAAATCCAAAATTATGTTCAGGCCCTTGAAGTCACGGCAGCCGTCTTTAGAGAAGCTAAAGAAGAAGGACTTACCCTGTCGATCCTCGACATCGGCGGCGGGTTTCCGATTCGTCATTTCGATCATGAAAACCACGCCACGTTTGAAACTCTGGCACGGACGGTGAGAACGGAGTTGACGCGCCTCTTCGACAAAAAAACACGCGTGATCGCCGAGCCCGGACGGTTTCTCGTGGGTCCCGGCGGCATCTTGGTGACTCAAGTCATCGGCCGAACCTTCAGAAACAACAAAAACTACTACTACCTCAACGACGGCGTATACGGAGATTTCTCGGGAATCGTGTTCGACCACTGCAAATACGAATTAAAGACGCTCCGGAGAGGGCAGAAATTTCTTTCGACGGTCGCCGGCCCCACGTGCGACTCTTTTGACACGATTTCCCTAAGCGAAGAGCTCCCCGAACTCGATGTGGGAAGTGTCGTATACGTGAAAAACATCGGCGCTTACTCCTCAGCGAGCGCAGTACAAAATTTCAATGGCTTCGCGCCTGCCAAGATCGTGTTAACTGATTAGTTCTTGATAGAAATTCCATAGATAAGAAATACTGATCGTTCTAATCAAAAAAATCGATTTACCCTATGAGCGCTTTTAAACGATAATAGGGTCGAGGTAATTACTAAATGATCAAAATCAAACTTCGGACCTTTTTTCTGATCTCGATGGTTTGCGGGATCGCTCTCCTGTTCTTATCCGTTCCCAACCTTCAAGCCGCAAAAAAAGAAATAACCGAAGTGCCTGCCATTGAGGGAGCCGAGTACGTTGGCTCCGAAACGTGTTCCGCTTGCCATGAGGAACAGACCAAGGAGTTTAAACTTTCCACTCACGAGCGGATTGCCATTCCCGCTGGGGATGCAACGGTAGAGGGCTGTGAAATGTGCCACGGTCCGGGGAGTTTGCACGTTGAAGCGGGCGGCGGCCGGGGTAAGCACATCGTAAATCCGAAGAAAAATCCAGAGGCCTGCTTTGCTTGTCACACAGATAAGAAAATAGAATTTCAGCTTCCGTACCACCACCCCGTGCTGGAAGGAAAAATGTCGTGTTCCGATTGTCATAATGCCCACGCTCCGGAAGTAAGACCGTGGACGGCCACTTCTTTAAAAGATGTGAACGAGGCCTGCTTTAAATGCCATAAGGAACAGGGGGGCCCATTCGTTTGGGAACATGAAGCATTGCGCGAGGGATGTACGACGTGCCACAAGGTTCATGGTTCCATCACAGACAAAATGCTCATTGCGCGAGATTCGAACCTGTGCCTTCGCTGTCATGTGCAAGCAACGTTTCCAATCATTGGAAGGGTTTCGCATGCGACGTCGAGAATACCTGTCGGAACTTGCTTCAGCGCAGCATGTCATACGGCAGTTCACGGATCGAATTTTGACGAACATTTACGCTACTAAGGAAAAATAACGATGCGCGTTTCTTGGAAACTTTGTTTGATAGCAGGCGCTGCCGGAATCATGTGTTTTTCCGCCGGGACTCTTTTCGCTGCCGGGGAGAAAACGGAGAGTCACGCCCCTGGCTCCATAGAGATTCTGCCGGCGCAATACACGTTTGTGTACGGAGATGGTGATAAATTTCAGGCCCACAACTGGACTAAAACGGGATACGTTGGGGGAGCGGAAGAGTTCAAACAGCATTATGAAACGCCTGAGGATGTTACGATTGATATCGAAGGCCGGGGCCTTTTGGATGAAGACCCGTCCATTACGCGAAATGACTATTTTGGCTCGCTTCTAGTGAAAAAGGATGATTTTGGATTCGTCCAAGTTGAGTTCAAGGAATTCCCAAAGTTTTACGACACGTTAGGCGGCGTTTACCATCGCTTCACAGCGTTAGAACATTCCAGTATCGACCGGGAGCTTGAGCTTGACATCGGCACCTTCATCGTCGAAGCAGGCCTTACGGTTGAGGGATGGCCTGAAGTTGAATTCGAATATGAGCGCGAATTTAAAGACGGGGCAAAATCCCGTCTGACGTGGGCTTCTGCGGTTGAGGGCGGAGTGACTCGTAAAATTATCCCCTCTTGGCAGGAAATTCATGAAACCGTGCACGCGTTTACCATCAAAGCAAAGCACGACGTGAAACAATATACCGTAAAGGGCGAACAGCATTGGGAATTGATCGAATCAGAAAACAGGCGTTATGAAAGGAATTTGCGCACAGTG
>MHFO01000054.1:1937-13250 GCA_001804225.1 Omnitrophica bacterium RIFCSPLOWO2_01_FULL_50_24 | reverse complement strand
ATTCATTTCGGCATTTGGAACTAGTTCACTGTACGCGCTCATGGGCGGCGTTCTCATCACGGCGGCGCTGACGGTCGCGGTCCGCAACATGTTTCACGCGGCGATTTTCCTCGCGTTCACCCTTTTGGGCGTTGCAATCATTTACTTTTTTCTCCATGCCGAATTTATTGCCGCGATCCAAATCCTGATCTACGTAGGCGCCATCATGACCCTTGTGATTTTCGCCATTATGCTGACGGCGCGGATTCAAGATCCATCGGTTCCTCAAAGCAACCGGCAGATTATTCCGGCTCTCGTTTTAATTGCGGCGTGTGCGTATTTAGTGGTAAGAGCCATTGTCAACACTCCGTGGAAATTGGCCGTTCAGCTTCAAGAAACAAACGCCGTGGAATTGGGCCGCGCTCTGATGGGCCGGTTTGTTCTGCCCTTTGAGCTTGTGTCTTTAGTTCTATTGGTTGCCTTGATCGGCGCGATTGCCGTGGCGAGGAGCGACGAATGACGACGGTACCTCTCCAGCATCTTTTGATTTTCTCGACGCTCCTGTTTTTTATCGGCCTTTACGGCGCCACGACGCGCCGGAACATGGTGGGCATTCTGATCTCGATCGAAATCATGCTGAACGCGGTCAATGTCAATTTTATTTCCTTCGCGCGGATGCTGGACGTTTCGGCCACCGTTGCGCAGGTGTTCGTGATCTTCACGATTGTTCTCGCCGCCGCCACCGCTGCGGTCGGCTTGGCCATCGTGTTGGTTCTTTATCGAAATCAAAAAACGATTTATACCGATGAGGTGGAGCTCCTGAAATGGTAATTCGCGCCGTGTTGATTCCCATATTGCCGCTCCTTGCGTTCGTCACCATTGTATTTTTTGGAGGAGCGCTCAAGCGAAAAAGTGCGTGGGTGGCCGTCGGTGCAAGCTTGGCTTCCTGCTTGCTTGCCGGTTTTGAAATCGCAAATGTAATCGGCGGAAATACACTCTACGCCAACGCCACCTGGCTCGTGGTCAACCGCGTGCCCATCGAATTCGGTGTCTTAATCGACCCCTTGAGCGCCATGATGCTTTTTGTGGTGACCTTCGTAGGATCGCTCATCGTCATTTATTCAACCGGCTACATGCACAAGGACCCGAGATACCCTAAGTTTTTCGCCTATCTTTCGCTCTTTCTTTTCTCGATGCTCGGTCTTGTTCTTTCCACAACGCTCGTTCAAATGTACCTCTTTTGGGAACTGGTAGGATTGTGTTCTTATTTTCTCATCGGGTTTTGGTTTGAAAAACGGTCGGCCGCTCAAGCCGGCCGAAAGGCCTTTATCACGAACCGGATCGGAGACATTGGCTTCTTCCTTGGAATTGCCACGTTCTTTTATGCCACTGGCACGGTCCGGTTCGTAGATATTCAGCCCGAGCTTGCGCACGCCTACGCGGGATCTTGGATACTCCCTGTAAGCGCCCTTCTGCTCTTCTCGGGCGCCATCGGAAAATCAGCTCAATTCCCGCTCCACGTGTGGCTCCCGGACGCGATGGAAGGTCCCACTCCGGTCAGTGCGCTCATCCATGCCGCCACCATGGTCGCGGCAGGAATTTATTTGGTGGCGCGGCTCTTTCCTTTGTTTCACGCGTTCGAAATTACGTCTCAAGTGGTTGCCGTGATCGGCACGACCACCGCTCTCGGTGCCGCTTATTTTGCGTTGACTCAATTCGACATCAAGAAAGTGCTCGCATATTCCACCATCAGTCAACTGGGATATATGGTAGCCGCGCTGGGGGTCGGCGGACTTGCGGCCGGAAGTTTTCATCTGATGACCCACGCTTTTTTCAAAGCGCTTCTCTTCTTGGGAGCCGGCAGTGTCATTCACGGTTGTTCCGACGTTCAAGACCTGCGCGAAATGGGGGGGCTCCGAAAGTCCATGCCGATCACCTTCTGGACGTTCCTGGTGGCAACACTTGCGATCACGGGATTCGCCCCGTTGTCGGGATTCTGGAGTAAAGACGAGATTCTCTTAAGCGCTTTCAATCATCAACACCTCATCATTTTCTGGGTGTTGTCCCTCACGGCGGCGATGACTTCCTTTTATATGTTCCGGCTGCTCTTCCTCGCCTTTTTCGGAAAAACGCGCGGGAAATTTCACGCTCACGAGTCGCCCGTCTCGATGACGATCCCGCTCATCATCCTGGCCGTCGGCTCTGCCGTCATCGGTCTTCCCGGCTCTCCCGTGATGGATCACTGGTTTCAATCCTTCATTTTGGGTGGACACGGTGAAATTCATCACGTCAACTCCTTCGTTGTCGCCGTTTCTACCGCCATGTGTTTTCTGGGTCTCTTGATCGCACTTATCTTTTACATCGTCCAGCCCGAACTCCCCAAAAAATTGGCTGAAAAATCTTGGCTTTTTTATTCCGCCTCTCAAAACAAACTTTGGTTCGACGAACTGTACGACGCCAGTTTCATCCGAGGATTCAAATCGCTTGCCGGAATTTTGTTCCGGTTTGACGAACGAGTGGTGGACGGATGCGTCAACCAAGTCGGTTTTAAAACGGTTGCTCTAAGCCGCGTCAAAAACTGGATTGATCAATATATGATCGACGGACTTGTCAACTTCACGGGTTGGGCGGTGAGAACCACAAGCGGCATCGTAAGACTGCTTCAGACAGGAGTGATCCACCACTATTTACTAATTTTACTTTTGGGAGTTCTCGTTATTTTGTACACCGTGTCATGAGGAGGTTAACCACATGGGATTATTGAGTTGGCTTGTTTTTACTCCGATCGTCGGAATGATCGTCATCATGCTCATAGGACGTGACCAGCATAAGCTCATCCGAAACTTGGCAACGTTCACCACCGCGTGCGAGCTCTTACTGGTGATTGCGGTCCTCGCAAAGTTCGATCTTTCGCAAACCGGGATGCAGTTTGCGGAACGCGCACTGTGGATTCCGCAGCTTGGAGTGTACTATCACCTCGGTCTCGACGGCATCAGTTTGATCATGCTCGTCACCACCGGGCTTTTGTCGTTTCTCGCCTGCGTTGCTTCATTCGGCATCCGAGAGCGCGTGAAAGAATATTTTGCGCTTTACCTCCTTTTAGAAACTGGAATGATCGGCACGTTCGTTTCCCTAGACTTATTTCTCTTCTACATTTTCTGGGAAGTGGTGCTTGTTCCCATGTACTTCCTGATCGGAATTTGGGGAGGCCCTAGAAAAGAGTACGCGGCGATTAAATTTTTCCTGTATACCTTGGCGGGGAGTATGTTCATGCTGATCGGTATTCTCGCTCTTTATTTTGCGAGCACGCCGCACACCTTTAACATGCTGGCGCTTGGGCAAAACCAATTTGCGCTTCACTTCCAACAAATGGTGTTCCTCGCGTTGTTCCTGGGATTTGCCATTAAAGTTCCGATCTGGCCGTTTCATACGTGGCTGCCGGATGCGCACGTCGAAGCCCCGACCCCGATCAGCGTCATTTTAGCGGCGATTCTGCTCAAAATGGGAACCTACGGCTTCTTTAGAATCAGTTATCCCATTCTGCCCCAAGCAGCCCGCTGGTTCGGTCCCGCCATGGGTATCCTTGCCGTGATCGGCATTATTTACGGAGGGTTTGTTGCGTTTGCCCAAACCGACTTTAAAAAAATGGTCGCTTATTCGAGCGTAAGCCACATGGGCTTTGTCCTCTTGGGACTTGCGGTTTTTACGCTCACGGGATTTCAGGGAGCGCTCCTTCAAATGTTTACTCACGGTTTAATTACAGGGGCGCTCTTCTTACTGGTCGGCGTGTTGTACGACCGTGCACACATCCGAGATTTGAATTCTTTCGGCGGTTTGTGGGTAAAACTCCCCGTGTACGGCGGAATACTGATTTTCTGTTCGCTCGCTTCGCTCGGACTCCCGGGTCTTGCCGGTTTCGTGAGCGAATTCATGGTGCTTCTCGGAAGTTTTCCGGTGTACCGATGGATGACGGCCGCTGCGTGCGTAGGAATTCTGCTTGCAGCGGCGTATTTGTTGTACATGATCCAGCGTGTGCTGCTCGGAAGTCTCAACCCCAAATGGGCGCACCTTAAAGATATCAGCGCAAGAGAAATTTTTACGCTCGTACCGCTCATGATTTTGATTTTGCTCGTGGGGGTTTATCCCAAAATCGTTCTTCAATACATCGCGCCGACCCTTGAAGCGCTTGTGAAGTCGGTGGGAGGAACTCTGGCGTGAGCGCCCTGTTAAGCATTCCCTTTTTCGGATCGGAATTGATTTTGGTGGTCTCGTTTTTTATCGCGATGGCCCTGGACTTTGCATTCTCCGATAAAAAATGGGTGGCCTATTTCACGTTGGCTGCTTTGGCTCTAGCTTGGTGGTTCGGCCCGCCGGCAGGCGCTTCCGTGCGTCTTTTTTTCGGATCCTTCGTATGGGACCCCGTGACCCACTTCTTTAAGGGCCTCATTTACGGCACGATCGGACTCACGGTCATCGCAAGTCTCGCTTATGAGCAAATCCCGGGCCGTATTCGAGGCGAATTTTACATGCTGCTCGTGGCGCTCGCGCTGTTACTCACCGTCATGGGGGCAAGTGTCAACCTGCTCATGATTTTTCTTGCGATCGAATCGGTGTCGCTTACGTCGTACCTCTTGGTGGGTTTTCAAAAATTTGATCAACGCGCGAGCGAAGCGGCGTTGAAATACGTGCTCTTTGGCGCCGTGTCGACAGCGCTCATGCTCTTTGGGATGTCGCTTCTCTTCGGCATCACCGGTTCCATTGAGCTTTCCATTATTGGGGCACACATCGCAAAGCTAGACGCGGCAAGTCAAACGCTGGCTCTGATCGGCATGCTGTTCGTGCTTGCCGGAATTGGATTTAAAATCTCGGTGGTTCCATTTCACTTCTGGGCGCCGGACGTGTACCAGGGAGCACCTACCCCCATCACCGCTTTTCTGACCATTGCTCCAAAAGCACTCGGCTTTGCGGTATTGGCACGTGTCTTCCTCACGGCATTTCCCTTTTTTATGGCCCAATGGGCAACTTTATTCAGCTTCCTGGCTATTCTGACGATGACGATCGGAAACGTTTTGGCGGTTTCGCAGCACGACATCAAACGGCTGCTGGCATATTCCAGCATTGCCCAGGCAGGATATATTCTGGTTGGACTTGCCGCGCCGAGTTCTTTGGGACTTCAAGCTATTTTGGTGTACGTCATCGCTTACTTGTTTACGAACCTCGGCGCTTTTTTTGCAGTCCTAGCCATTGAGCGGCAGCTCAGAACAAATGACATCGGCGCGTACAACGGTTTGGCGAAACGGAATCCGTTCTTGGCACTGTCGCTTACGATCTTTTTGCTGTCTCTGGCAGGAATTCCGCCGTTGGCCGGATTCATCGGGAAAATTTTCATCTTTGCTTCAGCCGTCAAGGAACATGCGTTCGCTCTTGCGATCGCCATTGCACTCAACTCCGCCGTAGCCGCTTACTATTATTTCAAAGTGGTCAAAGCCATGTATTTAACACCGGCGGACTCGGCCGAACGAATCGAAAACCCAATGCCCACTCGGATTGCCATCTGCATTACGCTTGCCGGAACCATCGCCATCGGGATTTGGCCGACCGTCCTCATCCGGTTTGCCGAACAAGCACTGATTGTCTTTCCCGCTTTTTAAAGAGATTCCTTTTCTTTTTCCGGATGGTCGCCGCCGAGTGTCTTGGTCGTCACGCGGTCCCGATACGAAAGTTCCTCGATATCGACCCGAATCACATCCCCTTCCTTAATAAACTGGGGGACCAAAAGCTTTAAACCATTTTCAAGCTCCGCTTCTTTATACGTCGAGTCTCTCGATCCTTTAACGGGCGGTGCCGTGTTTGTGACCTTGAGCTCTGCCACTTTCGGAAAATCGATCGCGAGGGCCTTGTCCCCTTCAAAGAGAATATCAATCTCGGAGTTTTCCTTAAGAAATGCCCGCTCAGCGCCCACCGACTTTGCCGACAGGAAAAACTGTTCAAAATTCTCCATGTTCATGAACACGAACTGATCGCCGTCCTGATAGGAGTATTCCATCTTCACACGGCGGACTTCGATATCTTCGGCCTTGTCCTCGGCCCGAAACGATTTTTCGTGCGTGCGGCCGTCTTCCATGCTTTTCACTTTGAGGTGGACCGTTTTCCCGAATTTTCCGGTGCCGCGAATCTCGTGACTGAGGACCTTGCACGCTTTTCCATCCAGCCGAATGATATTCCCCATTCTAATTTCGGTTGCAGCTTTCATTCTCTTCCCTTCTCTGCGAACCCATGTTCCTTACAGTGCGGGCTCGCACTTGCGCTTGGTGGCGCAAGTACCGTCCGCCTGGATTTTGGCACTGGAGGCCGATGCCTCCAGTACTGCTCGGCGGAACTTGGAGGTTCCGTCCGAGGCGGCATCCAGTGCGGGCTCGCACTTGCGCTTCGTAGCGCAAGTACCATCCGCCTGGATTTTGACATCCAGTGCGGGCTCGTAATCCAGTGACGATAATGATACCATCACTCAAAACAGAGAGCAAAAAGGGTTTCTGATGACGTTTGAATTAGATCCGTTCCAAAAAAATGCCATTGAGTGGGTCAAGAAAAACCACTCGGTCTTGGTGTCTGCTCCGACAGGTGCCGGAAAAACGGTCATCGCCGAGGCCACGATCGAACAAGCCCTTTCACGGGGCGAGTCGGTCATTTACACGGCCCCCATTAAAGCCCTAAGCAATCAGAAGTACCGCGACTTTAGAGCCCGGTACGGAGAACGCGTCGGAATCTTGACGGGAGACGTCTCCATCAACCCGGATGCGGCTATTTTGATCATGACCACTGAAATCTACCGAAACTCGCTTTTTGAAAGCGGGGGGCGGATTCAAAACGTGGGCTGGGTCATCTTTGATGAAATTCACTATCTGGACGACCCGGAACGAGGAACCGTTTGGGAAGAAGCCATTTTGTTTACACCTCTTAAAACCTGCATTCTGGCATTAAGCGCTACGGTACCGAATGTGAATGAGCTTGCCGATTGGATTCGATCCATTCACCACCGGCCGATTGCGGTGATTGAAGAATCGCATCGGCCCGTGCCGCTCGAATTTTGGTTCCAATGCCAGGGAGAAATTTTGAGGAACACCAAGGACCTTCGGGGCAGAGGGTATTTGGGCCGGCCGAGTTGGCGCACGAACTGGCACGACCGCGGGCGGAGCGCAAGACCGCTGCGCGCCAAACCCAATCGTCTCGATCCACTCTTGCGGCATCTCATCGACGGCGAGAAACTTCCGATCCTTTACTTTGCGTTTGGAAGGCGGCGGACGGAGACGCTGGCCAACGAATCAAGCGGGTTTGATTTCCTCACGGCCTCGGAGCGCGAAAAAATCTCGGCGCTGTACCAAGACCTCCTCAAGCGATACGACCTCGTAAACGAATCTTCGGCCGTGGAACTAAAACCCCTCGTGGAACGCGGGGTTGCGTATCACCACGCCGGAATGCTGCCTACGTTAAAGGAAGTCGTGGAGCAGTTGTTTACGAGCCGCTTGATCAAAGTGATTTTCACCACCGAAACCTTTGCGCTTGGGATCAATATGCCCGCGCGTTCCGTCATTTTCGACGAGCTCGAAAAATTCTACGGGACGGGATTCCGGCATTTGACGACGCGCGACTTCTACCAGATGGCTGGCCGTGCCGGCCGACGGGGCATGGATGAGCGCGGATTCGTGTTCGTCAGAATCAATCCGCACGACATCCCGCTTCACGACGTAGAGCACATCATCTACGGGAAACCTGAACCGATCCAAAGTCAATTCAACACGGCCTATGCAACACTGCTTCAGTTGCATCAGCAATTAGGACCAAAACTTTCTGAGATTTATCCGCGCACCTTTCACTACTACCAATCTTCCGAAAAACGCAGACGCGGCGGGCGTGAACACATCGAGCGAAAACTGGCGATGCTGGAAGAGCTTGGGCTCTTAACCAAAAATGCGTTGACCGAAAAAGGAGAATTTGCGGCTCGTCTTTTTGGGTACGAGCTGCTTCTGACGGAAATGCAGGGCGACGGCGTGTTGGACGGACTCAACGAAGCACAGCTAAACGTCGTGTTGTCGAGTCTCGTCTTTGAACCCCGGAAGGGAGACCGGCTGCCCAAACTCAGTTACGGACATCACGAACTGCTCAAGGGAGTAGAACACTACATCCGGCTGATTCACAAAAAGGAACGGAAGTTTCACGTCTTTCCCTACACGAAGCTCCCGCATTTTCATTTGGCCGCAACCGTCGAAGCGTGGACTCAGGGAGAAAGCTTCGACCGGCTGTTCCGCCTGACTCAAGTGGACGAAGGCGAGCTGGTACGCCATTTCCGCATGATCATCCAAATCTTAAGAGACCTTGCCGCCGCACCGCACGTCTCAAACCGCCTGCGCGACTCGGCCCTTCGTGCCCGCCGATTGATCAATCGAGACGTCGTAGACGCGGAGAAACAGCTCCGCGTCGAATCTATCTAAGAACAGAGAACCTAAAGACGGGCTACGGTTGAAGGTGGGCGTTTAAGTATTCGCGGTTCATGTGCGCGATGAAGGAGACGCTGATCTTTTTGGGGCACGCCGCTTCGCACTCAAAGTGATTGGTGCAATTGCCGAACTGCTCCGAGTCCATTTGCTTGATCATCTTTTTAACTCTGTGCGCTCGCTCGACTTTGCCCTGCGGCAGGAGAGCAAGATGGGACACCTTGGATGCCACAAACAGCATCGCAGACGCATTCGGACACGCGGCAACGCAGGCACCGCATCCGATGCACGCCGCGGCATCCATGGCTCGGTCGGCATCTTCTTTCGCAACCAAGATCGAATTCGCATTGGGCACTCCGCCGGTAGAAGCTGAAATAAATCCTCCCGATTGAATGATCCGGTCCAGCGCGCTCCGGTCCACCACTAAGTCTTTCACCACCGGAAACGGCTTTGCCCGCCACGGTTCCACACAAATCGTGTCGCCGTCCCGGAACTTCCTCATGTGAAGCTGGCAGGCGGTGGTTCCCCGATCCGGGCCGTGGGGAATTCCGTTGATCACGAGTGAACAAGCGCCGCAGATTCCTTCGCGGCAATCGTGGTCAAACGCGACCGGCTCTTCCCCTTTTTTCACAAGATTTTCATTCAGGAGATCAAGCACTTCGAGGAAAGACATGTCCGGGCTGACCTGTTTCACCTCATAAGAAATGAGTTTCCCGTTGACGTTCTTGTTTTTCTGCCGCCACACCCGAAGCGTTAGGTTCATCACGCGTAGTTCCTTTGAACCAGTTCAACATTTGAAAATTCAAGCGGCTCTTGGTGTAGTTCCGGCGTTTGATTCTCTCCCTTGAATTCCCAAGCGGAAACGTGTTTGAAGTGCCGGTCGTCCCGAAGGGCTTCTCCGCTTTCCGTTTGATGCTCAACCCGAAAATGGGCGCCGCAGGACTCTTTGCGCTCGAGTGCATCGCGGCACATGAGTTCAGAAAACTCCAGAAAATCGGCGACGCGGCCGGCTCGCTCAAGCGCTTGATTCAATTCCTCGCGATCGCCCAGGATAGTGACATCCCGCCAAAACGTTTCCCGAAGTTCGGGGATCTTTTCCAACGCCGTCCGGAGCCCTTGTTCGCTTCGGGACATCCCGCAATGATTCCACAATAGAGTGCCCAGTTCACGGTGAATGTCGTCCACCGTTCGTCTGCCCCGGATCGAAAGCAATTTTTTGAGGCGCTTCGCGGCTTCTTCCTCAAGCCGTTTGCATTCAGGATGATCCGAAGTCACCGTCCCGGGTTTCGTCCGAGCAAGATAATCGGAAATTGTGTAGGGGAGAATAAAATAACCGTCCGCCAATCCCTGCATCAAGGCACTTGCGCCAAGCCGGTTGGCGCCGTGGTCCGAAAAGTTGGCCTCGCCGATCACAAACAGGCCCGCCAGATTGCTCATCAAGTGATAGTCAACCCACGCTCCGCCCATCGTGTAGTGGGGCGCGGGATAAATCCGCATCGGCGTCTCGAGTGGGTTTTCTCCCGTGATCTTCTCGTACATCTGAAAGAGATTCCCGTATCGTTCCTCGATCACGTTTTTGCCCAAGCGTCCCATCGAATCTGAAAAATCAAGATACACGCCTTGGCCCGTTTTGCCGACTCCGCGGCCCTCATCACAAACTTCTTTCACACTTCGAGAAGCAACGTCGCGGGGGGTGAGATTCCCAAAACTCGGATATTTGCGCTCGAGAAAATAATCGCGTTCGTCAGCGGGAATATGTTTCCCGGGGCGGCCGTCGCCCTTTGCTTTGGGAACCCAGATTCTTCCGTCGTTCCGGAGCGACTCGCTCATTAGCGTCAACTTCGACTGGTGATCCCCGCTGACCGGAATGCACGTCGGATGAATTTGAGTAAAACACGGGTTCGCAAATAAAGCCCCGCGCTTCGCCGCACGCCACGTCGCGGTCACGTTGCACCCTTTCGCATTCGTCGATAAATAAAACACGTTGGCATAGCCGCCGGTTGCCAAGACCACCGCGTCTCCGGTAAAGGCATTCACTTTCCCGCCGATCAAGTCGCGAACGATAATCCCGCGGGCTTCGCCGTCCACGACCACGAGGTCAAGCATTTCACTTCTCGTGTGGAGGATCACGCTGCCCGCATCCACTTGGCGCGAGAGCGCCTGATAAGCACCGAGCAAAAGCTGCTGACCCGTTTGGCCTCGGGCGTAAAACGTGCGGGACACTTGGGCTCCTCCAAAGGAGCGATTTGCCAAATAACCGCTGTACTCACGCGCAAAGGGCACGCCCTGCGCAACGCACTGGTCGATGATGGCGCTGCTGATTTCGGCAAGCCGGTGGACATTGGCTTCGCGCGACCTGAAATCCCCGCCTTTGATCGTGTCGTAGAAGAGGCGGTGAACGCTGTCGCCGTCGTTTTGGTAATTTTTCGCGGCATTGATTCCGCCTTGTGCGGCAATGCTGTGAGCGCGGCGGGCGCTGTCCTGAAAACAGAAACACTCCACCGAAAACCCGAGTTCCGCAAGTGACGCCGCTGCCGATGCGCCTGCCAAACCGGTGCCAACGACCAAGATTTTATATTTTCGTTTATTGGCGGGGCTGACTAACTTAAGTTCTGACTTGCACCGCTCCCACTTGGACTCAAGCGGCCCTTCCGGAATACGGGGATCGAGTTTCACGAAACGGCTCCGCGGGTTAAGGTAATCAGACCCAGACAAATCGATAATGGAACGGAGGCGTAACCGACAAAGAGAGCCGCCGCGATCCACGTTCCAGCCCATTCAAAGAATGGGAGCGTGCGTTCATTGTTCCAGCCCAAGGTCTGAAGCCAACTCGAGGCCCCGT
>MHFO01000054.1:0-1912 GCA_001804225.1 Omnitrophica bacterium RIFCSPLOWO2_01_FULL_50_24 | reverse complement strand
CCAAGGTCTGAAGCCAACTCGAGGCCCCGTGGGCAAGATGCAGGCAAAGGAACGCCATCGCAGCAACGTAGAATAAAGAAAGATAAACATTTTGGAAGCTCAGCACGACCATCGAGTACACATCGGGTCTGCCCAGCACGTCCTCCAAATGGGAAATATCCGGATGGGTCACGCGAAACGTAAAGTGAAGAAGGTGAAACACAATAAACGCCGCGAGCAAGAGACCGGAAAGCATCATGGTTTTTTTGGGCCAAGTGGTGCGAATTGTTTTCTTAAGTTCGTACTCGATCGGGCGGGCGTTTTTGTTTTCGAGGGTAACCACAATGGACGCCCAAATATGGAGAAGCACGGCCGCCAAAAGCACCGTCCGAACCACCCAAAGAAGCGCGCCCAAGTGCCTCAGTTTCTCAGCGTAACTGTTGAGGGCATCGGGGCCTAGGAAAATGAAGAGGTTTCCGATCGCGTGCCCGATGACAAAACCGAGCAGGAGAAGGCCCGTGACGGCCATCAGCACTTTTTTGCCTACGGAGGACCGGACGAATTCGGCTTGCATCACGGGCGTTATTTTAACACAAGGAAAGAAACTGTCACACTTTTTAAGAGAGCGTGCATGAAAAAATTTTCTCTCTGGGAACGTGCGCAAGGACCGCTTCGGCGCAAAAATGGGTGATGTCATCTTCCATCTGCTTTGGGTACGTAATCGTTCCGTGGTTTAAATCAAGCGGACCGGAAAATAATTTTTCCTCCGGATACAACCGATACATCCGCTCATACATTTCTTTGGGAAGCCGGAACGCGCCGATCGTAACCGAATGAATTCGGTTGACATCCAAGAGGTTAAATGCCTTTTCAAACAAACCGGCGTACTGACGTTCGTAATCTTCCGTATAAATCAACGGATCAAAGCGCAGTCCGAGCTTCCAACCCCGAGTTTCGAGACGTTTCATCGCGTGAAGCCGCCTAGCGGTAGAGGGCGCCCCGTGCTCCAGTGCCGCGCTGACGGAATCCGGGGACAAGCTGAACGCGACGATGCAATGGTCCATCGGGTCTTGGCGAAGCAACGTCTCGATAGCGACACTTTTCGTCCGAAGTTCAAGCCACGCGTTTTGGTGCCGTTTAAAAAAAGCGAGGAACGAATCCGTAAAGCGAGTCACCGAATCGAACGCAAGACTATCGCAATCGTAGCCCGAAAAAAAACACGCCGGTTCCCCGCCGGATTCCTCAAGCGTGCGTTCGATCGCGGATTCAAAATCCTCGTAATTGACGAACAGAACGTAATGGGCCGACCGGTACATCCCCTGAAGAAAACAATAGCGGCAATCGTAAATGCAGTTCAGCATGTGAGAAAAATAAAAATTCCGCCTGAAGCCGAGTCCGCACCCTTCAGGCGACTTGAGCACAAAGTGGTCAAATTTCCGAGCCAAGATGAGTGCCGGACGCCGTTTTTGCAGCCGGAAGTTCTGCGCTTTTGGGTTAAATACTTCGCCGTAACGCCCGCAGAGTACCCGATCGGCGTTCGGAAATCGTTTACACACCGCAAGCGCGCGTTCGTGCTGGGTAACGGACTCTTCAATATAAATCGTGTCGATCATAGCAACAAATACCGGACGCTGCCTCCGGCATCAAGTGAGCACAGATTTCTCCCCCTTCTTTGAGACAGGGCAAGGAGTTACGACCAATTGTCGCCGCGCGGCGACAATTGGCTTGGGAAAAACGGATGAAATATCGCTTTCAAGGCAGCCGAGCACGTCACGTGCCTGTTTGGGCAGACGTTCCGAATGGTTTTCGAGAAACTCGCGAATTCCAAACTCGGGCTGCATCGCCAGCACTGCCCGTCGTGCCAGCAGGCGTTTGAGCTTGCGCGCTTCAGTAACCGTAAAATGCCACCGATCCAGAAATTCACCGAGCCGGG
>MHFO01000053.1 GCA_001804225.1 Omnitrophica bacterium RIFCSPLOWO2_01_FULL_50_24 | reverse complement strand
TTGGCGGAGCGCGGAGCCCGCGTCGCGTTAACGTACAAGACCTCTCTGAAAAATGCTCGGGAAACAGCGGCCGAAGTCGAACGTCTCGGTCAAAAGTCCCTGCTCATCAAATCTGATTTGGCGAAGAAGGGTGCCGCGAAGCAAATCATTCGTGAACTGAAAAAAAAGTTCGGCGCTCTGCACATTTTAATCCACATGGCTTCCATTTATCAGCCGACTCCGTTCAAAACGTTGCGGGATGCACAATGGGAAGAACACATGCGCGTAGAACTTAAAAGCGCTTTTGAGTTGTCCTTTCATGCCGCTTCCCTGATAAAGAGAAGCGGCGGCGGACGCATCATCACTATAAGTGATTGGACGGCTCGCAGCGGCAGACCGCGGTACAAGCATTTGCTGCCTTATTATGTCGCGAAATCAGGAATCATCGGGTTAACAGAAGCCCTGGCTTTGGAACTTGCGCCGAGTATTTTGGTGAATTCGATCGCACCAGGGCCAATCATTAAGCCCAGGGGTTTTAAGGGAAGTGATGATAAGGAAGTGCTTACCACCACACCGCTTAGAAGGTGGGGTGGACCACTTGAAATTGCAAAGGCCGTACTTTTTTTGATCGATTCCGATTTCATAACGGGAGAAACCATTCGGATTGACGGAGGCCGTCATTTAATCTGATCGCGCCTCTTGTTTTGTCTCCTTAAAAATAGGTTAAAAAATGGTTGAGTCTTTAACTGATTCTGCCGATACTATGTGCGAGTCTCAGATAGGCGGGTTTATCAGTAAAGAAGCTCCAAGTGGGGGCTTGGGTAGAAATTGATTTCCTGATATTTTCAAGAGAAGTCAGCGGACATTTTAGCTGAACTACCGAGAACGAAAGGAGCACTCGATGGCATACAGTGTTGCAAGCAAAAAAACAGGAAGAACATTTTATCTTCATCAAAAAGAAGTTACGCTGCGCGGTGGGCGCAAGCAATTGATTTATTTCTTTGCGGGAACCGTACGAGATGGTGCCGTCGACGGTCTTCCGGCAGGGTATGCGGTGGGTGAAAATTCAAAAACCGGTCTTCCCATACTGAAAAAAGCTTAAGTGTTTGTTGCTTTTCAATCAGATTGCTCATAGCTCATGGGCTCCTTGAATGAGTGTCATTTCTATTATTTTAGGCGGCGGACAAGGCAAGCGCCTTTTTCCTCTTACTCTCTACCGATCTAAACCTGCCGTTCCCATCGGCGGAAAGTATCGTCTGGTCGATATTCCGATCAGCAATTCCATTCACGCCGGGATTAATCGTATTTTTGTCCTCACCCAGTTTAATTCCGCGTCCATTAATAACCACATTCACAATACGTATAAGTTCGACTATTTTAGTCAGGCAGCAGTTATTTTACTCACCGCAGAACAAACCCTCGCGAGCGAACGATGGTTCCAGGGAACCGCAGATGCGGTTCGATGCCACCTTACCCATTATCATCTTCGCGAGGAGGATGAAGTGCTTGTTTTGTCCGGCGATCAATTGTATCGGATGGACTATCAGAGATTGCTTCGGTTCCACCGCGAAAAGAATGCCGATATGACGCTTTCGACCATCAACGTTCCCGAGCGGTTAAGTCCCGAGTTTGGAATGCTTCGTATGGCGAAAGGGAATCGCATCACGCATTTTTGGGAAAAACCAAAGACGAAAGCTGAACAAGGCGGCGAAGGAGCCGGGAAGTCAAGCGCGTTTATCGCTTCCATGGGCGTCTATTTGTTCAAGGCCCCCGTGTTGATTGATTTATTGAAAGGGTCCGAAGTTGATTTCGGCCGCGAATTAATACCGCGGGCCATCCGGGAATTTAAAACCTACGGTTTTTCATACCACGGTTATTGGAGAGACATCGGGACGATCAAGAGTTTTTACCAAGCAAACATGGAATTGACCGGGCTGTATCCCAAGTTTCAGTTTCACTCGCCCAAAGGAAATATCTTTACGCACCCCCGTTTTTTACCGCCCGCTCAAATTCTGTCCTCCTACATTAATGATTCTTTGGTTTCCGAAGGTTCCGTGCTGCGCCAAGCAACGATTGAGAGGTCGATCATCGGACTTCGCTCGGTCATTCAGAAAAAGGTCAGCATTAAACGATCCGTCGTGATGGGCGCGGATTACTTTGAGTTTGAGTCGCGCGACAAAGGACACATTCCCTTCGGCATCGGCGAGGGGACTCAAATCGAAAACGCCATTATCGATAAAAACGTCCGGATTGGCCGCAACGTGGTGATCAAAAATGAAAAAGGAGTCAAAGAAGCCGACGGATCCAATTATTATATTCGCCAAGGGATCGTGATCGTTCCGAAAGAAGCGGAAATACCCGATCGGACGGTGATATGAAATCGATCACACGGAAATACGCGCTGACGGCGTTTCTGATCGTCATCATTCTGATTGGTTTTGTGGTTGTGGCCCGAACCATTCGCAAACAGGTTCCTTTGAGTACGGAGCAGGCAAGGCAGCTTGGGCCGAAAGACGCTCCTGTTCGCATGATCGTTTACAGTGATTTTCAGTGCCCTGCGTGCAAAATCGCGCTCGATCCCCTTCACAAGTTAATGGATGAGTTTCCGAATCTGATTCAAATTGGGTTCAAGTATTACCCCATCGAACGGGCACACAAAAACGCTTTGCTGGCAGCGCAATTTGCCGAGTGCGCCGGTGCGCAGGGCAAATTTTGGGCTTTTCACGACCGCCTCTTTAGCGAGCAGGCGTATTGGTCGGCGGAGGATCGCGCCGTTTCTATTTTTGCCGGTTATGCCCGTGAATTGGATTTAGATTTAACGGCACTCCGCGATTGCGCGACTCATCCGGCAGTGATTGAGCGTATCCGGCGAGAACGTACGGAGGGTGCGGCTATCGGCGTGCGGTCCACCCCTACCTTTTTCATCGGGGAACGAATGGTGGCGGGAGGAGATCAGCTTGCGGCCGAGGGCAGCACCATCGTGCGCGAAGAGCTAAAGAAATTTGGCATTGATTCGTGAACGCAATCTCAAAACGTTTCGACGGTCTAGCTCTGGTTCGAATTCTGGTGGGTCTTGTTTTTCTGTATTCCGGCTGGGAAAAAGTGGCGACGCCGGTTGAGCAATTTATCGCCGTGATCCATCAATACCGGTTGTTCCCGGCCGAGTGGGAAAGTGTTCTGGCGCAGGTGGTTTCGTGGTCGGAATTCGTGTTCGGCTCTTTTCTGTTGCTTGGATTCATGATTCGTGTCAGCGCATCTGTGATTGCCGTTCTCTTAGTGAGTTTTATGGCTCTGCTTTCCAGAAGTTCATGGCTGGGTTTGCCGATTGCGGAGTGCGGTTGCTTTGGTTCTCTTCTTTCCTTAACGCCCTTTCAGGCCATTTTGCTCGACTCTTTTTTATTTTTGATGACGGTGACCGTGTTGATCTCGCAGCCGCGCGCGGCGAGTCTTGACGGATGGCTTCATCGCTGATATCCCAATGCGCCTGCGCTCCCTTACTTGTCTTCCGTTTTTGTTGGTAGCTCTCAGTCTCAGTTTGAATTTGCATACCTCCGGTCTATGCGCCAGCCCGACCGAAGATCAACCCGACGATCCCATCCTTGCTCAAGTTGGAGACGAGTTCATTTATGAGCGCGATCTTAACGCCTTTATTGACGCGAGAGGAATGCGCGAGGAAGAGCAGAACTCAGAAATGAAGAACGAACAGTTGGAACGTCTGGTGATGGAAAAACTTTGGCAATTGGGAGCAAAGGAACAGGGGATGACTGTGGATGAACTCAAGCAATCAGTGATCGAAGCATCTGACTCTGAAACCTCGCAGATCAAAACTCCGTCGAGCGGTTCATCCGTCGCCCCAGCCGGCCCAAGCACGTTACCTTCATCTGATGTTTCGATCCGGAAAAAACAGGCGCTTCAAGAGCAAGCGTTCCTCTTTTATTTGAGCCGCAAATACCCGGTTCACATTTACATCGATCCGATGCAATATTCCATTTCACTTAAGAACAGTCCCGTGAGAGGCCCCGAGAACGCGCCGGTTACGTTTGTGGAATTTTCGGATTTCGAATGTTATTTTTGCGGGAAGTTCCAGCCCACACTGCAGAAAATTGTGGAGGCGTATGAGGGAAAAGTCCGCTTTGTCTTTAAACATTTCCCGCTTTCCATGCACGCGCATGCAAAAGCCGCTCACTCGGCGTCGTTGTGCGCTCATGAGCAAGGTCGATTTTGGGACTACCGCACGCTGCTTTTTGATCATCAAAATGATTTCAGCACCTCCGCGCTTTTGGCATATGCTCGGCAGTTGAACTTGGATGAAACGTTGTTTAAAGCGTGTCTTAATGAAGATAGGTATGCAGATCGGATAGACGCTGATGTCGAAGAAGCAATCGGCTTAGAGATTTCGGGGACCCCGACGTTTTTTATCAATGGGAGGAGAATTTCAGGCGCCCAATCCTTTCGTTTTTTTCAACAGGTCATTGACGAAGAACTTACCGTCCGCCGCTGAGTCTTGTGGATTTGAACGTTTGGTTCAGGGCATTTGGGATTGACAGATTTTATTCCGTTTGTATGATGCGTATCCTACTCGTCGTCAAGGCCAGGTAGCTTCCGCCTGCTGCTTTGCAGCAGGACGGACCCGCCGCGTTGTTTGGCGGGCAGTTGGTAATCTGGTTAAGATACGTTCATCTTGCGGCCAGGTAGCTCAGTTGGTAGAGCAAGGGACTGAAAATCCCTGTGTCGGCGGTTCGATTCCGTCCCTGGCCACGTTACTCCCAATAAGACTTCGAATTTTTCCGATGAGATTACTTTTTAGGCCACGCCAAAGGCGGTCTTTTTTCTGTACTCCCGACCTCGTTTTTTGTATTCTGTTTTTGCGATGAAGCGTTGGATTGTCGGAATTGATGTCGGCGGCACAAAAATTGCGGCGAGTCTTGGGACCATACGGGGTTTGCTGGTAGCGAAACGTGTCCTGTCTTCACGAGGAGGCGCTCAATCGACCGAGGTGATCGGCGAACTTTGTGAAACGGTTCGCCGCCTGTTAAACGAACGGAAATTAAAACCGCAGCACATATTGGGCGTCGGTTTGGCGGTGGCAGGGGCGATTGATACTGAGAAAGGCGTCATCTTAAAGTCGCCCAATCTAAAGCGGTGGGAACGAATCCCGTTAAAAAAGATTTTGTCCCGCTCGCTTCACATGCCTGTTTTTATCGAAAACGATGCCAATGCCGCGGCGGTGGGCGAGCACTGCTTTGGTTCCGGACGCGGTGTCGATCATTTTTTGTATGTGACGGTGAGTACCGGAATCGGTTCCGGAATTATTGCTAATGGCGTTCTGGTTCGCGGCACAAGCGGAACGGCGGGTGAGCTGGGTCATATCACAGTGGTTCCGGGCGGAAACAAGTGCCAATGCGGGAAGCAAGGGTGCCTCGAAGCATACGCGAGCGGGACTGCGATTGCCAGTGCTGTGAAACGGGCGTTAAGAAAAGGCGCAAAATCTCGTTACTTTAATAAGATCCGTTTGAATCGCATCACGGGCAAGGATGTTACCTTGGGCGCACTTCGCGGAGATCGGTTGGCAGTCCGGGTTCGGGAAACCGCAGCGGATTACTTGGGAATCGGACTCGCGAATGTCGTTAATTTGTTGAACCCAAGATGTATTATTCTCGGCGGCGGTGTCGTGGAAAAAGTGGATCATTTTTGGCACCCGATGTTGAAAGCGCTCAAACGGGAAGCGTGGCCGATGGCTTTGGCCCGTTGCCGGATCACCAGATCAAAACTAGGTTCCCGCGTCGGCGATCTTGGCGCACTCGCAGTGGTTTTAAGTGCTTGCAGGAATAGTTTTGAATAGAATCGCACCCGAAGAGGGTTACATTTATTTATTGTTTGCTGTCGCCCGCCCCAACCTTGATGAATCGTTGTGGGATGTTGGGACAGGCGCAAAACATTGATTCATGATTGCCTTGGACTATTTTAGTGTGGTTTTGCGCCCGCATTGACTTTCGATTGAATAGTAGGGGAAGTCAATACTGGCGCGAATCTCGATGAAGTAAAAGAAATATTAGTGTTATTCGCGCCCGTAGCTCAATCGGATAGAGTGAGTGGCTTCGAACCACTAGGTTGCAGGTTCAAGTCCTGTCGGGCGCAAACTTCCTTATCAATAGTACAAGGTGGGATAAATAGAAAGTTTGCGCCAGTCCCAGACGTTTTTTCTGGGGCGGGCGCAATTTTTCCGATGAAAAATTACTCCGCCGTGACAGATTTTGACATCTGTCTACGGCGAGTGCCCTCGCGCCGATGCGCGAGGACGGCGTCGGCGGAAACTTGTCGTTTCCGTCCGCGCCGCACATTTTTTGGGGGAGCTGATGGTGTTGAGACAAGCGATATCCTTGATTCTTCTTCTTGCGTTGCTCACAAGCTGCGCAAGGTACCACCGGCCTCAATCCGGTGTGGAAGTATCCTATGTCAGCGAAGAAGCCGAAGTAGGAGCTCAGATACACCGTCACATTCTAGAGCGATTCGATGTCAATTCGAATGCCAACCTTAACGCATATGTCCGTTCCGTCGGCGAAAAGATGCTGCCCTTTACCGACCGCAAGGATTTGAACTATCGTTTTGTCATTCTGAATGACGACCGAATTTATTCAACGCACGTTCCCGGCGGTTACATTTATGTGACGGTCGGATTGTTTCGATTTTTGACAAGCGAGATCGAACTTGCTGGCATTTTGGCTCATGAGGTTGGCGCACTTCAGTATCGCGATCCGAATTGGTCCAAGACGAAAAAAGTCTTCGACCAATTATTGCGGACCGGTCATTATATCGGTCCCGCGTTTGGAGGCATTGGTGTCTTGTCGCTCATGGGGCTGTATTTGGTAAGCCAGGTGTTGGTCGGGGAGGCGTCGATAGAAAAACAATTGCTCAAAGCGGATGAAATCGCTTTGGGTTATATGGTGAAAAGCGGATATGATCCCCAAGGGCTGATCGATCCGTTACGAAGAATGTTGGATCCTACGTCGAAATTTCGGCCCTATTTGTATGATTATCTTCAATCACACCCTGTAGGACCGGAGCGGCTGGCAAGGATTGAGGAGCACTTTAGGGAACTGCCGCTTGAGAATACTGAGTTTGATTCCGGCCGGGATGCATATTGGAACGCAACTCATTCGGTCCTGTCCGCCCGGATTTGAGTTATATCGCTTGCCGCCTCGCGCAGGAAACAGGAACGATCAACTGCAAAATCAATAGGCAAGAGGGTGATTAACGCACCTTAGAATTTCATGCGCCCTTAGCTCAGCTGGTAGAGCAACTGACTCTTAATCAGTGGGTCGAAGGTTCAAATCCTTCAGGGCGCATATTTTTTTGGCACCAGATCCCGCGTGTCATTCTTTACCGTTTCCATGTTTAAAGTAAGACCTTGAAGATTACTACAGAATAACTATAATAACCAAGTTTAGACGTATAACAGTCGAAATAGCAATAACTTAGGTGTATTTCGACTTTTTGCGGGAGTAGCTCAGCTGGTAGAGCGCAACCTTGCCAAGGTTGATGTCGCGGGTTCAAATCCCGTCTCCCGCTCCAGTGGTAGGTGGTTTTACAATGAACGTAAAAGTGAATATCAAAAACGTCAGCGCGTGCGAAAAAAAACTCACCATAGATGTTTCCTCAGAAACCGTTCGTGAAGAATTCTCAAGTTACTATAACGATATTTCGAAGAGCGCAACGGTACCGGGATTTCGGCGCGGGCATGCTCCGCATCACGTGCTCGCAGTTTATTACAAGGATCAAGCTCGAAATGAAGTCCTCAAACACTTGCTAGGGCGAAGCATTCAGGAAGCGGTGGAACAAGAGAAAATTCCGATGATTGGTTATCCCAAAGTAGATGAAATTGAGTTTGACGAAAGCCGGTTAACGTTTAGTGCTCACGTTGAAATGCGTCCGAAAATTAAAATCGACGGTTACGCAGGGATTGCCCTGAAAAAAGAACCGGTTCAAGTGAGTGAGTCCGAAATTTCCGATGTGTTAAAACGCTTGCAAGAAGGCCGTGCCAAGTTTTTAGCGGTGGAAGACCGGCCGGCAGCGATGGGAGATTTTTTAATTGCCGACTACCGCCTCGAGATCAACGGCGCTGAAGTTGAAAAACGCGACGGCGAGTGGTTTCACCTTCAGGAGGAAGACTATCTTAAGGGTTTTTCAAAACAACTGCTTGGAGTTCATGCCGGAGAAACTCGTGAAGTTAAAATTTCATTTCCTAAGGATTATGCTAAAAAAGAGTATAGCGATCAGCAAGGTCTTTTCTTCGTTCACGTAAAAGAAATTAAATCAAAACAACTCCCTCTGCTGGACGACGATTTTGCAAAGGAGGTCGGAGAACACACGTCACTGGATCAGCTCAAGGCCTCGATTCAAAAAGAGCTTGAAGCGGAAAAGCGGGAGCACATCGAGGCGCACGTAGAAAGCCAATTGCTCGACGAGCTGATGAAGAAAGCTAAATTTGATGTTCCTGCCGGTATGGTGGAACGAAGGTTAAACGCACTTGTTGAAGAAGGGATTCGGACGTTGGTGTACCGCGGCCTCAGCGAGGAGGAAGCCAAAAAGAAGCGGGACGAACTCAAATCAAAACTCGGACCTCAGGCCGAGCGTGACGTGCGCGTTTCTTTTCTGCTGGACGAAATCGCAAAACGCGAGAATATTACAGCAGGCGAACCGGACCTAGAAGAACGGTATCGGAAGTGGTCGGAGCGTTTCAAAAGACCTCTTGAGGAAATTAAATCCTTTTATGCCCAGGACGACGATAAAAAAGCGTCTTTGATGTATCAAGTGGAACAAGAAAAAACCATTCAATGGATTAAAAACAAGGCTGTGATGAAAGAAAAGTAAAACATCAGCTTTTCTTTTTTCATGCGAACCAGGAGGACGACAATGAACGGTTATTTGATACCGATGGTGATTGAACAATCGGGCCGCGGAGAACGGGCTTATGATATTTATTCCAGACTGTTGAAAGATCGGATCGTTTTTGTAGGCACCCCGATTGACGACGCCATTGCCAATTTGATCATTGCCCAGATCCTCTTTCTCCAAATGGAAGAACCCAATAAAGACATCAATATCTACATCAACAGCCCCGGCGGAAGCGTCACGGCAGGGTTGGCCATTTATGATACGATGCAGTTTGTCAAATGCGACGTGTCGACATACTGCGTCGGACAAGCGGCCAGCATGGGAGCGGTCTTGCTTGCTGCGGGCACAAAAGGGAAACGCTATTCGTTGCCCTATTCGCGGATTATGATTCACCAACCGTGGGGCGGAGCGCAAGGAACGGCTTCCGACATCAGCATTCATGCAAGGGAAATTTTGAAAATCAAGGAGACGTTAAGTAAAATCATCGTCAAACACACAGGGCAACCTTTTGATCGGGTCGAAAAAGATTCGGACCGGGATTTCTTTATGTCTGCCCTGGAAGCAAAGGAATATGGTATTGTCGATCAAGTGATCGAGTCTAAGTCCGACATCTTAGGCGAGAAGAAGTAAGGAACCCGCCATGGCAAAAGAAAATTTATTATTGACTCCGGGACCCACGTGTGTGCCGCCCGACGTGCTTCAGGTGATGGCACAACCTATTTTCCATCATCGGACGCCGCAGTATCGAAAACTGTTCGAAAAAGTTTCCACGGATTTAAAAGCGGTTTTTAGGACTGCGCAGCCCGTTTATACGTTTACCGGTTCCGGTACGCTTGCTATGGAAGCGGCCGTTGTGAACTTTTGTTCGCCCGGCGACGAAGTCATCGTTTTGGAAGCCGGGAAATTTGGCGAACGGTGGCGCTCCATTGCGGAACGGTACCAAATCAAAGCGCTTTCGCTCAGCGCTCCGTACGGGAGCGTTGTTCCGCTTGAGAATTTGGAACGCGCGCTTAAAGAACATCCGAAAGCGAAAGCGGTTTACGGGACGCTGTGTGAAACCTCAACGGGCACCTTGTTTGATGTGGAAGCGATCGCCCGGTTGATCCGTAAGACAGAAGCGATTTTTGTGGTAGATGCCATCAGCGGACTCGTTGCGGACCGTCTCGAAATGGATCTGTGGGGAATTGACGTGGTGGTTTGCGGATCTCAGAAAGGTCTTATGCTGCCTCCCGGCCTTTCCTTTCTGGCCGTGAGTCAAAAAGCCTGGAAGTTGGTGCCGTCGGCGAAATGCCCGCGCTTCTATACGAGTCTCCAACAAGCGGACGCGGCCTTAAAACAATCGGACACCGCTTTTACTCCGGCGTTGACTCTCGTTTTGGGTCTGAAGCTCGTTCTCGACAAACTTTTAAAAGAAGGGTTAGAGCACGTATGGCAGCGCACGGAAGGACTCGCGCGCAAGACCCGATCCTCCATTCAAAAACGAGGGCTCACGTTGTTTAGCCAGCACCCGTCGAATGCCGTAACGGCTGTCAACGTTCCGCCCGGAATCGACGGTAAAAAACTGGTCAGCATCATGCGCGATGAAAAGGGTGTCACGATCGCAGGGGGACAAGGTGAAATGACCGGCAAGATTTTCAGGATTGCGCATTTCGGTTTTGTGAGCGAAGCCGACATCGAAAAGGGGATTGAAATGTTAACTGAAACGTTAGAGGAACTAAAAACAAATTCGGTTTCTCGGGCGGGCTCATGAGCGAGACATTTAGAGTATTGGTCAGCGATGCTTTAGAGGAGGGAGGACTCCGCATTTTAAAACAGGAGCCCCAAATGGAAGTAGAAGTACAGCCCGCGATTACTCCGCAAGAACTGAAGCAGGTGATCGGCAAGTATCACGCCATTATCATCCGGTCGCGGACGCAATTGACGAAGGATATTTTGGAAGGTGCGAACCGTCTCAAAGTGATCGGCCGTGCCGGTGCGGGAGTAGACAACGTTGATTTAGACGCTGCGACCAAAAAAGGCGTTATCGTGATGAATACCCCTGAAGGAAACACCATTTCGACGTGCGAGCACACCATGTCGCTTTTGTTGGCGTTAGCACGCAACATTCCTCAAGCAGACGCGAGCGTTCGAAGAGGCGAATGGAAACGAAGCAGTTTTATGGGAACGGAGCTGCACGGAAAAGTGCTCGGGATTGTCGGCTTGGGCCGCATTGGCCGCGAGGTAGCCAATCGAGCGAAAGCGTTCGGGATGCGCGTGATTGCCAACGACCCTTTTATTGCTAAGGAAAGTGTCCGTCAGTTGGGAATTGAATTTGTGGAGTTAGAAACACTGTATAGTACATCTGACTTTATTACTCTTCACGTGCCGGGGACGGGTGCCACCCAGAATATGATCAACCAAAAAACCATTTCAAAAATGAAAAAGGGCGTTTGTCTGATTAATTGTGCCCGCGGTACGTTGATGGATGAACAGGCAGTGTGCGAGGCGTTGGAATCGGGCCACGTCCGCGGCGTAGCTTTGGATGTCTATGAGAAAGAACCGCCCAAAGAAAGTCCGTTGTTGAAATTCAAGCAAGTAGTCCTGACGCCCCATTTGGGAGCCGCAACACAAGAAGCGCAAGAAAACGTGGCTTCGGCGGTTGCCAAACAAGTGGTGGACGTTCTTTTGGAACGGGGCATTCGAAACGCGGTTAACATGCCTTCGCTCGATTTTGAAACGCTTCGGTTTCTCAAACCCTGGCTGGTGTTGGCAGAGCGGATCGGCTCGATGCACACGCAATTGTTCGGCGGCGGGGTCCGGGATGTATCGGTCCGTTACGGCGGCGATCTGACCAATCTTCAAATCGAACCCTTGACGATTGCAACGGTCAAGGGATTGCTTGAACCGATATGCGGAGAGTCGGTGAACTACGTGAATGCGAAGTCAATTGCAGCCGAGCGGGGGATTACGGTGAGCGAAAGTAAGACGACGCAGACGGAAGACTTTACCACGTTCATGGCCGTTGAAATTTCGGTGAACCAGCACAAGAATTTAATTATGGGAACCTTGTTCGGCAATCGTGATCCGCGGATTGTCCGGATCAACGAGTTCTTCCTCGACATGATTCCGAAAGGTGACGTTTTAGTGATTCACAACGAAGACCAGCCCGGCGTTGTCGGGACCGTCGGCGGAATTTTGGGCAAAAGTAAAATCAACATTGCCGAAATGAGTCTGGGCCGGGTGAACAAAGGAACGAAAACATTTGCCATGACGGTCTTGAATTTGGACGAAACGGTCCCGCCCGCCGTTCTAAAGGAATTGAAGGCGTTTCGCCCGATTATGGACGCTAAAGTCATTAAGTTTTGACCATGTCCAATGTGATTTTAATTGGTGCTCAATGGGGCGACGAAGGAAAAGGGAAAATGATCGACCTGTTGGCCCGAACGAGTCATTACATCGTCCGATTTCAAGGCGGGAACAACGCGGGTCACACCGTCGATATCGGATCCGAGAAATTTATCCTGCATCACATTCCATCCGGCATTCTTCACCCTAGAACTAAATGTGTGCTCGGTAACGGCGTTGTTCTTGATTTGGAAGCTTTTTTTGATGAAATCAAAATGCTTTCCAAACGCGGAGTTTCGGTTCGAGGCCGACTTTTCGTGAGTGAACGGGCCCATATTATTTTTCCTTACCATCGGTTAATTGATCAACTAAAAGAAGAACGGAAAGGCGGTCACAAGATCGGGACGACCAAGAAGGGAATCGGCCCTTGTTACGCGGACAAAGCCAATCGACTGGGGATTCGGGTGTGTGATTTAATGAACCGCCGCGTGTTCGATGAACGGCTTGAGCGCGTTTTGAAGGAGAAAAATCTGATTTTGAAGAAAATTTTTAATCACCGCCCTTTTTCTTTTAACGATATGCATCGAACGTATGCAAAGTACCGGAACCGGCTTGCGCCTTACGTTCGAAACACGTCGCTTTTGCTCGATCAAGCTGATCGACAAAAGAAACACATTCTTTTTGAAGGAGCCCAAGGGACGCTTTTGGATGTGGATCACGGAACTTATCCTTTTGTGACGTCTTCCAACGCTTCGGCCGGCGGTGCCATTGCCGGGACCGGAATAGATCCCTCCAAAATTACGGAGGTGATCGGCGTTGTGAAAGCATATACCACGCGAGTGGGCGAGGGACCGTTTCCCACCCTGTTCCCCCCCGGTCTTTTGAGACACATTCAAGAACGCGGAGAAGAATTCGGCGCGACCACGGGGCGTCCGCGCCGTTGCGGTTGGTTTGACGCGCTTGTGGCAAGGCATTCGGTTCTTGTGAATGGGCTCAAGAAAATGGCCGTGATGAAATTAGATGTTCTGGATGAATTGCCAAAGATCAAAATCGGCGTGGCGTATCGACTGCGCGGAAAACGGTACAACTCCTTTCCTGCGGATTCGGAAGTCTTGGAGCACGCCGAGCCCGTGTATGAGGAATGGCCCGGTTGGCAGAAACCCACGTCCTCGATTCGGCGGTGGCGGGATTTGCCGATCCAAGCCCGTCGTTATCTCAAACGTCTCGAGGTTCTCATGGGCGTTCCGATTTCTGTTGTCTCCGTTGGATCAAAACGTTCACAAACCATCTCGGTTGATGGCTCACTTGTCTAATCTCCCCGAGCACGTTGCAATCATTATGGACGGAAACGGCCGCTGGGCTCAGGAGCGGAATCTGCCTCGTGTCGAAGGCCACCGGAAAGGTGTCGAGGTCATCCGGGAGGTGATTCGAGCCGCTACGGAACTCGGGGTCAAGTATCTTACGTTGTACGCGTTCTCAAAAGAAAATTGGTCTCGGCCCAAATTAGAAGTTAGTTTCTTGATGACGCTTCTTTCTCATTATCTTGATTCGGAAGTGAAAGAATTGCATGAAAATCAGATTCGCTTCAATGTCATCGGGTGTATTGACGATCTGCCCGGGGACGTCGCAGGGAAAATTAAACGGAATATGGAAAAAACGAAGAACAATCAAAAGTTAGTTTTAACGCTCGCATTAAGCTATTCGAGCCGTTTTGAGATTATCGAGGCGGTGAAGAAGTTGTGCCGGCGCGTTCGGGCGGGAACGCTTTCCGAAAACGACATTACGGAAACCGTTTTTTCCAAGGAACTTTTTACGGCGGACATGCCGGATCCCGATCTGCTGATTCGGACGAGCGGCGAATATCGGCTCAGTAATTTTCTTTTGTGGCAAATTTCTTATTCTGAATTGTACGTGAGCGAAAAATACTGGCCCGATTTTAACAAGGCGGATTTCGTTCAAGCCGTCGGCGAATATCAGAAACGAGAACGGCGTTTCGGTGGTACTGCGCCAACCGCGCAGTGCCGTTCGAACGAGCGCCCGACCGGCGCTTGACCAAACGGTACCGGTGCGGTGCCAAACCAACCGTTCGGTACCGCTGCTCTAAGCGGCCGACCGCCGCTCAGCTAAGCGGTGCACGTGAACTGATTTTTCGTTGCCGCCGCGCTGGCTCGTGCTTAAAAACTAAACTCGAAAACTAAAGAGATCAGATATGATTGAACAGTCACAGCTTTGGAAACGTCTGACGTGGTCCGCCGTCCTCGTCGCCGTCACCCTTTATGCAATCTTTCTTGCCCCGCAGTGGTTTTTTTTGCTCGTGGTGGAAGCGTTCGTTTTATTGGGCTTGAATGAGTATTTTTCTCTTGCCGAAAGCAAGGGATTTTTTATCAACCGTTATTTGGGGCTCACCTTCGGCGCACTGCTTCCGATTCCGTTCTATTTGCCCGGAGAAGTCATTGTTTTAACGATCGCCGTTCTGTGTTTGTTCGTTTTTAATTTTCATCGGCACTTAAAAGAACATGCCATTGTGAGTACGGCTCTCACCTTGTTTGGGCTGATTTATGTGGGTTGGTTTCTTTCGTTCATTACCAAGATCCGAGTTCTTGACAACGGAGCGTGCTGGGTGTTTTACACCTTGCTGGTGGTAAAAGGCGGGGATGCGGGAGCTTATTTTGTGGGGAAACAATTTGGGAGCAATCGGCTCGTTGAGCACATCAGCCCCAATAAATCTGTCGAAGGCGCATTGGGCGGATTTGCCGTTACGTTTGTACTTTCGCTCGCGTCAAAACTGTATTTGATTCATGTCCCCATGTTCCACCTCGTTATTTTGGGCTCGGCGCTCGGCGTGATGGGTCAATTGGGTGATTTGGCGGAGAGTCTTCTGAAACGGGACGCGAACGTCAAAGATTCCGGTCATATTCCCGGATTGGGCGGGGTTCTGGATGTGGTGGACAGTTTGCTGCTGACATTCCCGATCGTTTATTATTATTTGTCGGTCATCTAAGGGTGATCTGGTGAAACACATCAGCGTTATTGGTTCAACGGGGTCAATTGGGATGAATACCCTTCGCGTGGTGCGCGCGCATTCGAAAGAGTTGAAGGTCGTTGCACTTGCCGCGAGGCGAAACGCGAAGCTGCTGGCCGAACAAGCTAAGCAATTTCGACCTCACATGGTTTGTCTTTTTGATCCCACCGAAGCAGCGTGGCTTGAGCAAAAATTAAAACCCCTTCGGATTAAAGTCGTCACGGGCGAAGACGGTTTGACGGCGGTCAGCACGCTTGCGTCCGCTCAACAAATTATCTTTGCCTTGGTTGGTACTGCCGGTTTAAAGCCCATTTTATCTGCGATCCGTGCCCGAAAATCGGTAGCCATTGCCAACAAAGAGCCGTTGGTGATGGCAGGGGAATTGTTGTCTCGCGAAGCCAAGCGGTTCCACTCGCCGATTTTACCCATCGACAGCGAACATTCCGGCTTGTGGCAATGTCTTGAGGGACGCGAAAAGGAATCGATCAAGAAATTAATTCTGACGTCTTCCGGCGGCCCATTTTTCAGGAAGAAAATAGATTTTAGGCGGATCCGTCCCGAACAAGCATTGCATCATCCCCGTTGGAAAATGGGCCCGAAGATCACCGTTGACTCGTCTACGTTGATGAATAAAGGGCTCGAGGTTATCGAAGCGAAAAATCTGTTTGAAGTATCCTGTTGCCAAATCGAAGTGCTTATTCATCCGGAAGCCGTGGTGCATGCATTAATTGAGTTTGTCGACGGGTCGCAGCTTGCTCAACTGGGAGTGACCGACATGAGGGTTCCGATCCAATATGCGTTAAGTTATCCAAAGCGATTGACAAATACACTTCCTTCCCTGAATCTGGTCCAAGTTGAGAATTTTCACTTCTTCAAGCCGGAGGTGAAGAAATTTCCGTGTCTGGCGTTGGGCTATGAAGCTGCGGAAGCGGGCGGAACCATGCCCGCCGTTCTCAATGCGGCGAACGAAGTTGCCGTTGAACGGTTTTTGCGAGGGTCTATGAACTTTACCGAAATTCCGAAGACGATTGAAAAAGTCATGCGGCGTCATCGAAGACAAGACCAGCCGACTCTCAATCAAATCTTAGAAGCAGATCGTTGGGCGCGCGAGGAGTCGGAAGTCTATGCTTGAGTTTCTGGTTCACCTGATTCCTACAGCGGCGATCTTGGGTGTTCTCATTTTTGTTCACGAGTTAGGTCATTTTTTGGCGTGTCGTTATGCGGGAGTGGGAGTTGAAAAATTTTCGATTGGTTTCGGGCCCGAACTTTTGGGATGGAAACGGCACGAGACCCGTTATTCCATTTCTTTGATTCCGTTCGGCGGGTATGTCAAGCCCAAAGGGGAAAGTCTAGAGGAGGTGGAAGCTCGAGGCGGTATCTTGGACCCGACGGATTTCTTAGCGGCAACTCCGCAGCGTCGATTTGTGATTTTAATTGCGGGCGTTACCATGAATTTTACGCTCGCGTACGTTCTGTTTGTTGCCATGATGTGTTTTGGACGACCGGTTCTTGCACCTCAAATCGGCGGTTTTGTCAGCGGACTTCCGGCCGAAACGAGCGCTCTCCGGATAGGTGATGAAGTGACGTCTGTCAACCACAAGCCCGTTTCCAGTTGGCAGGATTTAACGATGAAAATTTTAACCAGCGGCGGGGCACCTTTAAATTTTACGGTCAAACGGGGCGATGAGAATTTAGAAATACAGGTGATACCTCAGTTTGAGGAAGGCCGTGATTTATTTGGTCAATTGACGCGGGTTCCCCGTATCGGCATCACGTGGGCCGAGAACTATATCGTTGAGAAATATCCGTTGAGAGTTGCCGTCGTGAAAGCGGCTCAACTGGAGTGGCAGTTAAGCACTCTGACGCTTCAAGCTCTCGGCCGGCTCGTAACGGGTGAGTTATCTCCGAAGACGCTCATCGGTCCCATCGGCATCGTTTCGATTGCCGGCAGAGCAGCCCAAATGGGATTCGCCGCGGTGCTTGAATTTACCGCGCTCTTAAGCGTTTCGCTCGGCGTCATTAATGCGCTGCCCATTCCCGCGCTGGATGGCGGTCATCTCTTTTTTTTGGCAATTGAGGTGATTCGAAAAAAACCGTTGAGCACTCGGACTCAAGAGCGAGTGACTCAGGTTGGTTTTTGTTTCTTAATGCTGCTGATGGCCGTAGTCGTTTTTAATGATCTGGTCAGAATCGGCGTCATCGACAAAATAAAGATATTCCTTTTTTTATAAGAGGTTTTTGATGCGCTGGACGCAAACACTTATTCCGACCTTGCGGGACGTTGCGAAGGAAGCGGAAGCGGCGAGTCATCAATTGATGCTTAAGGCCGGCATGATTCGGCAGTTGGCTTCTGGAATTTATTCCTATCTTCCTTTAGGATTCCGCGTACTTCAAAAAGTAACCCAGATTATCCGGGAGGAAATGAATCGAACCGGAGCCGTTGAGCTCTTGCTGCCGGCCTTGCAGCCTGCGGATCTTTGGCGCGAGACCGGTCGGTACGAAACCTTGGGGAGCGATAAAATTGCGTTTCGGAACCGAACGGGGCAGGAATTTGTTCTGGGTCCTACTCACGAAGAAGTGATCACTGAAATCGCGGGCGCTTATCTCAAAAGTTATCATCTCCTTCCCAAAACCTTGTATCAAATTCAAACCAAATTTAGGGATGAATTGCGCCCTCGGTTTGGAATCATCCGAACCAAAGAGTTTGTGATGAAGGATGCCTATAGTTTCGATGCCGACGAACCAGGGCTTGAAAAAAGTTACCGAACCATGTACGAAGCATACGAACGTATTTTTAAGCGGTTGCACCTCGCCATCGACGTTGTAGCGGCAGATCCCGGCGTCATGGGCGGAAATACCTCCCATGAATTTATGGTGCGGTCAAAATATGGAGAGGATCGGATTGCTGCCTGTACGTCGAAACCGTGCGGTTATGTTGCGAGCCGCGATATTGCAGCCCGCGCCCTTTCTGGGGTAAAACCGAAAGCGTCGCCGAACAAAATGGAAGTGTTCGACACGCCGAACTTGAAAACGGTAGAGGAACTCACCGCTCGGTTTAAGTTGAAACGAACCCAACTTGTGAAAACCATTCTTTATGTTGCAGATGAAAAGCCGCTCGCGGCTTGTGTGCGGGGTGATCACGAAGTCAATGAGGGAAAGCTCAAGAGACTGGCGGGTGCCAAAACATTAAGACTTGCCCGGCCGGAAGAAATCGAAAACGTAAGCGGCGCGCCCCTCGGGTTTACCGGCCCTGTCGGATTAGACAAGGTGAGGATTATTGTCGACGAAGATGTCGTACGTACGGCTGATTTTGTAGCCGGTGCAAATCAAAAAGATAAACATCTCCGTCACGTCAATATCCATAGGGATTTCAAAGCCGACCTCGTTGCCGATCTTCGATACGTGGAAGAAGGGGATTTGTGCAGCAAGTGTTCCGGCACACTTTCCTTGGTGACCACCATGGAAGTAGGGCACGTGTTTAAATTAGGAACACGTTATTCAGAACCTTTGAAAGCCATTTTTCGGACGGCCGACGGAAAGGACCGTCCGTTGCTTATGGGGTGTTATGGCTTGGGAGTGAACCGGATCGTTGCAGCTATTGTGGAGCAGTGTCACGATGAGCGCGGGATTTGTTGGCCCATTTCTGTTCATCCCTTCAGTGTTCATATCATCACCGTAAATCATGGAGATGGCCCCACACGGGAAGCCGCCGATCGGATATATCAGGAATTAAGCGACTTGGGAGTGGATTGTTTGTATGACGATCGCGATGAACGTGCAGGCGTTAAATTTAATGATGCCGACCTTATTGGGTGTCCAGTCCAATTGATCGTCGGTTCTCGGAATCTCGAGCGGCAAGAAGTCGAAATAAAAATGAGGGCAAAAGACGAAAAAATGTGCGTTCCTCTCAAAAGTCTCCCGTCTGAAATAAAGAGAATTCTGAACATTTAGTTTCTTCCGTCTGTTATTTATTCCCGTTTCGCCACGTTCTATAACCCTTTTATTCACAATAACTTACAACGCTTATTTGTTAGAATGCGGCCTAAAGTGTATAGTTTGAATAGATTAATCTAGTCAGACTGGATTTTCTGAGAGTGTGTGAGGTCTGAAGGTAGTATCAAAAGAAGCGAGGACGTAAAATAACGTTGTCGAAAAATAATCGAAACGGTTCGGCTTTAGAAAACAAAAATTAGAAGACGACACACCATGAGACGACATAAACGCCAAATGACGGATAATGGAAAACACGCGGCGAACGTTCTTGTGTTACCGGGACGTGTTATCCGGGCACGTCGAAAAGAAATGGGATGGAAGGCATCTGACCTTGCTCGAAAATCCGGCGTGAA
>MHFO01000052.1 GCA_001804225.1 Omnitrophica bacterium RIFCSPLOWO2_01_FULL_50_24 | reverse complement strand
ACTTGCAAACGCTGTAAAAGTGACCTTGGGCCCAAAGGGCAGAAACGTTGTGATTGATAAGAAGTTTGGTTCCCCGACGATTACGAAGGATGGTGTTACCGTTGCGAAGGAAATCGATCTGAAGGAACCTTATGAAAACATGGGTGCTCAGATGGTGAAAGAAGTCGCTTCAAAAACTTCGGATGCAGCCGGAGACGGTACGACGACCGCTACCATTTTGGCGCAGGCGATCTATCGTGAGGGTCTTAAGAACGTGACTGCGGGTGCGAATCCAATGAGTCTGAAGCGCGGAATCGACAAAGCGGTGGAAGCGGTGGTCGGTGAGCTTTCGAAACTCGCCAAGTCAGTGAAAGACAAGAAAGAGATCGCACAAGTGGCTACCATTGCCGCTAATTCTGATTTTACGATCGGCGATCAACTCGCAGAAGCAATGGATAAAGTCGGTAAGGACGGTGTCATTACGGTTGAGGAATCCAAAACAGTTCAAACGACACTTGATATTGTTGAGGGAATGCAGTTTGATCAGGGATATCTTTCACCGTACTTTGTGACCGACACGGAACGAATGGAAGTGATGCTTGAGGATCCTTACATTTTAATTCATGAAAAGAAGATTTCAGCTATGAAGGATCTTCTTCCTCTTCTTGAATCAATCGCAAAGTCGGGGAAACCGCTCCTCATCATTGCCGAAGAGGTTGAGGGTGAAGCGCTTGCCACATTAGTGGTGAACAAAATTCGCGGGACTTTGTCCGCATGCGCGGTAAAAGCTCCCGGCTACGGAGATCGCCGCAAGGCAATGCTTGAAGATATTGCGACCTTAACCGGAGGCAAGGCCATTACCGAAGATTTGGGCATTAAGCTTGAAAACGTAACCGTTAAGGATTTGGGCCGGGCGAAACGTGTGACTGTCGATAAAGAAAATACGACACTTATCGAAGGTGCCGGAAAAACTGCCGACATCAATGGCCGAATTAGCCAGATCAAACGTCAAATTGACGAGACCGATTCCGATTATGATCGGGAAAAACTCCAGGAACGTCTTGCAAAATTAGCGGGCGGAGTTGCTGTCGTGAATGTAGGTGCCGCAACCGAAACGGAAATGAAAGAGAAAAAGGCACGCGTTGAAGATGCACTTCATGCGACTCGCGCTGCCGTGGAGGAAGGCATTGTTGCCGGCGGGGGCGTTGCTTTGTTAAGAGCCCGCGGGGCTATCAATCGTCTTGACCTTTCCGGTGATGAGAAAATTGGTTCTCAAATTGTTTATCGTGCGGTTGAGGAGCCTCTTCGCCAATTGGCGGAAAATGCGGGTGATGAGGGTTCCGTCATTGTCCAGAAAGTGTTAAGCGAAAAGGGGAACACGGGTTACGATGCTTCCACAAGTGAAATGGTAGACATGCTTGCCAAGGGAATCATTGATCCGAAGAAGGTCACCCGAACCGCTCTCGAAAATGCGGCGAGTATCGCAGGACTTTTACTGACCACCGAAGCACTCGTGACCGAAATTCCTGAGGAAGAAAAAGCAGGTGCAGGAATGCCGGGTGGAATGCCAGGCGGCGGAATGGGTGGGATGTACTAATCACTTGAAATCATTAAACGCGGAGGTCAGACACATGAAGGTGAAACCATTAAGCGACAAAGTGCTTGTCGAAGTATTAGAGGCCGAGGAAAAAACAAAAGGCGGCATTATTCTTCCAGATACCGCGAAGGAAGAGAAAACGGAAGGAAAAGTCATTTCGGTCGGCGGTGGTAAAGTGCTTGAGTCTGGAAAACGCCAGCCGATCGAACTTAATGTTGGCGATCGAGTCATCTTTGGAAAATATGTCGGAGATGATATTTTGATCGACGGCAAGAAACACAAAGTGTTAAAGGAAAGCGAAATTTTGGCGGTTTACGGATAATTTTGTTGCACCAAAAAGTAAATTTGATTGACGAAGGGCGACCCCAAAGGTCGCCCTTACTTCTTCTTGAAGCCGACGGATTCCGGCTGTATCATAGCCAGCCATATGAAATTAAAACTGGGTGATCATCCAGCTAAGATCCTGCTCGCAGGTTACTTGGCGGTCATCTTAATCGGATCCATCCTATTGGGATTGCCCATCGCGACCGTTTCCAAGTCCATCGCGCCTATCGATGCGCTTTTTACGGCAACATCCGCCCTGTGTGTGACCGGACTCGCTGTTCTTCCGACCGGAAGTACCTTTACTCTTTTTGGGCAACTGGTGATCTTGACTTTGATTGAGATCGGCGGAATCGGCCTGATGACCTTTTCTACATTTTTTGCGCTTCTTTTGTTTCATCGCATTTCTTTTCTAGAGCAGAAGTTTTTTTTGGATACCATCGCAGGCTTAAAAGCGAAAAATTTCTGGCCCTTGGTCGCAGCGGTTTTTTTGTCGGCTTTTGTGATTCAAGCGATCGGAGCCGTGTTGTTTATTCCTTTTTTTGCGGAGCAACTCCCCTTTGGAGACGCGGTTTATTCTTCGATCTTTCACAGCGTTTCTGCTTTTTGCAACGCGGGTTTCAGTATTGCAGCCGACGGTTTGGGCGGATTTCGAACCCATGTTGGGGTGAATCTTATTTTCATGGGCCTCATTGTCTGCGGCGGTCTTGGGTTCATCGTTTATGTTGAATTGTACCGGAAGTTCCGGTCTTTCGTAACTCGATCACGGTTTAGACTGAGCATCCACTCCAAATTGGTTTTAGTGACATCGTTTATTTTGATCGTCATCGGGACGGCATCTTTTTTTGTTTTGGAAAATAGTAATGTGCTGAAAGACCAAAGCGTTCCGAACGCCATTTTGATTTCGTTGTTTCATTCTATCTCGGCGAGAACGGCAGGATTTTCGACCGTCGATTTCTCCAGCGTAACCAACGGGACCGCATTTGCGTTCATCATGCTGATGTTTGTGGGAGGAGCTCCGGGTTCTGCCGCGGGCGGGGTCAAGGTCACTACCTTGGCGGTTTTCTTTCTTCTGATCAAGAGCCAACTCAAGAAAAAAAGTCACACCGATGTTTTTGGAAGAACAGTGGCACCGTCCAACATTTTGAATACCATTACGCTTTTAGTCATTTCTGTGTTGATCATCAGCGCTGCCGTAATCATGTTGCAAATTACCGAAAGCGCAGGGCTTTCTCACCGCATGATGACTCGAGACAGTTTCCTCGAGCTTTTTTTTGAGACCGTATCTGCTTTCGGAACCGTTGGGTTATCTATAGGGGCCACTCCGATATTAAGTCTCGGAGGCAAAGTAGTGATTATATTGATGATGTTTGTGGGCCGAATCGGGCCATTGACTCTTTTGCTCTTAATGACGTTTCGGCGTGAAAAGGAGCGTTCTGCCGAGTTTCGGTTTGCCGAAGAAGAAGTAGCCATTGGTTAATTTTTCGTTTTTTCGATGAAGACAGGGTATACTATCACCTATATTCAAGGAGCACTTCGATGAAGCAATTCGTGATTATTGGGTTAGGAAATTTTGGTGAGACGTTGGCGCGGGCGCTCGGTACGAGCGATTGTTCCGTAACCGTGATCGACCGCGACCGCGAGAAAATCCAAGACCTAAAAGACTTGGTGACTCAAGCTGTAGTTGCGGAAGCCGTGGACAAGCAAACTTTAGAAGAGCTCGGAGTACACAGAGCCGATGCAGTGGTCGTGGCCATCGGTGATCATTTGGAAGCGAGCGTTTTGGTCGTTCTTTATTTGAAAGAACTCGGAGCCAAACGCATTTTGGCTAAAGCGAACAGCCAGGACCATGGCAAATTACTTCGTTCCGTCGGAGCTAATGAAATTATTGTACCGGAACAGGATCAAGCACTTAGACTTGCGTCCAATCTGATCACTCCCAATGTTCTGGATTTAATCGAGTTGAGCGGGGATTACAGCATTATTGAATTCGAAGCCCCCAAAGTGTTTTATTCGAAGACGTTAAAAGAATTGGCGCTTAGAAGTAAATACGACGTACAAATTATCGCAGTGAATAATCCGCTTTCCGAGAAACCCCACCCACTTCCTTACGGTGATTACGTGGTGAGGCCCGATGACGTTTTCTTCATTATGGGCGAGAATAAAAAGCTCAAACATTTTCAGAAACAACATGGTAAGGATGTGGCCTAAATCCTCGAACAATTTTCGTTTGACTTTTTCGTCATAATTAGATAAAAAAGCGAATGGTAATCCGTAGTGGCTGCTGTTTCACCTTCCTTGTTTTCCACGTTAAAACTATGGCATTGAACGTTAAACCAAAGGGATCACTTTATCATGGGTGAGTGGATTGGTATCGGTCGCAAGGCCAGACGAGCTTATGGTTTTGACGAAATTGCGTTGGTCCCCGGGACTGTAACGGTCAATCCCGAGGAAGTCGACATTGGCTTTACGATTGACGGAACTCTATTTCCGATCCCATTTTTGGCTTCTGCCATGGACGGAGTGGTTGATCCTCATTTTGCCATTAAGATGGGGAAACTCGGCGGTATTGCAGTCCTCAATCTGGAAGGTCTTTATACACGTTATGAAGACTATTCCTCTATTCTGGAAGATATTTCAAGGGTGAGCTCCGTTCAAGCTACAGAATTGGTTCAGAAACTTTATACCCAACCGATCAAAGAAGATCTTGTTTCAAAACGAGTCCAACAAATTAAACAAGGCGGAGTTCCCGCGGTTGTCAGCACTATTCCACAACACGCCGAGAGGTTCGGAGCGATTGCCCAGGAAGCAGGGTGTGATATTTTTGTCATCCAGTCTACGGTTACGACCGTCCGGCATCTCGCTAAGACTTATAAAGCCGTGGATCTGGAGGGCATTTGCAAAAGGATGAACGTTCCCGTCATTATTGGGAACTCGGTCACCTATGATGTTGCGATTGAACTTATGGGAATCGGTGCTCACGGTCTCCTCATCGGGATTGGACCCGGTTCGGCCTGCACGACTCGAGGCGTTCTTGGACTGGGCGTTCCTCAGGTGACCTCTATTTGCGATTCCATGGCTGCACGGGAAGCTTATTTCAAGAAATCAAAGCGCTATGTTCCGATCATTGCAGACGGCGGGATGTCCACCGGAGGCGACGTCTGTAAGGCATTTGCCTGCGGAGCCGATGCAGTCATGATCGGTTCGGCATTTGCAAGGGCCAAGGAGGCGCCCGGTCGCGGTTTCCACTGGGGCATGGCAACACCCCATGCCAATTTGCCCAGAGGGACAAGGATTCACGTAGGAACCACGGGTTCGCTAGGGGAAATTCTTTTTGGGCCGGCTCGTCTTGATGATGGAACTCAGAACCTAGTGGGTGCGGTTCGAACCTGCATGGGCAATGTAGGGGCAAAAACGATTAAAGAGTTCCAGAAAACAGAAATTATTATTGCTCCTGCGATTCGAACAGAAGGGAAACTGTTTCAGGCCGCGCAGCATGTTGGCATGATGAAGTAACTTTCTGTGTGCAGGGGTTGGTTGATTCTCATCTGAACCAGAGACAGTTTGCATTCCTCTCGCCCTATGGGGAGTACACGTGACGGAAGCTTCACGATAGTGATGTGGGGCAATTGATCAAAAAATGTCCACGGAAACGATTTTGGTACTCGACTTCGGCTCGCAATATACACAATTGATTGCGCGACGAGTTCGAGAACAAAATGTTTTTTCTGTGGTTCGTCCCTTTAACATTCCCATCCGCGCGATTCAGGCCCTCAATCCCAAAGGAATCATTCTTTCCGGCTCTCCGGCGAACGTGTATCAAAAGAAAGCTCCCCTTCCCGATGAACGCATTTATGCTCTCGGAGTTCCCGTATTAGGTATTTGTTATGGGCTGCAAGTCACCGCGCATTTGTTTCATGGAAGAGTCAAGAAAATCAAACGTCGTGAGTATGGCTTCGTACGTCTCAACGCGGATGTTCGCGATGATTTGTTTCATGGGCTTCCCAAAGAAATGAAGTGTTGGATGAGCCATGGTGATCAGGTATATCGTCTTCCCAGCGGATTTGAGCGGATCGCCCATACGCGGACTTCATCTATTGCCGGTTTCAGGGACCGAAGCCGCCGGTTGTATGGAGTTCAGTTTCATCCCGAGGTAACCCATACACCGCTGGGACATAAGATCTTCCATAATTTTCTGTTTCGAATCTGCCGGCTTCGCGGCGATTGGACACCGCAGTCGTTTATCCGCGAAACCGTTCGTTCATTAAAGGAACAAATCGGTGACGAGCACGTCGTTTTGGGTCTTTCCGGAGGAGTAGATTCGTCCGTTGCGGCAACGCTGCTTCATCGTGCCGTAGGTCGCCGGCTCCACTGTATTTTTGTTGATAACGGGCTTCTCCGTTTGGGAGAAAGAAGAAGAGTCCGAGATACGTTCCGAGGTCATTTCAGGATGAATCTGAGAATATGCGATGCTTCCAGAGAATTTCTGAAAGCTCTTAGAGGAGTCGAAGACCCGGAACGAAAACGAAAAATAATCGGCCGAACGTTCATCAAGGTATTTGAACGTGAAGCAAAGAAAATCGGTCGTGTTTCTTTTCTTGGACAAGGGACGTTGTATCCGGATGTTATCGAGTCTGTTTCATTTCACGGAGGACCCAGCTCTACGATCAAGTCGCACCATAATGTAGGTGGTCTTCCAAAAAAAATGCGGCTCAAACTGATCGAACCGCTCCGGGCGTTGTTTAAAGATGAAGTTCGTCGTGTCGGTCGAGTGCTTGGATTGCCGAAGGAGTTAATCCATCGTCAACCTTTTCCGGGTCCGGGGCTTGCGGTACGGATTCTGGGCGTGGTGACTCAAGGGCGTTGCGACCTGCTGCGGGAAGCGGATTGGATCGTCATCGATGAAATTAAAAGGGCGGGTTTGTATCATAAGTTGTGGCAAACCTTTGCTGTTTTACTTCCGGTAAAAAGTGTCGGTGTTATGGGGGATGAGCGGACGTACGAGCACGTGGCAGTGGTCCGAGCCGTGACATCGGAAGACGGTATGACTGCGGATTGGGCACGGCTTCCGGATACAGTTCTGACGGCGATATCGAATCGGATCATTAATGAAGTGAGCGGCATCAATCGAGTATGCTTCGATATCAGTTCCAAACCTCCAGCGACCATTGAGTGGGAATAAAATGGCACACAGCGATTTCGTTCACCTCCACAATCATTCGCAGTTTTCACTTTTGGACGCGGCGTCCAAGATACCCCAGTTGATCAAACGGGCGGTCGAACTCCGTTTTCCCGCGTTGGCGGTTACGGATCATGGAAATTTATTTGCGGCGATCGCTTTTTATGAAGAAGCGATGAAACAGGGAATCAAACCGATTATTGGGATGGAAGCTTACATTGCTCCAAAATCTCGACTGGATAAGTCGGCCCACGGAATTAAAGAAGCATCCCATCATATTACACTTCTGTGTAAGAACGAAGAGGGATATCGGAATCTATTAAAGCTAACGACCGCCAGTTATCTTGAAGGTTTTTACTATCGGCCCCGTATTGATAAAGAGCTGTTGAGCAAACACCGCGAAGGACTTATTGCATTATCCGGTTGTTTGAAAGGTGAGGTTCCTTATTACACGTGGAACGATCAGTTGGACCAAGCGAAGAAAGCCCTGGCAGAATACGTTGATCTTTTTGGCAAAGACGATTTCTATTTGGAACTTGCGAATCACGGCATTGATGCGCAGCGAAAATTATTTGAGCATTATCCTGCTTTGGCAAAAGAATTCGGCGTGAAACTTGTTGCGACCAATGACTGCCATTACATCCATCAAGCGGACGCTGCTTATCACGATGCTCTCATTTGTATCGGCACAGGTTCGCTGGTATCCGACGAAGATCGAATGCGTTATTACGGAGATCAATTCTATCTTAAGTCTACGAAAGAAATGCAGGAGCTTTTTAAAGATTTTCCCGATGCCCTCCGCAACACGATTGAAATAGCAGAACGATGTACTGTCGAGCTCGATCTAACAAAAACGTATCTTCCTATGTTTACGCCTCCCGGAGAAAAAAAACAGGAAGATTATCTTGAAGAAATTTGCTTTGAGTTCTTGACGTCTAAATGGGGCGGAACGATTCCCAGGGAGTACGAGGAACGGCTTCGACACGAACTTCACGTCATTCGAAAAATGGGTTTCTCCGGTTATTTTCTAGTGGTTTGGGATTTTGTTCGTTATGCGAGAGAACGACAAATTCCGGTAGGGCCCGGCCGGGGTTCCGCAGCGGGCAGTCTAGTGGCCTATGCGCTTGGAATCACCAGTTTGGACCCGATCCGATTCGGTTTGATCTTTGAACGGTTCCTCAATCCGGAACGTGTTTCCATGCCTGATATCGATATCGACTTTTGTTTCGAACGGCGCGATGAAGTGATTGAATACGTTCGAAAAAAATACGGAGAGGAAAGCGTTGCTCACATCGTTACCTTTGGAACCATGGCGGCGCGTGCTGTCATCCGTGATGTTGGCCGAGTGATGGGGATGAGTTACCAAGAGGTGGATAAGTTGGCGAAATTAGTTCCAAACGAGTTGGAGATAACCATTGATCGTGCACTCAAGACGGAACCTCGGTTGAGGGATTTGGCCAAGTCTGATGAACGTGTATCTCAATTGATTGAAACGTCCAAAGCGTTGGAAGGGCTTTCGCGTCATGCGTCTACGCATGCTGCCGGTATTGTCATCTCGGACGGGCCTCTTTTTGAACGGTGCCCGTTGTTTAAAACGAACGGCCAGATTACCACTCAATATGATATGACGGCGGTTGAGAAAATCGGTTTGCTCAAAATGGATTTTCTGGGTTTAAGAACACTTACGGTCATTGATAAAGCATGCAAGTTGATCAAGCGGCAGCGCGGCGTCGACATTCAAATCGATCGGATTCCCCTTGATGATGAACCCACCTATCACATGTTGGGAACAGCAGAGTCTATGGGCGTGTTTCAATTGGAAAGTGCGGGGATGCGGGATCTTTTGAAGAAAATGAAGCCAACACGATTTGGCGATCTGGTTGCTCTTTTGGCGTTATTCCGACCGGGACCGCTCGGCAGCGGAATGGTGGACGACTTTATTAGACGCATGCACGATGCTTCACTAAGTCAATACGATCACCCTGCGCTCGAACCCATTCTGAAGGAAACGTACGGTATCATTCTTTATCAGGAGCAGGTTATGCACATTGTTTCCGACCTGGCGGGTTTTAGCATGGCCAAAGCAGATTCTCTCCGCCGCGCAATCGGAAAAAAAGTCCCCGAAATTATGGAACGCGAGAAAAAATCTTTCTTGGAAGGTGCACACAAGAAAAAAATTGACGTCAGAATCGCGGAGCGGATTTGGAACTTAATCGAATATTTTTCCGGTTACGGGTTTAATAAAAGTCATTCTACGGCCTATGCGTTTATTTCCTACCAAACCGCCTATTTGAAAGCGAATTTTCCGAATGAATTTATGGCAGCGCTTCTGACCTCGGAAAAAGATAATACCGATAAAATCGTTCGTTATATTGAAGAATGCAAACGGTTGAATATTCCAATTCATCCCCCATCGGTCAATGAAAGTGATTCAGAATTCTCATGCGTTGGAAATACGGTTCGCTTCGGTCTGAGCGCCGTAAAAAATGTAGGTTCGGGCGCGGTGGAATCGGTTTTGGAAAGCCGCCGAAGAGGAGGAAAGTTCAAATCGCTTCAGGATTTTACTGAACGAGTGGATTTACGATTATGCAACCGTAAAGTGCTGGAAAGCTTGATCAAATGCGGAGCGCTCGATTCATTTGGTTTAAAGCGCTCTCAAATGGTTTCTATGATTGATCACTTGCTTACGTTGAGTTCTAAAATTCAACATGATCGTGAACGCGGTCAACTTTCACTTTTGGATCATCTTGAAGAGACGTCGGCACTATCGGACAGCTCGATTCTTGTTCTTGAGATCGAAGAATGGCCGGAGCACGAGTTACTTGCTTATGAAAGGGAAATGCTCGGTTTTTACGTGAGCGCTCATCCATTGGCTAAGTTTGAAAAGATTTTGCGAACCTTTGCGAGTGTGACGACTTCCCATCTTTCGGAATTGCGCGATCAAACCGAGCTTACGATCGGAGGGATCATCCATTCGACCAAAGAGATTGTGACTAAACGCGGAGACCGGATGGCATTTATCGGATTGGAAGACTTGGATGGACGCTGTGAGGTGGTTGTGTTTCCGGAAGTATTTAAATCATCGATCGATTTGCTGCAAAAAGACAAGTGTGTCTATATCCGCGGGAAAGCCAATGTTCGCGAGGATATCCCTAAAGTGATTGCCGAGGAAATCATTCCTCTCGAAGAGGTCAAGAAAAAGAAGGTCAAAGTCATTTCAATCGATCTTTTGACGGCCGGTCTGGACTTAACCACCTTGGAAAAGTTGAAGGAGATTTTGACCAGTTATCCGGGAGCGACACCTGTCCATCTTCATTTTCGAGATTCGCATGGTAGGAAAACCGTGCTTCATTCTGGGGACCAGTTTTCCGTTGAGTCTGATGATCCTTTGTTCGAAAAGCTTGAGACCCTTTTAGGCGCTGAAGCGATTAAGATAATGTGTTAAACCTTGTTTTTTGGCCGAAGGATTTTCCAGTATCCGGAGTGCTCGCATTTTTCCATGTTTATCGAACCCTTTTGTTTAAAACACGTTATGAAATTATTTGCTTGACATGGATAAGTGTTTTTTGCTATGGTGTTATGCTATAAAGACTTACGGAATTCCCGCCAATTGCTTGTGTGGGCATACCAGAAGCAAGAGAAGCGTGGTAATGGTTTAGAGAGTGTTACCGTTCTTATTCTTTCTTCTTAACCACTTTTCACTGGTCGGGAGGTAAGACTGATGACCAAAAAAGATATAGTTACAAAAGTATCCAACGAAACGAATCTGACGCAGATTGACGTCAAAAAAATCGTGCAACGCACGCTCGACGTTATCTTAGAAAGCCTTGAGCGCGGGGAAACCGTTGAGTTGCGCAATTTCGGTGTGTTTAAAGTCAAGACTCGAAAAGGCCGGCTGGGGCGGAACCCCAGAACGGGTCAGGAAGTTCAGGTTCCCGAAAAAAAAGTGGTCGTCTTCAAACCGGGTTTGGTTTTGAAGAATCAAGTGAAATAAGTGTCAGTGCGCGGAGGATGAAATGGCGGCGGTTACGGGTAAAGTGAAATGGTTTTCTAACGTAAAAGGATATGGCTTTATCGAACAGGAAGGCGGACAAGATATTTTTGTTCACTATTCGGTCATTGAAGGTGAAGGGTACAAAACACTTTCAGAAGGCGATGTGGTACGTTTTGAAATCGTCCAAGGCGAAAAGGGTCCACAGGCGACCAAAGTTGTTCGGGAAAGTCAAGCAGCTGATCAGAAAAGTTAAGACCTTCTTGAGAGTTTGGTACGTACCAATAACAGGGGCACGGCACGCCGTGCCCCTCAGTATTTAGGCCATTCCAATTTTATTATGATGAAACCGCTCAAGCGTTTCTTCGTCTCCTCTCTTTCCGATTCCGGAAATCGTTTCGACCACGCAAAAACTATTCTTTTAGATTCACACCAAACTCATTATGTCAAACATGTGCTTCGAATGAAAAAAGGCTCTCTTTGTCTTTTTTTTGATGGTTCCGGAAACGAATTTGTGGGCCGACTCGAGCGGTTTATGGGAAACCAACGTTGCGAGGCAGCACTTCTTGAGCGAAGAACGGGCGAGAGAAGCGATGCGAGGATTCAGATTTCCTGTGCGCAGGCCATTCCACAGCACCGGAAAATGGATGTTATTGTTGAGAAAGCAGCAGAACTTGGCGTATTCGAACTTATTCCTTTGGTGACGGAGCGGACTGTAGTTCAAATTTCGAAAGAGCGTGAGCAAAAGGTTATTGATCGGTGGAACCGGATTGCTCGCCAGACGTTACAACAGTCGCGTGTGGCCAACGCCCCTGCCATACTGCCTTTGACGACATTTGTGGAACTCTGCCAGCAATTTAGCCGATTTGACCAAGTCTATTTATTCCATCCGTCAGAAGATGCGCAACCGGCTCAAGAAATAGTACGGACAAAGTCTTCTCGCGTGGCGAGGCCTACTGATGAAAAATCAGTCTTGAAGCCCCGGCGTTTACTTCTCATCATTGGACCTGAGGGAGGATTTAGCGATTTGGAACTTAAAGGAGCAAAACAGAACAAAGCTCATGTTGTACGCTTACATTCAGGCATCATGAAAACCGACACGGCATTTGTCGCCGCAACGAGTTTCTTTAAGGCTTCCTATGAAGGTTGAACGTAAAGTTACATTTTCGACGTTGGGATGTCGGTTAAACCAGTACGAAACGCAAGCGATCCGGGAGCAATTCAAACGTTCCGGTTATGTTGAGACACCGGACTCAAAACAGGCCGATGTCTTTGTGCTCAATACGTGTACGGTTACCGGTGAGAGTGACAAGGAAAGTCGATATTTAATCCGAAAGTTTCACCGCAGCAACCCGACAGGCAAGATTGTGGTGACGGGTTGCTACGTGGAACGGGATCGGGAAGCCATTGAGGCGATGGAGGGGGTGACTCTAACCGTATTAAATCGGGAAAAGTCAGAGTTGCTCGAAATGTTTGAAAGCTGTACGTCTTTGTCCTTTCGCCAGTTTGAACCTCCCTCTAAGCGGCGCTTGGCCCCGCTTTCAATTTCGCGTTTTGAAGGGCGGACCCGCGCTTGCATTAAAATTCAAGATGGGTGTAATCACGCATGTTCCTTTTGCAAAGTGGTTTTGGCTCGCGGCCCTTCGAGGTCGCGGCCGTTTCATGAAATCGTGGATGAGGCCAAACGTCTTTCCGATCAGGGTTATCTGGAAGTAGTCCTCACTGGAATTCAGTTGGGGGCCTATGGGTATGATCTTGAAAAAAGGCAAATGCTGCCGGAGTTATTGGGCGCATTATCACAAATTCCGGGGTTAAAGCGGATTCGTTTAAGTTCCATAGAGCCCACGGACGTTACGGAAGAATTAGTGGATGCCATGGCTCAATTTCAGCATGTGTGCCGTCACTTGCATATTCCGCTTCAAAGCGGAGATGATGAAGTCCTCAAGCGGATGAATCGACGATACCGGAGAAATGTTTACCGTCGGCTGATTCAACATTTAAACGAACGGTTGGATGATTTTATTTTGACCGCGGATGTGATGGTAGGATTTCCGGGAGAAACAAATGAAGCATTTCGTCATACGGTTGAATTGCTTGAAGACGCCAGACCTTATAAGCTTCATATTTTTCCGTATAGCGTCCGGGAGGGAACGAAAGCCGCCCGTTTTCAAGACTCGGTACCGCGCGAGCTTATCGTCAAGCGGCGGGCCCTCTTGCAGGATTTGGAGCGCAAATGGGCAGACGAGCATCGAAGGCGGTTCGTCGGGAAAACGTTGGATGTTCTCGTAGAAGAGAACGAAACTTCGGGCGAATGGTTGAGTGGCCGCACGGGAAACTACATCAAGGTGCATTTCTGGTCGCGCAGTCCTAAAATCGAACCCATATGTCGGGTGCGGGTTGAGGGCATCAAAGAACGTAAGCTCGTTGGTTCATTGTGTTAATATGGTGATGCTATGATTCTACTTTCGAAAATCATGTCACAAATCAAAATGGATTGGCATTTTCTTTGGGGACAACTCGGATGGATCGATCTTGTTTTCATAGTTGTTTTTATTTTGGGCATTGTGGTTGGATTGAAAAAAGGGCTTGAGAAGGTTCTACCCAGATGCATTGAAGTGCTGGTGGCGCAAACGATCGCGGTGACTTATCACCAGGCCTTTTCTGAATTTACCCATGTCCGCATTCCTCTTCCGCTGCCCTTCATCAAGGTGATCATGTTTGCGGCTTTGGCAGTTGGGGCGCTCGTAGCAACTGGGTTTGTGCTTCGTTTGCTCGGGATGATCGCTTCGATTAAATTTAACACCCATGTGAACAACGTCGGAGGCGCTCTTCTGAACAGCGTCTATTTTATTTTGGTGCTTAGTTTGCTTTCGTCGTTCCTTCTGTTGTTTTCGATTCCGTCGATTCAACAAACGCTTCGATACCAATCGTTAAGCGGTCCCTTTTTGTCCGAATTGACACCGACGGTTCAAAAAACGTTCGAACCCTTGATTCCGGAAAAATGGAAACCTCTCGCCAACCCTTAGGCCGCGCGTTTTACGATCGGAAAACGGAAGTAGTTGCATTTGAGTTGATCGGAAAAATTTTGGCGTTCTGGTCTCATCAAGTTTTTTTAAGCGGGAAGATTGTTGAAACGGAAGCATATCTGGGTTCGGAAGATCCCGCAAGCCACGCTTATCGTGGTGTGACGCCGCGCAATCGGGTTATGTTTGGGTGTCCCGGCATGAGCTATGTCTATTTTACGTACGGAGCTCATCATTGTTTTAATATTGTGACCGAAACCGAACGAGTGCCCGGAGCTGTTTTAATTCGTGCCCTCGAGCCCTTAACGGGAATCGGTGTGATGAAAAAACGGCGTAAGCAGAATTCAGTCAATCTGCTTACCGACGGACCTGGTAAATTGACAGAGGCATTTGGCATTACGAGGGCTCACTCCGGTATTGACTTGACTCAAGGGCCTCTTTGTGTTCTGGATCCAGGAAAGTCCAAGGTTTTTCCTGAAGATTCTATCATTCAAATTCGTGTAGCAAAGCGCATTGGGATCAGCACGGCAAAAACACTGCCGTTCCGTTATTTTTTGGCGGAAAATTCATTCGTATCGAAAGGTTCATAGGTTTTCAATGGCGTATCACGAACAGATCATCGATCAAATTCAACAGGCAAGCGATATTGTTGAAGTGATTTCGGCTTGTGTTCCGCTCAAGCGAACCGGAAGAAACTTTAAGGCCAACTGTCCCTTTCATCACGAGAAAACGCCTTCCTTTATCGTGAGCCCGGACCGGCAGATCTTTCATTGCTTCGGCTGTGGGGCAGGCGGAGATGTATTTTCATTTTTAATGAAGCATGAACAAATGAACTTTCCGGAGGCAGTCAGACACTTGGCAGATCGAGCTAGAATTCCGTTGCCTGAATCCGAAAAACAGGTGCGTTCAGAGCGCTCCGAGAACGATCGGCTCTATCAAATTTGCCAAGTGGCAACTGAGTTTTACCACGCGCAGCTTATGAACCCCGAAATGGGAAAACAGGGCCGCGCCTATTTGTCCCAGCGCGGTTTTGGACCGGATGAAATCAAGGAGTTTCAGTTGGGACTGGCAACGCAAGAATGGCGAGCACTCCTTCAGCACGTGATCAAAAAGGAATTTAGCGAGCGCGAATATCTTCGTTCGGGTCTGATTTCGAAATCTGCTCAAGGAAACACATTTGACCTCTTTCGAAATCGGATCATGTTTCCGATTATGAATGCGCAGGGCAAGGTCATTGCCTTCGGCGGTCGTGTTCTCAATGATGATCTTCCCAAATATTTGAATTCTCCGGAAACCCCCATTTTTAAAAAGCGCAGGGAATTATATGCGTTGAACATCGCCAAGCGTACTATTTCGGGAACTGATGCCGTGAGGCAGATTCTCATCACGGAGGGTTATTTGGATGCGATTCGGTTGCATGCCAATGGTTTTAAAAATACGGTTGCTACACTCGGTACCTCTTTAACAGAAGACCATGTCAGAGTTTTAAAGCGGTACGCGGATGAATCCATTGTTGTGTTTGACGGAGACAGGGCAGGTGAGCAAGCCTCCTTACGGAGTCTCGACATTTTCCTAGAAGAAGGTATGGGCATCAGGGTTTTGAGTTTGCCCCGGGGTTTTGACCCGGATGATTTTGTTCGCGCAAAGGGTCAAGAGGCCATGAAGCAGCTGATTCGTGAAAGTCAGGATATTTTTGATTTTAAACTTCAGGTGCTGCTCAGGCGGTTCAATAAATCCGACTCCATGGGGTTGCTTAAAATCACAAGCGAATTTTTAGATACCTTGTCCAAGCTCAAAAATTTTGTGTTGGTGGACCGTTGCCTCAAGCGTCTGGCAGCGACGCTGGGCGTTGAAGAAGCTTCTCTCAGATCTGAACTCGCCAAGCTTCAAAAGAAACAACAGGGCACTCAAAAGTCCGAAGCGGTACCGGTTCAGACGACAGCGTCCAACCTTCAAGCGGACCGAAAAGGAAACCAGCTTGAGCGCGTCCTACTGAGCTTGCTTCTTCATTACCCTCCCTATCTTCTTGCGCTTAAAGAAGCGTTTCCGAATTTTTCGTTTCTCGATAGCAAATTGAATCGCATTTTTAGCTTGATGGATCAAATGGTTTGTGTGGACCAAATGCCAGAGATCTCAACTTCCAAAGTCTTGAATAGAATTAATGACGAAGAGCTCAAAGCGTTGGTGAGCAGTTTATTGGCCGGAGAATGGTTGTCTCACGAAAATCGGGAACAAGCCTTCCAAGATTGCTTGCGCGCCCTCAAGAAAGAGGAACATTCAAAAAGATTAAGAGCTCTGCGAAACCGTATTTCGCAAGCCGAGGATCAGGGAGACGAAAATTTGGTCCTTAAATATATGAAGGATTATCAAACGCTTTTGAGTGAAGAACAGTAATCGGTCCACTTGATGGGGCGGTGGAGGGAAGATTACCTAACCCTTTTATTTAAAGTACTTTATAGAATTTTCTAAAAATTGAAGCAGAAAAAGATTTTTTGTGTTAGACTACCTGTTTTATCTCTACAGCGGAGAGTCCCCCGGGCTTGCCAGGGGGACTCGTAGCAGTACTTGCCCGCGGTTTCATGCTGCGGGCAAGTGGCGGCGACGTTTGGTTTAGCGCCGGTCGGGCGCTCGGTCGAACGTCACCGCTTGGCCGAGCGGCGGTTGGCCGCTTGGAGCAGCGGTACCGAACGGTTGGTTCGGCACTGCGCGGTCGGCGCAGCGAAGCGGAGCGCACGCCGTCCCTTGACAGAACCTGCCATACCTACCGAAACTTGTTTAAAGTCGAATCGCAAGTAAAAAGTGAACGTGTCTATGAAAAAACGGCCTAAGAAAAAAAACCGCACCGGGAACAGAAAAAACCATCTACGGAACAAGTCTCAAACAAGTTCATGGGGTCGACGCAGATACGAACCGGCATCATCAGCAAAAACCCCCGCACACCAAAGCGATTTGCCTTTAAAAACACTGCAACGGGATAAAAAAGATAAAATCGTTTCATCTCCAACAATAACTGCGGCACCGAAGCCAACCTCCGCCGCTTCTTATCAAGACGCGCTTTCGAAATTGGTATCTCTTGGGAAACGGCAGGGTTATTTAACCTATGAGCAAATTAATAACATTTTACCTAGCGAGGTCACCTCATCGGAAAAAATCGAAGAAGTCATGAACGCACTTGCAGAGAAAAACATTGAAATCACGACGAGCGCGCTGCAAAAGGGTGTTGAACCCACCGAAAACGGGGATGGCAAGAAAGAACATGAATTAAGCGAGCCGGCATCAAAAATATCTTCAGTTTCGGAAGAAGCCACTTATGAACGCTCCAAAATGGATGATCCCGTCCGAACTTATTTACGTCAAATGGGCCAGATTCCGTTACTCACGCGTGCTCAGGAAATCGCTCTTGCCATGCGCATTGAAGAAGAAGAGGCAAAACTTGCCAGTGTCGTTTTTGAAACCAGAGCAGCGCGCCATGAAGTGCTCTTTTTGGCTAAGCAGATTGCAGACAGTGAAATTAGCATGGAATCGATCGTGGACGAAGATGAAGGCTCGAATTTCACTCTGACGAAGCAGAAGTTAAAAAAGTTAACGCACAAACTTCGCGCAGCCCGAAAAGACGCAGATTTAGTACCCTTACTTCAACAATTCAACCTGAGCGTCGGCATTGTAGAACAAATCATTGCCAATCTTAGGACTAAATTAACGGAGCTGAAACACAACCGTAAGACCATCGATCAGCTTAGACGAAAAGGTGTGCGCGGCCGAATCGGTGAGATGTTTGAGCGGAATCACCAAATCTTAAAGGAACTCGGAACGTCTGAAAACAATGTCCACGAACAGATGAAACGGATTCAGAAACGCGAGCGGGAACTTGCAAGCGCGAAGAAAGATTTAGTCGCGGCAAATTTGAGATTGGTAGTCAGCATCGCGAAGAAATACACGAATCGCGGACTTACGTTTCTAGATCTCATTCAAGAAGGAAACATCGGATTGATGAAAGCCGTAGATAAATTCGAGTACAAACGGGGATACAAGTTTTCAACCTATGCGACTTGGTGGATTCGACAGGCCATTACGCGGGCCATTGCGGACCAAGCGCGGACGATTCGTATTCCTGTTCACATGATTGAGACGATCAATAAATTTTTTCGAGCGTCGCGCCATTTAGTTCAAGAATCGGGTCGCGAGCCCACTCCCGAAGAAGTGGCGCGTGTCATGCAGATGCCCGTCGATAAAGTGAAGGGAATTCTCAAAATTGCTCAAGAACCGATCAGTCTTCAAACTCCCGTGGGGGATGAAGGAGACACAAGTTTTGGAGATTTTATCGAGGACAAATCCGCGGTATCGCCGGCGAATGCAACGGCGTATTCCATGCTGAAGGAACAGATGGACGACGTGCTGGATACCATTACGGAACGGGAAGAGAAAGTATTACGCCTTCGATTCGGTATCGGTGACGGCTATTCCAGAACGCTGGAAGAAGTCGGGAAAATTTTTAATGTGACTCGAGAACGCGTCCGTCAGATTGAAGCAAAAGCACTCAGGAAATTGAGACATCCGACGCGATCGAGGAAACTCAAAAACTTTTTGGACGTTAAATTAAACGACTAGAATGGTGTTATCGTGGTGACACGAGAAAACGTTGTTGAAGCCATTCAAAAGGTATTTGATCCTGAGATACCGGTCAATGTTTACGATCTCGGTCTCATTTACGAAATAGAAGTGAAAGATCAAGCGGTCCAAATCAAGATGTCATTGACCAGTCAAGGTTGTCCCTCCGCCCGCGAAATTCCCGACATGGTTCGATCGCGCGTTTTGGAACTCCCAGGAGTTGCGGATGTTGATGTCCAAGTGGTTTGGAATCCTCCCTGGAATCCTTCCATGATCAGCCGAGAAGGGAAAAAGATCTTAAAGCTTGAGGACGAATCCTAGCTTCCTTAGTTATGGATCGGGTGAAGAGTCTATACCAAGAGTCTCTTGATTCTTTCCGGGCCGGACACCTCGAAGAAGCGATTCTCAAGTTAGAAGAAGCTCGATCGGTTCAACCCAATCATCCGGACGTTTTAGAAGCGCTCGGCGTTTTCTATTCGAAAGCGGACCGCATCGACGATGCCATTGGGGTTATGAAACATCTTGCAGTTTGTGTTCCGGATCATATGATGGCCCACACCAATCTTTCTCGTTTTTATGTCGAGAAAGGGATGATCTTGGAAGCGGAGAAAGAACAGGCGGAGGCGAGGCGACTTTCTTGGAAAGCTGAGCTTAAAAGTCAAAAAGAAAGTACGGGACGAAAAGGAAAGGAAAAATCTGCCGAAGACATAAAGCGTGAGCACGCCACTCAATTGAAAGATCAGATTGAGCGTTATAGACGGGTGATAGGGCTCGATCCTGCGGATGTGCTTGGTTACTTTACTTTGGGGACGGTCCTGTTGGATTCCGACGACGTTTCCGAAGCTATTCAAACATTGAGACAGGCCGTTCGAGTGGATCCGAAGCACAGCCCCAGTTATTTTTTACTGGGAGTCGCGTTGGAAAGACGTAACCAAGAAGAGGAAGCAATCCAAATTTATAGCGAAGGCATCAAAGTAGCAGATCAGAAGGGCGATATGGTACCGCTCCGAAAAATGGAGGCTCGTTTACGGGTTCTCCGAAGCACTTGAGGAGTTGGATGTCCGGCATATATTGAACGTGGGCCTGCTCGATTGAATTAAGTTTCTATCGCAAAGCGCTTCTCTCGAATGACGCACATGAGCAAATTAAATTTTGAGGGCCTGTCCCTAACGGGACTGCGGTCAATGAAAATTGGGCAACAAACAGTTGCGACCGGATGGCCGTTAGGTAAGCAAATTAAATTTTGAGGGCCTGTTCCTAACGGGACTGCGGTCAATGAAAATTGGGCAACAAACAGTTGCGACCGGATGGCCGTTAGGTAAGCAAATTGAATTTTGAGGGCCTGTAGCTCAATCGGTTAGAGCAGCGGACTCATAATCCGTTGGTTCCTGGTTCGAGTCCAGGCGGGCCCACCATCCATTTAAGGAAGGACACATGAAACGACCTAGTTCATCATTGGTTATCAAGCTCGTGAAACACGTTCGCGCCCGGCTCCTTGCCGGAATTTTGGTGGTGGTGCCGTTGTGGTTAACTTATGTGGCTTTAAGGTTTTCATTTCGTCATATTGATAGTTTTTTTGCTCCCGGGGTCAAGAAATGGTTTGGAATCGCAATTCCCGGTTTGGGATTTGTTCTCTTGTTTGTCTTTCTCTATGCGATCGGTGTTATCGCACGGAACATGGTCGGCCGTTCCTTGATCAAATTCGGCGAATCCATTTTGAACCGAATCCCACTTGTCAAAAACATCTATCAGGCAACCAAACAACTGCTTGAGAAAATTTCTGATCCAAGTACGTTGGGTTTTCAGCGTGCCGTTTTGGTGGAATATCCGAGGCCGGGTTTGCTGGCGATTGGTTTTATCACCAATCGAGTGTATGATTCAAAATCACGAAAGACTTTTGTCGCGGTTTTTATTCCCACCACACCGAATCCGACGTCGGGCCTTTTTGAACTGGTACCCGAAGATCAAGTGATCAATACCAATATGTCTATTGAGGAAGCCATTAAAATAGTGGTTTCGGGCGGTTTGATGTTCCCCAGCGGTTTTCAGATTCGGGCGGGTGAGAAGGAGAATCTCACGTGACTATTTTGAAGCGTTATTGCCTTCGCGAATTGGTTCTCCCATTTGTCATGTCCCTTGCACTCATTACGTTTATTTTCCTCGTTGCCAACCTCTTCGACATGGCGGACATGGTCATTAACAAAGGAGTCAGTCTCTTCGAGGTGTTTAAGCTGCTTATTTTAATGATTCCGGAGTTATTGGGATTCATTCTTCCGACAGGAGTTTTGGCGAGTATCTTGCTTGTGTTTGGCAGTTTTGCGCAAAACAACGAAATCTTAGCCGTCAAAGCGAGCGGCATTCATCTCTTTCAATTGTTTACGCCCGTCATCGTTTCGGCTTTTGTTCTGAGTTTATTTTCGCTCTTTCTTATCGACCAAGTACAGCCGCGGTCGGAATATCGGTCGCGGCAAATCGTCAGGAAAATGGTGATTCAACGGCCTGTGGCCTATCTCGAAGCGGGGCGTTTCATTAAGGATTTCGATGGTTATACCTTTTGGATCAACCGTGTCGAAGGAAACCGTTTACGTGGAGTTACCATTTTTCAACACAAAGAAAATGAACCTACCCGAACGATGATTGCGGAATGGGCAGAGATGATTCCCTCGGTGGACGAAAAATCTCTTTCGTTGAAACTCTACAAAGGTACGAGCGACGAAGTGAATCCGAAAGATCCCTCTGTGTTTTACAAGGTGAATTTTAAAAGTTTCTTGCTTCAAGATATTCGGGTTGGAAAAGAACGAGGGGGTACCGATAAGAAGACAAAAGAGATGTCGATTGATGAACTGTTGTACAAGTTAGAACGCAGCCCCGAGGTTCATATGGTTCCACGGGAAGAGCGGGCGATCAAGGCCGAAATTCACAAGAAAATTTCTTTTTCCTTCGCCCCGTTGGTATTTGCGTTCATTGGTTTGCCGGCCGCCATTATTACGCGCCGCGGCGAAGCGGTCATTAGTTTTAGTGTTTCAATGGGTGTGGTAGCGGTATATTATATCTTGTTTGTTTTTGGCCGGACCGTCGCCGTGTTCGGGTATCTACCGGCTTGGCTCGCGTTGTGGTTACCCAATGTGATTCTTGTTGCCGTCGGATTGATTTTAGGTCGCCGAAGTCTTCAGTTGTGATTGAGGCGCGTCGGTGAGTTTTTTAAGGTGTTCCGATGCCTCATCCTGAGTGAAGCGAAGGATCTCTGAGACTTGTTCTTTGAAACGCGGTGGAACTGAGAGATGATCGCTTGCGCCGAATATCGCGGCGCAGGAGGAAAGTCCGAGCTCCATAAGGCAGGGTGCTCCGTAATTCGGAGGATTGCTTTCCATAAGGGAGGCAAGACGGAAAGTGCCACAGAGAAGAGACATCCTCCGCCACTTTTGTGAATGGTACAAGGTAGGAACCTTACCATGGCGGAGGATCAGGTGAAACGGCGGTGTAAAAGACCACCGGTCCAAAGGCAACGGCGGACGCTTGGCAAACCCCACTTGGAGAAAGACCGAATAAAAGATGAATGGCTCGCCTCGAAAATCATCGAGCCAGGGAGCCGCCTGCTCCCTTCCGTCAGTAGTGTGACGGGCAAGTCTTGGGTTGGTCGCGGGAGATTCTGTGAGAGCGGAATCCTAGACAGATGATCATCATTCTTTGCCGTTCTGGGTTTTAGGACCCGGCGGCGGAGAATACAGAACTCGGCTTAACTCGGTTCTGCCGCGTCTTCTTTATTAAATATGTATGTCATCTGCAGAACCCTAAAATCGGCAGCAGAAAATGACGAGATGCAATCTTTTGTCCCCGAGTTTTAGGTGTTCTTTTTAAATCTTCTTGACTTGTCGTTTTTCTTGCGTATGATTCGGCAAAAAGCGTTACCTTTTAAATTGGTCCTGTGAGACCAAAAAAGGAAAATGATGGACTCTGACCTTAGAATCAACAGTATCTGTAGCTCGCTTCTTAAAGAGGCGAGCTCTTTTTTTGCCCGGAGGTTGAGTCAAGATGTCACAGTCTAAACAAATTATGGATTCCGACGAGTTGAACCGTGCGGTGACGAGAATC
>MHFO01000051.1 GCA_001804225.1 Omnitrophica bacterium RIFCSPLOWO2_01_FULL_50_24 | reverse complement strand
TGTGCGGGTCCCCGTCAATTCCTTTGAGTTTCAGCCTTGCGACTGTACTCCCCAGGTGGTTCACTTAATGCGTTAGCTGCGGCACCGACCCCAAAATGGGGCCAACACCTAGTGAACATCGTTTACTGCGTGACTACCGGGGTATCTAATCCCGTTTGCTCCCCACGCCTTCGTGCACTCAGCGTCAGATACGAGCCAGTGAAGCGCCTTCGCAGCTGGTGTTCCTCCCGATCTCTGCAGATTTCACCCTTACACCGGGAATTCCCTTCACCTCTCTCGTCCTCGAGTCTGGAAGTTTCAAATGCAGTTCTAAAGTTGAGCTCTAGGATTTCACATTTGACTTTCCAAACCGCCTACGCACCCTTTACACCCAATGAATCCGAACAACGCTAGCCACCTCTGTATTACCGCGGCTGCTGGCACAGAGTTAGCCGTGGCTTCCTCTCTTGGTACTGTCAAGTGCTTGAGCTATTCGCCCAAACATCATTCATCCCAAGTGACAGCAGTTTACAACCCGAAGGCCTTCATCCTGCACGCGGCGTCGCTTCGTCAGGGTTTCCCCCATTGCGAAAGATTCTCGACTGCAGCCTCCCGTAGGAGTCCGGGCAGTGTCTCAGTCCCGATGTGGCTGACCATCCTCTCAGACCAGCTATCCGTCATTGCCTTGGTAGGCCATTACCCCACCAACAAGCTGATAGACCGCGAGCTCATCCAAAGGTGACAGGCCTTACGGTCCCCATCTTTAACCCCATCCCATGAGGGACGTGGTCTTATCCGGTATTAGCCCATCTTTCGACGGGTTATCCCAATCCTTTGGGTAGATTACTCACGTGTTACTCACCCTTTTGCCACTACCCAAAATTTTGTCTTGCGACAAAACTTTGAGTCGTTCGACTTGCATGCCTAACCCACGCCGCCAGCGTTCGTTCTGAGCCAGGATCAAACTCTCCAGAAAAAAAATTTGCCCCAAAAGGGACAAATGGAGACGTTACCGTCAAACTATCTGACGGATCCCCCGTAAGGGGGAAATCCTCGCACAATCAAGTTTTTGAGAAAGAACAAAATGCTATCTATGAATCCATTAATAATGATAAAGACACAACGCCACTCGCCTTGCATTCGAACCGACAAGGCCAGAGCAAATCCTCATAAGTGGCCTGATGGATTGAACTAGAGCTTAGACAAAGAAGAAGCACTTGAACACATACTGCACATCAAGTGCTTCATGGTAGAAAACTGGGGCGTATTTTAGTCAGTCCTGCTTCCCGTGTCAAGCGATAATAAGATAAAAATAATACGTAATGTAGGGGCGACCCTTGTGGTCGCCCAATTGCGGGCTGGCACAAGGCCCGCCCCTACTCAGAATTATTCGACGGTTACCGACTTTGCCAGATTGCGAGGTTGATCCACATCCCGGCAGTTTAGCACAGCAACCTTATAGGCAAAAAGCTGTAAAGGAACGGCGGTAAGAATGGGTGAAAATTGCTCTAACGTGTTGGGAATCCAAAAGATAAAACGTGACCGCCTTTTGATCATTTGGTCATTCTCCGTTGCAATCGAAATAATGATTCCTTGACGTGCGTGAATTTCCTCGATATTCGAGAGCATCTTGTCATAAGTCCGAGATTTGCGCGGCGCGAGGCATACTACCGGCTGTTCGGAATCGATTAACGCGATCGGTCCGTGTTTCATTTCACCTGCCGCATAACCATGCGCGTGGGCATAGGTGATTTCCTTCAACTTGAGAGCGCCTTCCAGCGCATTTGGAAAATTATAACCGCGTCCGAGATAAAGAAAGTGCCCCTTGCGATAAAGAGCTCTAGCAGCTTGATCGATCGCTGACTGATTTTGAAGAATTTCCGACACTTTGCGCGGCAATTGTTTTGCTTCGCGAACGAATTTTTCCAATTGGCTTTTTGACAATCGACCGCGAAGCACGCCAAGATACGCGCTCAAAAGAGAGAGCGTCATCAGCTGCGCAAGATACGCCTTTGTCGAAGCTACGCCGATTTCCGGTCCGGCGTGCGTGTAAATCACGGCATCCGCTTCGCGCGCAATCGTACTGCCAACCACATTTACAATTCCAATTGTGAGGACGCCTCTCTTTTTTGCCTGACGCAGCGCTGCAAGCGTGTCGGCTGTTTCTCCGGATTGTGTAATAAAAATGGCGGCGTCGTTCCTACCTATCAGTGGAGCAGAGTAGCGAAATTCACTCGACACATGCGCTTCGGCCGGGATTCTCGCCAATTGCTCATCCTCAAATAAATAATCGCCCACCAAACCGGCGTGATAAGCGGTGCCGCAGCTCACCATATAAATTTTGTCCGTGTGTTTCAAACGAGATTGAATCTTCGCGCTTATGGTGTCGAATTCAATCGTATTCTTTCCAACGGCGCGTTTCTCTAAAATTTCTTCCAGTACGCGCGGCTGTTCATAAATTTCTTTCAGCATGAAATGTCGGAATCCGCCTTTCTGGGCCTCTTCGACGCTCCAGTCCACTCGAGACACTTTCTTCTTCAATCTCTTTCGAGACCCGATGCGTGTTACGCGAATCGAATCCGATTTAAGTTCAACCAATTCATTGTCCTCAAGATAAATCACATTTTTCGTGTAGGAAAGGAGGGCGGAAACATCACTTGCAATAAAATGTTCTCCGCGACCGATCCCTACCACCAGCGGATTGGACCGTTTTAAAGCGCAGATACGACCCGGTTCACTGCGAGCAATCGCTACGAAAGCAAAAAAACCTTTGATCCGTTTTGCTGCTAACCGCATGGCTTGAGCTAAATCTCCGTGATAATAGGACTCAATCAAATGTGCGGCTACTTCCGTATCAGTTTCCGATTTAAACCGGGACCCTTTTCGTTTTAATTCCGATTTTAACTCGTCATAATTTTCAACAATCCCATTGTGAACGAGGGCAATTTGACCGCGCGGACCTAAGTGAGGATGCGCATTTACTTTGGAAGGTGCGCCGTGCGTCGCCCATCGAGTATGTCCGATCCCTATATGAGCGTCCGGAAAACCGTGGTTGATGCGCGACTTCAATTGGGCAATTTTGCCTCGCTCCTTATATACACAGAAACGGGGATGGATAGAACCAGATCCTTCTTGTCCATCGGTAGATCTATCAAATTTCGCTATCGGCAGGCAGGCCACGCCCGCAGAGTCGTAGCCTCGGTACTCTAAACGCTCGAGACCCTGAATGAGAATGGGTATTGCTTTCCGTTTACCGATGTAACCGATAATACCGCACATGATGATGTCCTATTCTAGCACAGCACCGCGTGGTAAGGTAGATGTGGGTTTCGCAGCGATATCATTTTTTAAGGATTTATCCGCATTTTAGAATTAAACCGGTACGGCCGATAATGTTAGAGACATGAAAAGAAAAAATCAAAGAAAAAAATTCCTGATTCACAAGCCGTTTCAACTCCGCTACTTACTTTATATCATCCTTCTTCTTGCCATTTTCTCGGCGGTTGGGATGATTGGTAGTTATTATGGCAACTGGGCATCTGTGATTAAAGCTTTTTCTGATTCGGAAATCCGAAACGCCGTGACCACGGCAGCTCAGTTACATGAATACGAAGAGGTCAGAAGGCCTTCTCCAAAGTCAGAAGGTGTTTCCTTAAGATCCTTTCGAGAAACGGAACTTTTGAGCCAGCGGGACCGCGAAGTCATTCGTAACATCATGACCCAAACCAACAGGCGGATCGTTGCGCTTGGCATCCTCTTAATCCTTCTGATCGGATGGGGAAGCATCTATTTGACGCACAAGGTCGCCGGCCCTGTGTTCAGAGTCAACCAATCCCTTCGCGAAATCCATAACGGTAACCTTGCTATTCGAATCCGTTTTCGAAAGTTTGATGAATCTCAAGGTTTGTCCGCGCGATTTAACGAAATGGCCGCGTCGCTCGATCGATCCGTTGGAGGAATGAAACGTGCGCTCCGCGAAATACCTCCCTCACAAGCCACGGAGGCGCTGCAAAAAGAACTTGACCGATTTCGCACAACATCGGGTTAATCCCCGCATGTTAAAAACTACCGCAACGCCTTTGGCCCATCAATTTTTTGCAGGACTTGTACTTCTTTGTTTTTTGTCGTACACCAGCCAATCTGCATTTGCGCTTGAACCTCAGGATCTTGAATTACTTAAAAAAATTCAGAAGGATTCCTTTCAATATTTCCTCGTCTACTCGGATCCGGAAACAGGACTGACCCTAGATTCATCCCGTTCAGGTTCGCCCGCTTCCATCGCAGCCACCGGATTTGCACTCGCTGCTATTTCTGTCGCTTCCACAAACGGATGGCTTTCCTACCGAGAAGCCTATCAGAGAATCGATCGAACTCTGAATACGCTCGAACACAAAGCAGCCAAAAAAAATGGATTCTTTTATCACTTTCTGGATCCAAAAACAGGAAACCGCGCGTGGGGTTCTGAAGTATCCTCCATCGATACGGCTTTGCTGATGGCCGGCGTCTTAATTGCCGCTGCATCGTTTCGAGGTACGGAGATTGAGACGCGGGCCCGAAAATTATATGAAGAGGTTGACTGGCCGTGGATGTTGAACAACACTTTTTTGTTCGCCCACGGATGGAAACCCGATCAAGGGTTTCTTCCTTATTATTGGGATACCTACTCCGAGCATCTCATCCTTCAAGCTCTGGCTTTAGGATCTGAAACGCATCCTGTCCCGGAACAAGTTTGGGAAGAATGGGAACGAAGGAAAGATTCGTACAATGGCACAGAAATCGTTTATTCGTATACGGGGAGTCTGTTTACGTATCAGTTTCCCCATGCTTTTATCGATTTCCGAGATTTAAACGATCGAGAGGTCAACTACGCGACGAACTCCGAAAAAGCGACTGTTGCTAATCAAGAATTTTGTGCGCTTCATTCCGCAGAGTTTGAGTCGTACCAACAGGAGCGATGGGGCCTTTCAGCCTGCCTCGGACCGGATGGCTACAAGGCGTACGGCGCTGAGCCCGGAACTGCCTACCACGACGGCACCATTGCCGTTCATGCTTCGATCGGCTCCATCGTATTCACGCCCGAAGCGTCGATGCGTATGATTCGCACTCTCTACGACGAATTCGGAGATCAATTGTACGGTCGTTTTGGATTTAAAGGGTCTTTTAACCTCGACCGAAACTGGTGGGCAAACGAATATCTGGCCATTGATCAAGGTCTTATCGTGCTCATGCTCGAAAATTATTTGCACGACGGAGCAGTGTGGATGCGTTTTATGAGCAACCCCGAAATCGAGCGGTGGGTCAAACGAACCAACCTCAAGAGCGCAGCTTAATCCTTGAGGTGTGCGTTTTTTCTGGTTTGAATGGCGGGGGCAAGCGCGCGGCAAATTGAGAAGCGCGTTTCTAACCCTTCTTGAAAAAGATTTCCGCGATCCGTTCGGCCGCTTCGTAAATCGCTTCTTTGGTCAGCAGGGTTTGATTACGAATTTTTTCTTTCAATTCTTCGATACGACCGCAATTGGGCTCGGGGATTTCTCTCAGGAGTCTTTGAAACCGCCTCACCTCATCCTTCAGGTTCGGAGTATCCTCATCTTTCATGACAACGCCCCCAGTCCACGTCGATTCATTTTTGGGGAGCGCGCATCCAATTTGTTCTGACATAGAGAATTCTCAATATACCTAGATCACGATGAAACTATGTTATTAAAACGGACTTGCGCAAAAAATTTTCACTCCCTTTAAGGTATCGACTCGCTTGGAGAGAACTTTACGAACGGAGGTTGAGGTGAGAAGAAACTTCATTCCTCTGAGCTCCTCTAGCCAAACCTGCTTGCCGGTAGAGGGCGCTCTTAAGAACAGGTCCTGTACAAAAGACGCCGGTGAGAATCCAAACCGAAATCTTAGGTGATCCGCTGTGAGCACGGATTTCTTAAGATAACGGTTTAACGTGTTAAGCTTCTAATGTGATTTCTCCCGTTTTTTTCGTCAGATAACCTCTTAAGCGCAGCATCACCTTGGTGTGAATTTGACACACGCGCGACTCGGAAACGTTCAACACCTCACCGATCTCGCGCAGAGTCAAATTCTCATAATAGTAAAGCACGATGACCAGTTTCTCTTTTTCGGGAAGCTGATCAATGCATTGAGCCAGATATTCCTTGACCTCGTTCTGGTGGACAAAATTGAATTGATTGGTGATGAGAGAATCCTCGACGGTCTGCAGCCGCGAAATGGGCTTATTTCCGTCGTCATTTTGCCACACTTCGTCGAGTGACAAAAAGGAGGTGGAATTGAGTTCGTTGAAAATCGAATTTAGATCTTCCACGCTCATCTTCATGGATTTAGCCAATTCCCCTTCTGTGGCCACACGTCCAAATTTGTCCTCCAGCTCTCGCGTTTTGCGCTCAATTTCTCGGGCGCGTTTCCTTAACAACCTGGGCGCCCAGTCTAACTTTCTTAACTCATCCATAATGGCGCCGCGAATACGTGAAACGCCGTAGGTTTCAAACTTATTCCCTTGAGTCACGTCATACTTTTCGATGGCATCGAATAAACCAAGA
>MHFO01000050.1 GCA_001804225.1 Omnitrophica bacterium RIFCSPLOWO2_01_FULL_50_24 | reverse complement strand
ATTCGCCATGCAGCCAATGATACCATCAAGAAGTTAGAGCGGACGGGCGTCATCGGCGAAGATGTCTCCAAAGCGCATCAAAAGAAAGTGCAAGATCTTACGGATAAGTTCATCCGGTCGGTCGACGAAGCGCTTTCCACTAAAGAGCGCGAGATTAAAGAAGGATAACGCTGGCAAGTCCCAAATTCAAAATCCGACGTCAACTCCAATTCTTTAACTCCTGAAATTAAACACACTTTTCAAGACAGGCCGAAGCGGCGGTTTCGGATTTTGATACTCGGATTTTGAATTTTTTATTCCCGGGCCCGTAGCTCAGTCTGGTAGAGCACCGCCCTTTTAAGGCGGGTGTCGATGGTTCGAATCCATCCGGGCTCACACTTTTCCCGATGAAAAAGTGTGACGCCGTCACGATCAGAGAAATCGTGTACGGCGACCGCCCTCGGAGAGGAACGACAAGTTCCTCCCGAGAAGTCCTCGCGCATGGGCGCGAGGGCATCCGGGCTCAATTCCGTACACGAGCCGAACGGGCGAGTGACGGAATAGTACTTTTGCGATCGGCAAAAGTGCACAAGAGTCAACTTTTTAATTTTTGACTTTTACATTTTTTAACTTTTCACTTTTAATTGTTTTTCCGTCCCCGTCGTCTAGCCTGGTTAGGACAGCAGATTTTCGATCTGCTAGCAGGGGTTCAAATCCCCTCGGGGACGCTAATTTGCTGCCGAAGGCAGAAAATGAGCAGCAGAGAGGGGATGCTGCCGTAGAGGAACATCCAGTTCCTCACGGCAAGTACTTGCGCATCAGTGCAAGTGCAAATCCCCTCGGGGACGCCAAACTTCCGGAATCACTTTTGTGGTTCCGGAAGTTTGTATTTCTGTGGATCTTGCCGTAGAGGACAAAGCGTAAAGACGGAGCGGAAGCGAATATAACTGATGCTCTTCCTCCAACCACGGCGTGCGTTAGGCGCGTACCTTTGATCAACTGTCATTGACACTTCCATAATGCTCCACTATCATTACCAAAATTGTACCGTTCGCTTGTCCAACGCCTATTCTTGAGGATCCCGTACAATCGTGAAATGGCTCAACGACCTCTTTAAATTTTTTGCCTCGTTAAAACTTGCTATCTTCCTGATCGTCATTCTTGGAATTGCGTTTGGTGCCGGCACGTTTATCGAGTCTTATCACGGAGCCCGCGCCGCACAAGCGCTGATTTATCGGACCCAATGGCTCGCTGTTTTATTGGCGCTGCTCGCGCTCAACCTACTCGCTTCTGCGTTTGACCGAATTCCCTGGAAGAAAAAACACATCGGTTTTTTAACCACCCACCTCGGAATTATTCTGATGCTCGTCGGCGCCTTGGTGACTCAGGCATTTGGGATTGAGGGACAAGTCCAGATTCGAGAAGGGGAAACAGAAGGCCGGATGACGATTTCCGAATCTCTGCTTCAAGTGATTGCGGTTGATTCCGATCAACGATGGACGTTTTCGGTCGAGCAGCATATTTTTCCGTGGACGGGCAGAGAAAAACTCCGCTCGGATTTTGCGACTCCGCTCAATCTATATCTGGTGAGCGATTATCCCAAAGCCAAGCGCGAAGAAAAGGTAATCGAAACCAAGAACGGTTCTCCCGCACTTCATGTTTCACTCGTTGGTTCCATGGCTTCGATGGACGAATGGCTTTTATTGGAATCTCCTGAGCGAAGTTCGGTTCGGTTAGGACCGGCCGCCGTTCGGTACGCGAAAGATCCCATTCAAATTCAAGAACAGAAGACCTCCGGCACTTGGGGAACCCTCACCTTTCATTTTGAAAGCGGTGGTTCCGATGAAATTCCACTGAGCCCGGAGAGCATAGGCAAAACATTTTCGATCAAGAATTCTTCCTATCGCGTGAGCGTTCGCCGCATCCTGAAAGATGCCGTCGTGAACGCAAACGAACTGGTCGATCGTTCGAGCGAGTGGCTGAATCCCGCGGTCCAGCTTACGCTTGAAGGAGAAAATCTTTCCGAACGCCACACCGTGTTTGCAAAGTTTCCGGAGTTTCCGACCTTGCACGGTTTGGCTCCCAGCGAAGCTCATGTGCGCATTGCCTATGAAGTTTCCGGGTTTTCTCCCGAGGCCGAAAAGAATGAAATCCGCTTTCTCAATCGGCCCAATGCGCTGCCCGAGTATCAGGTGAAACGGGGAAGTGAACTGAAGGGCGGTAAAGTCGAGTTAAACAAACCGGTTGAAACCGGATGGATGGATTTTAAATTCACCGTGGACCGGTATTTCAAACACGCAGCCCTTCAGGAATCTTATCTTCCGCTTCCGAACACGTCGGGACACAGCGAAGCGGTTTCCGTCATCGAGCTTGAGCTCGAGACACTCGATGTCCGAAAGAACATTTGGCTCGTGCAGGGGGAAATGGTTCATGTTCCTTTGAAGGGTTCGGACTATCATGTGGTGCATGGGCTCAAGACCAGACCGCTCGGATTCCAAGTGGAGCTTAAAGATTTCATGATGGACACAGACCCCGGAACCGACCGCCCGGCAAGTTTTAAAAGTTTGGTTACGCTTAAGGATCCGATGAAGGGGATAAAACGCGATCAGTTGATCCAAATGAATGAACCGCTGAAGTACAGGGGGTTTAAATTGTATCAGTCGGCGTATCACCTTGAAAGCGGCCAGCCCGACATTTCGATCTTTACGGCGGCACGCGATCCCGGCAATCCGTTCAAGTACACAGGCGCGATCATCATGGTCTTGGGAATTTTAGCCCTTTTTTATATGAAGCCATTTTCAACCTTGAAGGGAAGCGATCCAAAATTGAGGAGCAGATGATGATAGATCAAATGAAAAATGATATGCGCCCGGCAACTTCCTGTCATTGCGAGGGCAGCCAACGGATGGACTGCCCGAAGCAATCTCTAAGATCGCCACGCCCCTGCGGGGCTCGCGATGACGGCGAACGGTTATTAAAATCACGCCGAGCGAGCTTCGGACGGGGTTTGACCATAGCACTCGCGATTTCCGGGTCGATACTTCTTGCGGCCATTCCCTCCGCTAAAGCTGCGGACTCACTTGAAAAGGCCGTGGGCCGTATTCCGGTCCAAGCCGGGGGACGCACCAAACCTTTTGCGAGCTTTGCCAAAGAAAGTGTTTTGTTTGTCACTGGAAAAACGTCCTTTGAAGGCGAGGATCCAACCACATTAGTTTGGCGCTGGATTGCCCAACCCGAAATCTGGAGTGCGAAACCGATTCTTCCGGTCACCCATCTTCGACTTCGGAAGCACTTCGAGAGCGATTTGGTCCGGAACCGAATTTCTCCGGTTTTGGTTTTGAACGATCTGGAGTTTAAGAAAATAGTCAACGAAGCTCAAATCAAAGAATCGCAGGAAAAAAGGATAAGCCAGCTTGAGAAAAAACAGATCGAGCTGTACCACCGCGCCCGCCTGTTTGAAGAAACGGCTCACGGCCGAATGCCGGGATTTATTCCTCACCCCGGAGATCCGAAAATTTCCTGGCTTCCTCTTGAAGCGTTGTTGAGCCGGGAAGGACTTGAGATTGCGCAAAATCTCTACCCAAAATCTGAGTTGGAACAAACGGCAAGTTCGCTTGGTTTACTGCTCGATCACTTGAGGGGCGGTGATTTCGGCCAAAGCTATCTGGCAGGGGAGCGTTTTGCGCAAAGCATTGAACATGTATTGCTTTCGCGCGATATCTTTCTGGATCAAAATGCGATGAATTTGGAATTCTTGTATTTAAAACTTCGCCCCTTTCAACTGGCGTGGATTTTGTATCTTTTGAGCATCATCATTTGGCTTGCGCCAAATCGACAAAAGAAGGTCACGTGGGTGGCACTGGCCCTTTTTGTTGCTGGATTTGCGGTGCACTCGTTTGGGTTTGTCTTGAGGATGTTAATTGCCGGCAGGCCGCCCGTTACCAATATGTACGAATCGATTGTTTGGGTGTCCTGGGGCGCCGCGTTTTTCTCGCTTTTGTTTTGGATCTTTTTCCGGTCGAACCTTCTGCCCGCCGTCGCTGCGTGCGTCGCAACCTTGACGTTGATCATTGCGGAAAGTTGTCCAACGTTTCTCGATTCTTCCATTTCGCCGCTTTCCCCGGTTTTGAGAAGCAACTATTGGCTGACGATTCACGTCTTAACGATCACATTGGGGTACGGCGCCTTCCTCTTGAATTGGGGAATCGCCCACGCGCTTCTTTACTGTCTGGCCTTCCGTAAGAAAAGGGAACTTGTGGAGCATTTGACGCAATATCTATATCGATCTCTTCAGGTCGGCGTGATTCTTCTTGCGAGCGGAACTATTTTGGGAGGCGTTTGGGCTGCTGAGTCGTGGGGCCGCTTTTGGGGTTGGGATCCAAAGGAAACATGGGCGTTGATTGCCGTGTTGGCGTATTTAGCGGTTCTTCACAGCCGGACGGCAGGATGGCTTGATGCGTTTGGAGTTGCGTTTTGGTCGGCCGTTAGTTTTTTGACCGTTCTTATGGCGTGGTACGGAGTGAATTTTGTTTTGGGTGCCGGACTTCACAGCTATGGATTCGGCGGCGGCGGACTTCCGTACGTGCTCGCCTTTGTGGTGACTGATATCTTAGCCATCGTGTGGTTGGCGAGACGTTTCAAAACAGTATCGCCGCACCATTAAAAAGGCGAAAGGAGAATAGCGATGCGTTACCACTTATCTGTCATGGTTCTGGTGCTTTTCTTTTTTCCGACGTTTCTTTTTGCCGAAACTTCTGTCAGCGGGCGCGTGGTTTTTGAGGGCGTTCCTCCAACTTCCATCACCTACGAAACCAAAAGCAATCGAGCTGTCTGCGGTGATGTGAAGGAAGTACGCCCCTTAATCTTGGGAGATCGCGGAGGAGTAGCGAATGCCGTTGTTTCCATTGTGGGCGTTCAACGCCAGAGCGCTCCGGCGCCTCTTGAGGGACTTCTTGATCAAGTCAAATGCGAATTTGTACCGCATGTTCAAATTCTTCCCGTTGGTTCGACCTTGAGTATTACGAGCAGCGATCCGATACTTCATAATACCCACGGTGTTTATGAGGACGGTACGACCGCTTTTAATGTACCTGTTCCTGTGACGGGTATGAAAGTTCCGAAAAGAATCACGAAACCCGGTGTCGTCAAAATTCGGTGCGATGCCGGTCATACTTGGATGAACGCCTATGTGGTTGGGGTCGATCATCCTGATTATGCCCTTACGGATGAGAACGGTTATTTTAAGATTGATCGGGTTCCTCCGGGAACGTACAAAATTGAAATTTGGCATGAATGGCTGGGAATCCATCGTGAACCGATTACCGTCGGGGAGGCGCGTGAACCGGTTTCGATTGTACTGAAAACGAGATCAGAAACTAAGAGTACCTAGCGATCTTTCAACGCGAAGCAACGGCGATTGATTAGGTCTTTGACGTTCTTTTTTGAATAAGGCGAAGATTGATGAACGAGCCTCCCAAACGCAGCAGCTATTTCCACAACTGGATTAGTGTCATCGGCGGTATTTTTTCCGTATTCCTTTTTGCCGTCCTCCTTTTTTTATTCATTCTGGACTTTTGGTCGAAACAGACCAATCCCTACCTCGGAGCGATTACCTACCTCATTTTGCCCGTGTTTTTAATCACGAGCCTTCTCATGATTCCGGTGGGAGCACTTCGCGAACGCGCCAAACGCCAAAAGCGCGGGTATGTTCGGCGGTTTCCTTCGATTGATTTTAACAATCCCACGCATCAGAAGGTCGCGTTTGCCACGATCGGTGTAACCACCTTGTTTTTACTCTTCACCATGTTTGGAACCTACCGGGCTTATGAGTTTACGGAGTCCGTTACATTTTGCGGGCGGTTGTGTCATCAAGTGATGGAGCCCGAGTTCACGGCCTACCACCATTCTCCGCACGCGCGTGTGGCCTGCGTTCAATGTCATATCGGGTCGGGAGCGGACTGGTTTGTTCGGTCCAAGCTTTCCGGCTCGTACCAAGTTTATTCCGTGATCGCCAAGAAATATTCGAAGCCGATCGAAACGCCGGTCAAAAACCTGCGTCCGGCTCAGGAAACCTGCGAACAATGTCATTGGCCTCGGCAGTTTTTTGGAGCGGTGGAACAAGATCATCAGTATTTCCTCTCCGATGAAGACAATACAGCGTGGAAGACGCGGATGTTAATGTTCGTGGGAGGCGGAACGCCGCCCTACGGGAAGAAAGAGGGAATCCACTGGCACATGAACATCGACAATCAGGTGTATTACGTTGCCTCGGATCAGAAGCGGCAGGAAATTCCGTGGGTGAAACGGATCCGCTCCGACGGCGTTGAAGAAGTGTATGTGGATGAAAATTCCGGATTTGCCCCTGACCGCCCTCCGCAAGGAGAACTTCGGCGCATGGACTGCATGGATTGCCACAACCGCCCGAGTCATAATTTTAAGTCTCCGTCGGAAGCGGTGAACGAAGCAATGGCGTACGGCGCTATCGATCGCGCACTTCCGTATATGAAGCGCGAAGCGGTCAAGGCGCTGGTCGGCAATTATTCCTCACATGAAGCGGCATCGGTCGGGATTCGTAGCCATCTCGAAGGTTTTTATCGGAATACCTATCCCGACATTGCGGAAACGAAAAAGAAAGAACTCGGTCAGACCATCGAAGCCGTTCAAGAAATTTACAAAACGAATTTTTTCCCCAAGATGAAAGTTTCCTGGAAAGAATACCCGGACAATATCGGGCACCTCATTTTTCCTGGCTGTTTCCGTTGTCACGACGGGCGCCACAAAACGTCCGATGGAAAAGTGATTTCAAACAGTTGTTATAGTTGTCACAACATTGTGACGCAAGGGCCGCCTGCGGCAATGGAAGCCGATGTGAACGGGCTTGAGTTCAAACATCCCGAGGACATCGGAGAAGCGTGGAAAGAAACGGCCTGTTTTGATTGTCATACGGGTACGTAAGGTTTGAAAAACGTTAAGGCAGCATGAGACCCAACCCAAACGGAAGTAAGAGCGAATATCAGAGTAAGCATTTTGCCGTCTTCGTTGTTGTGGTCGCGATTTTGTTGGTGTGTTGTTTCCCGCTTCCGAGCTTCGCCGAAGAAATCCTTGATAATGAGACGTGCCTCGCGTGTCACGATGGGATCAACCAGGAAAAATTTGTAGCCTCCATTCACGGCGCCAACCGCTGTACGTCTTGCCACGGCGACGTGAAGGAGATTCCTCACGCGGTAAAACCGGGCGCTGTGCATTGTGCGAGTTGCCACAGGATCGAAGCTGAGATTTACAATGCATCGGATCATGGCAAGGCACTTCGACAAGGAGTGTCTTCGGCTTTCTGCCTGGATTGCCACGGGAACGGCCACGAACTCCTGGATTACCGCAATCCCGATTCACCCGTAAACCGAAAAAATATTCCCGCCACGTGCGCGACCTGTCATGAGGATCAGGAAAAAATGATGCAGTACGGACTTTTGGAAGCGAGACCGTTTAAGTCCTATTCGGAAAGCGTCCACGGGAAAGCGTTGCTCGAGAAGGGAATTGTTTCTTCCGCCGTGTGCACGGACTGCCACGGGTCTCACGACTTGCACGCACCGACCAATCCCGAATCCAAGATTTTCAAAAAGAAAATTCCGCAGACGTGCGGCAAATGTCACGAAAACGTTTTGAGAACGTACGAGCGGAGCATTCACGGAAAAGCGGCTTTGTCCGGGAAATTAGAAGCTCCTGTTTGCACCGATTGCCACGGCGAACATCAAATTAAATCGCATTTGGACCCGCAGTCGACCGTTTATGCGACGGCGTTAGCGGAAAAGACGTGTGCCCACTGCCATGCCGCAGAAAAAATAATTACTAAATATCGTCTTCCCGCGGATCGTGTGGAAACCTATTTAAAAAGTTATCACGGACTTGCGAGCCGTTTTGGAGATGTGACCGTTGCCAACTGCGCAAGCTGCCACGGGGCCCACGACATTTTGCCTTCGAGCGATCCCAACTCTTCGGTTCACAAGAAGAACTTGCCTCAGACGTGTGGCAAATGCCACCCCGGGGTGAGCGAACAACTGGCAAAAGGAAACGTTCACATTACTCCAACGTCTTCCGACAATCGAATTGTTTATTATGTTTCTCGCTTTTATATCGTTCTCATCATCCTGGTGATCGGCGGTATGCTGCTTCATAATGCACTCGATTTTTTCTCGAAATTAAGAAGGCATTATGCACTGAAAAAAATGTCCGGTCAGTACCTCAGATTTACGCGAGGAGAGCGGATGCAGCATTTGGTTTTGACGCTCGCCTTTGTGATTTTGGCCTATACGGGTTTTGCGCTCGTCTATCCGGATGCATGGTGGGTTTTTCCGTTTGTGGTATTTAATGCAGGGGGCGAGTGGCGCAGCATCATTCATCGGTCGGCCGCCATTGTTTTTGTGGCGCTTTCCCTTCATCACGCGCTCTTCATGTTCTTCACGAAACGCGGACGAAAGGTGAGCAAAGAACTCGCCCTTCGGAAAAAGGATTTTTCCGACGCGGTGTCCACGGTAAGCTATAATCTTGGCACATCGAAAGAGAAACCGTCTTACGGTCGTTATAGTTATGTAGAAAAGTCTGAATATTGGGCTCTGGTTTGGGGTTCTGTCATCATGATCCTTACAGGAACCATGCTCACATTTGAAAATTGGTTTATGGGGCACTGGCCCAAATGGGCGATGGACGTGGCAACCAAGGTTCATTTTTACGAAGCGGTTTTGGCAACGCTTGCTATTTTGGTGTGGCATTTCTACTTTGTGATTTTTGATCCGGACCACTATCCGATGAATTGGAGCATGGTCACGGGCAAAGTGTCCGAAGAAGAAAAAGCGATTGATGAGAAGAAAAACTAGTGCTCGCAGGTGCCGACACATCATCGTAGGCAACTCAATTCGCGCCCGCGGGCGCGAATTGAGATTTAACCCCATTTGGCGCAAAAAGTTTTGCGGTAGGTGTGATATCGATCACGGAAAGAAACACGGATTTTTCATATAAGAGATAAAATAGTTCAAGCCAGAAAACGGAAAACTACCCTTGACGACCGATAAGACCAAAGTTCAACTACTGAGTGTCCTTCTCCACTTATTTCGAGTTGCTTTTTTCTCCCTTTTTTTCCTTTGGCAGGGTTTGAGTACCGCCGCACCGCAATCGGTTGAGGAGAATGCCTGTGTTACCTGTCACTCCGATATTTGGGAACGTGAAGTGCAGGGAAGCGTCCACGCGCGCGCGAACATTTTATGCCAAGATTGTCACGGCGGGGATCCTACACAACTCGATATCGAAGCGGCAAAAGCACCTGCCACCGGTTTTGTCGGAGTCCCCGATAAGAAGAAAATCGCCGAGACGTGCGGGAGCTGTCACGCGAACGTGGAGGTGATGAATTTCTACGGTATCCGAACGGATCAGTTGGCTCGATATAAAACGAGCGGTCACGGAAAGAAACTCTTTGAAGAGGGGAAAGATCAGGTAGCAGTTTGCAGCGATTGCCATGGCCATCATCATATTCTTCCCATTTCAGATCCCAACAGCTCTGTCTATCCAACCAACATTCCAAAGACGTGCAACCAGTGTCACGGAAATGAAGCGCTCATGGCGGGTTTTGGACTCCCTGCCGATATCTTCAGTAAGTATCAAAGGAGTGTTCACGGTAAGGCAGTGCTCGAAAAGAAAGATGTATCTGCCGCCAATTGCACAAGCTGCCACGGCAGCCACGGAGCGATTCCGCCCGGCGTCAGGGACATCGGCGCTGCGTGCGGGAAATGCCACGTGAACGAAAAAAAGTATTTTCTTGAAAGTGTTCACGCCCCCGTTGCGGAAGGAGGAAACTTTTCAGAGTGCATTGCGTGTCACGGGAATCACGAGGTTCATCCCGCAAGCAAATTGCTCTATCGAACAGCGTGCATCCAGTGCCACGCAGCGGGGAGTCCGGCCGCCGAGGTGGGCGAGAATCTTTTCCGCGTGTTGGCGCAATCAGAGAGCGAACTCAAAGCGGCAGAAGCATTGGTCAAGGGAGCTTCCATAGAAGGAATTTTCGTGGAAGAAGAAATGGGAGCGCTGGAAGATGCCAAGACCAATGTCATTTCCATGGCGCCGGTTCAGCATTCTCTTTCCGCCGACCGGATTTCAGGACTGTACGAAAAGTTTTCGGAGGTAGCTCGTGAAATTAAAACCCGAGTCCATCAAAAACGCGAATTCCTCAAATGGCGCAAAATCGCGTTGATTCCCATTTGGATTTTTGTCCTTTTGATGGCAAGCGCGCTTTGGTACAAATATAAACAACTTCAATCTCGGCGGAAAGGAAACCCATCGAGTGAGTAAATCCGAAGAATCGAAATCAAAGATGCCATCATCCTCGGAACCGCGTTCGACGTCGCGCCGCGATTTTATAGACTGGATCATCAAAGGCGGTTTGCTGACCACTTTTGCCGGAATGTTGTTTCCGGCGCTGGCTTATCTTTGGCCCGTGACACGCCGGGGTCCCATTCACGATATGGTGGAAGTCGGAAGAGAAGATGAGATTCAAGTGTGGGGTTCTAAAAAGGTGGTTCTCGGCGGAAGCGCTTTCCTCGTGGTGAGAACGCCTACGGAGTACAAGGCGTTTTCTGCTGTTTGTACTCATTTGGGATGCATCGTGTATTGGGACAGTGACAAGAAGCTCATTATTTGTCCGTGCCACGCCGGACTCTTTGATTTGGATGGACGTGTTGTTTCCGGTCCGCCCCCCAGACCCCTCGTTTCGCACTTGGTGAGCATCGTGGATGGAAAAATTTTTGTTAAACCTTGACGGATCAAACATGAAACATCTCATAGCCAAATGGTTTCGTGAACGCTTTAACGTGGATGAGATCCAGGAGCCCATCAAGCATCAACTTGAAAAACCTCTTCCCCAAAATGTCGGCTGGTTTCATACGTTGGGAAGCATGTCTCTTTTTCTGTTCGTAAGTCAAGTGCTGACGGGCATCCTGCTTCTCGTTTATTATCGGCCTACGGTCAACGAAGCGTTTGAGAGTGTCAAATTCATCATGACGAAAGCGTACATGGGTTGGCTCTACCGTCAAATTCATGCTTGGGGCGCCAATCTGATGATCATCATCGTTTTTCTGCATATGCTTCGAACGTTCTTTACGGGTTCGTATAAGAAACCGCGGGAGCTGACTTGGGCGTTTGGTGTCATGCTTTTTATTTTGACGCTTGTCTTCGGGTTTACGGGGTACTTGTTACCGTGGAACCAACTGGCATATTGGGCAACGACGGTGGGAACGGAAGTGGCCGGGTCGATTCCTTGGCTTGGCGTCTGGATCAAGACCTTCCTTCGGGGCGGCGAGACCGTGGCCGGAGAAACTCTGTCCCGTTTTTTTGTGGTTCATGTGATTGTGCTTCCGTGGACCATGTTTGCGATTATCCTGATTCATTTGATTCTGGTCCGCTTTCAAGGTATTGCAACACTTGACCCCGTCGGGGCAGAGAAGGAACTTAAACAGGAAGACGGAACCCCGTTTTTTCCTCATCATGTGCTGAAGGAAGGAGTTGTTTTTTTCATTCTGCTGGGTTGCTTGGTGACTTTGTCGATTCTGGCACCTTTTGATTTAGGAGAGGAAGCGGATCCTCTTCAGACTCCTTATGCGATTAAACCGGAATGGTACTTTTTGCCGATGTACCAAGTCTTGAAGTATTTTCCGAAACTCGTTGGAATTTTTATTGTCTCACTCGCTCCGCTGTTTCTGTTTCTTTGGCCTTTTTTGGACAAAACTAGCGAACGCCATCCGCTCAAGCGGCCGGTTGCCGTGGCGTTCGGCGTTCTCGTTCTGCTGTCCTTGCTTTTTTTTGGGATGCTGGGATATCTGTCCGAAACAAAACAGGTATTTTTCGGCAAAACGTATGAGTTTGATATTTACGGTATCCCACGCTTGGTGACCACGGATGGGAACAGTCATGAAGGACCCCACCTTCCGGCTGTGGCCAGCGGGACGTTAAGAGAGTAGCCCGAACAAAACCCTTTCTCGCGCCAACGCCTAACCTCTTTTACTCACATTACGTACGGTCGTTTTCTTCCGGTTTCTTATAGTGATTTTTATCACAGACGAGTTGGCTTATAGAGTATAATTTCCGTTCCATTCCCCCTTTTCGATCAGTGCCTTTTTCCGGGATATTCGCGGGGTACATTCCGGTCTCGTAAGGGCCGTTCAGAAAAACTTAAGGAAGGTAGTTCCCATGATGGAATGTTGTGAATCGAAAGCTCATCACCACAGCCCAAATTTAAGAACGATTGCAATCGTTGGCAATCCCAACGTGGGCAAAAGCGTGTTGTTTAACAATCTGACGGGCCGGTACATGACCGTAGCAAATTATCCCGGCACGACGGTTCAAGTGGCAAGGGGACAAGCCCGGATCGGAACCGTGGATTATGAAGTGGTGGATACCCCGGGCATGTATTCGTTTTCTTCGATTACGGAGGAGGAAAAAGTAGCAAGAAATATTCTCATTCGGGAAAACCCTTATTTGGTCATCCATCTTGTGGATGCAAAAAATTTGGAACGCATGCTTGCATTTACCTTGCAGCTGCTTGAAGCGGAGCTTCCGACGATCTTGGTTCTGAACATGATGGATGAGACCAGACGAGCCGGAGTTCAAATCGACATTCCGAAATTGGAACAGGAGTTAAAAATTCCGGTGGTCGGAACTGTTTCAACGACGGGCGAAGGAATGAAGGAATTGTTGCACCGAATCGAAACGTACGGAGGCAAAGAGCACCATTATCGGATTCCTATCGGTGGTCCCATTGAAGCGGCGTTGAATAAATCGGAAGACCTATTAAACGATAGTTACTTGGTGGCGAAAAGACTGATCGGACTTCTTGCCCTCGAAGAAGACCGTGACGTTTTGGATTTAATTAAACAGAAGCAGCCGGAAATTCTTTTTCGGCTGGAGGAACTTCGTGACGAAATCGCGTCACATGCCGTAAGTCCGGTCGAGTATGAAATAGCAATGCAGTTAAAAAAAGAAGCCGACCGTGTTGCCGGCCAAGTTATGAAAACAAGTAACGGCGGAGACGGCTTCAAAGAAAAATTAAGCGGCTTCATGATGAATCCCCTCACGGGACTTCCCATTCTTTTTGTGGTTCTTTATTTCGGTCTTTATAAGTTCGTGGGTGAGTTTGGTGCCGGCACGGTGGTTGATTTTATAGAAGGTTCCGTTTTTGAACGATATCTCAATCCGTGGTTCACCCGTGTGGTTACGAGCGTTGTTCCATGGGCCGTTCTTCAAAGTCTTTTTGTCGGGGAATATGGGTTAATCACCTTGGGGGTTCGGTATGCCGTTGCGCTGATTTTGCCGATCGTCACTTTCTTTTTTATCGTCTTCTCGATCATTGAAGACAGCGGTTACCTCCCGCGTTTAGCGATGCTGATCGATCGAGTGTTCAAAAAAATAGGGTTAAGCGGCCGGGCGGTGATTCCGATGGTTTTGGGTTTTGGGTGCGACACGATGGCGACTATGGTGACTCGAACGCTTCCGACAACTCGGGAGCGCCTGATTTCGACGCTCCTGTTGGCGCTGGCCATTCCTTGTTCTGCGCAGTTGGGTGTCATTCTTGCCTTGCTTCACGGTCGCCCCTTGGCGACCTTCATTTGGGCAGGGGTCGTCAGCATGGTTTTCCTGTTCGTCGGTTATCTTGCCGCTCAGATCATCCCCGGGGAAAAACCGTCTTTTTACATGGAACTGCCTCCGCTTCGGTGGCCAAAAGTATCAAACGTTTTGATTAAAACGTACGTCCGAGTGAAGTGGTACTTTTATGAAGTCCTCCCTCTTTTTTTATTGGCCAGTGTTTTTATTTGGTTAGGGCAGTTAAGCGGCGTGTTTGATCTCACGGTCAATTTGTTGAAACGGCCGGTCATGCTGATTGGAATGCCGCCCGAAGCAGCGAAAGTTTTTTTGTTCGGGTTTTTCAGACGGGATTATGGCGCTGCTGGACTGTATGATTTGACAAAGGCCGGTCTCTTAAACGGAACCCAGATTGTGGTGGCGTGTGTCGCGCTTACGTTGTTTTTGCCGTGCATCGCCCAATTTTTGATGAATGTCAAAGAGCGCGGATGGAAAACCGGAGTCTGGATTTCGTTCTTTATTCTATTTTTCTCATTCGGCGTTGCGTTTGTTTTGAATTTTGCCCTGACGCACCTCGGGGTCGTTTTATGAAGTGCACCTTGTGCGGTCAGGAGTTTAACGAGACGTCGGCTCACACGGCGTGCAAAGGATGCGGATTTGCCAAAGACTGCAGTTTGGTCAAATGCCCCAACTGCGGTTTTGAAGATGTTCCTGTTCCGAATTGGATCAGGAATTTTTTTCGGAAGAAACAACACCACGCGGCCGTTCAAACATGTGACTCTTTGAACATTCGGCTCGATCAGTTGGAAGTCCGTCGAAAAGTCAAAGTCACCGATGTGGAAACCCAAAACCGGAGCGCGCTTCAAAAAATCATTGCCATTGGCGCACTGCCCGGAACCGAGCTGTTTCTGATTCGGAGATTTCCGTCCTATGTGCTTCAGATCGGAAGAAGTCAGTTTTCCATAGATCGCGAGTTGGCGTCGTTGATATACGTTGCACCCTGTTCCGGGGATGGGCGTTCATAAATTTTTTTGATCGAAAATTTAAAAAAGAGTACACTAAATAATCATAAAAAAGCAGGCCGGTAAAACATCTTGGTTTAGATGGGCTATACTTAAATCAAAGGAGGTTGAGCAATGAGAAGGGCATTCAGCGTGTTGTTGGGTTTATCGGCAGTACTTGTTTTGTGTTTTTCGATATCGGCACCTTTGATGGCAGCCGACGATGGATTGCTTGTCGCTCGCGGGGAAGAGTTGTTTCAGAGTAAGGAAGGGTTGAACGTTAAGATCGCATGTATTTTATGTCACAAGGGTGCAAAAGCACTTGATCCTGCGAAGATAAATGCATTGGGTGACGACCTGCCTAATGTGATTAATAAGTATCTTGTCGAAAAAGCCAAAGGCACGGCGATTGCCGCGGACAGCGAAGAGATGCGTGCTCTGGTCGCTTATCTTCGTTCGGACCGGTTGGGGAGCAGCTCTTAGTCGTGCTGATCTGTGGATACCATGAAAACCAACGAGCCGATCATCGCTTTTGTTTTGGGGCAAAAAGGCCTCATGCATAACCTCGCGCTCGAGGGTTCGAAATTTAACAAGATTTCAAGATAGAGAGTAGGAGCGGGCAAGGCCCGCTGAAAACAGTTGACGTCAACTGAATTGAACTGCTCGCTGGTACAGACGCTGGGGAAGAAGGTTCTAGAACTGGTTTCACAAGTCTGTCACCCCCGCGAAAGCGGGGGTCTACTACTCTGGATTCCCGCTTCCGCGAGAATGACAAGGTAGCTTATGAAACCAGTTCTAGCGTGTTTTCGGAATTCCTGAGATAATACCATCTCATCTATGAATTCCGTCTGGCTTCTCCTGATCTCCGTATCCTTTTACATTCTGGCCTATCGGTTTTACTGCCGTCTTCTCGCTTCCAAATTCGGGGAAGACCCAAATCGCAAAACGCCCGCCGAGACTCATTTTGACGGCGTTGATTATGTTCCCGCTAAGAATACCTTGGTTCTCTTCGGCCACCATTTTTCCTCGATTTGCGGAGCGGGTCCCATTGTAGGCCCGGCTCTTGCGTGCGCTTACTGGGGTTGGGGACCGTCTTTCTTTTGGGTGCTGGCGGGTTCCATTTTTTTGGGTGCTGTGTCCGATTATGCAAGTTTGTTTGTGAGCATTAGGTCGGACGGGAAAACGATTGCTGAAATCGCACGCACGGAGATCTCTCCGAAAGCACGAGTTTTACTTTCCCTATTTATTTGGATCTCGATTGTCCTCGTTATCGCTGTCTTTTCTATCTTTGCCGCCAAAACCTTTATTGCAGAACCCGATGCTGTGGTCCCTTCTCTCGGTCTCATTCCGTTAGCTCTGTGGACAGGGTGGTTCTTATACGGGCGGTTGATGTCGAGTGCCAAGGTGACGTTGCTTAGTCTTTCGGTACTGGTCTTGCTTCTGGCCGCCGGGGTTAAGTTTCCAATTTTGCTTCAACCGATCGGCGGATTAAGTCCCTTAACCCTTTGGATACTTCTTTTGCTGGCCTATTGCTTTGCTGCTTCCGTGGCGCCGGTTCATATTTTGCTTCAGCCCAGAGATTACCTCGCAAGCTTTATCCTGTTTGCAGCTATCGGAGTCGGCGTGGTTGGAGTTTTCGTTACGCATCCACCGATGCAGGGCGAAATGTATCATGGCTTTTCATCGCTTGATTGGCCAGAAGCTGGGATGCTTTGGCCCATGCTGTTTGTGACCGTTGCGTGCGGGGCTATTTCCGGTTTTCACTCTCTCGTTTCTTCGGGAACAACCAGTAAGCAAATTGCCAATGAAACTCAAGCCCGCTGTGTCGGCTACGGCGGAATGTTAACGGAGGGGTTGGTAGGCATTCTGGTCGTCATTTGTGTTGCAGCGGGTCTTTCTAAGCTTCAATTAAGTCAGGATCTTCGCGCAGGAGGGCCGATCGAAGCATTTGCTCACGGGTACGGAATACTGTCGGCACCGCTGCTTGGAAGTTACGGCACCTCCTTTGCCGTGCTGGCGCTCAATGCATTTATTTTGACCACTCTGGATACCGCAACACGCATTGCACGGTATTTGACTACGGAGCTGTTCGGCATCAAGAATAAGTATCTAGCGACTCTGGTGGTGGTGTTGGCCGGAGGATCGCTTGCACTTACAGGTCAGTGGGCACATTTGTGGCCAACGTTCGGCGCTTCGAATCAACTGATTGCCGGTCTTGCGCTTTTGGTGGCTTCATGTTGGATGCTCCATCGCGGCCGCGCGGTTTGGTATACCTTAATACCTTCCGTGGTCATGTTGATCACCACGATTGGCGCTTTTGCGTTTCAGTTCTTTTCGGCGTTGAATCGGACGATCGATGGATATCGGTCACCCGATTTTCTCATTGCGGGGATTTCACTGGCGCTCATCGCGATCTCCGTCGTCATTATTCTTGAATCTCTGCACGCCGTGCGTACCCGCCTCTTTTTGGAAAGCGGTTCCGAACGTGTCTAATTTGCGCTACCCGTTCCGGAAAAGTTGGCGTTGGTTTTTGGTCGATGCGTTGGATCGAGTGCTTGATGTGGTGAGCATCCCTAAGAGGCAGCCGTTTGTTCCGGACGCCGTTCGTAACATTTTGGTGATTCGGCTGGATCACATTGGCGATGTCGTGTGTTCGTTGCCGGTGTTTCCGATTTTAAAACGCAGATTTCCAAACGCGCGCATTTCTGTTTTGGTGAGCCAAGAAGGCGAAGCGCTTCTCGCTCACCATCCTTACGTCGATCACGTGATCGTGTTTCGCTCCAATTGGTTTGCCCGCACCTCGAGATTGGATCTTGGGGAAATGTTCCGCGTGCTTTCTGAGCTCAGAAATTCCAAGTTTGACATCGGATTTGATCTTCGCGGCGATATTCGAAACATTGGTTTGATGGTGCTCGCCCGAATTGGGTATCGGGTGGGCTACGGAATAGGAGGAGGAAAAAGTTTACTTGCCGAGTCGCCCCCGTACGACACGAAACTTCACCAAGTTGAACTTGCCCGTAATTTGGTTACCAGTGAACCCATAAGTCGAAACGAACTGAAGCCGGAGATTTACTTGACGTTGGAGGAGAAAAAAAGTGCGTGGGACTTGTTGGCGTCTTGGGGGGTTAGCCGCCAAGACTATGTGATCGGTCTTCATCCGGAAGCGGGTTATCCGTCGAAAGAGTGGGGCACGGACCGATACCGGGATCTCGTTGGCAAACTGATTCAAAAACCTGAAACCAAAGTTCTTGTGTTTGGGTTGGACCGAGCTGAGACCGTCAAGAAACACTATGCGTCTTCGAAACAGGTTGTGAGTTGCGTAGGAAATTTATCCCTTCGAGAAGCGATTGCGACGCTTCATTGCTGCCACGTATTCATCGGGAATGATTCCGGGCTTTCTCATATTGCTCATGCCCTGAGGATTCCGACCGTCGTGATCGCAAGCGGTACGAATGAATACGAAAAATGGGGCGTATGGCTTAAGCCGTCGATGGCGGTCAAACACGAAGTGTCTTGTTCCCCCTGCCATTTGGAGCAGTGCCCGATTCCCGGCCACCCTTGCCTTTCGGACATAACGGTAGAACAGGTTGCAGAGGCGATTCGTTCCGTTCAAACTCTTGATCCAACCTCTCGTTTAGTTGATAACGATTCTCAAACAGGTGTTTTCAGGTTAACATAACGCTCATGGCAATCCTTAAAGCAGCACGCTTGGGCCATCCGATCATCCGAACCCGAGCTCGTGTTTTAACGCGTGCCGAAATTACATCTTCGGAGGTTCAAAGATTGATTGAGGACATGATCGAAACCATGCGTGAGTATGATGGGGTCGGGTTAGCAGCACCTCAGATCCATGTGCCCAAGCAAATCGCCGTTATCGAGGTGAACCACAATCCTCGCTACCCCAAAATGCCCGCCGTGCCGCTTGTGGTATTGATCAATCCCACGATCGTTAAAAGATCCAAGAAATTAGTCGAAGATTGGGAAGGGTGTTTGAGCATTCCGGATTTGCGAGGGATGGTTCCTCGAAGTGAGTCTGTCGAGTGCGAAGCGCTTGATCGCGGCGGAAAAACCATTAAAATAGCTGCGGATGGTTTTTTTGCTCGTGTGATCCAGCACGAGTGCGATCATCTGCAAGGGATGGTTTATCTTGATCGAATGTCCAAGCTCCGGTCGCTCACTCATCTGGCCGAGTTTACGCGGTATGGGATAGGGGATCAAACACGTTATGACTAAAGATAAGTGGCCCGTCATATTTCTGCTCGTTTCTCTTTTTTTTATTCTGACGTTGTTTGTTGCCAAGCAAGTTACTCGACCGTTTGATTTGGCAGTGACCCAACTGGTCCAAACCTATACGTCGCCTCATTTGGATTACGGCCTGTATTCCTTTACACTCCTTGGATCCATTGAGTTTAGCTGTTTTGCGGTGCTCGTTATGTGCGGGTACCTGTATAGGAAATATGAATCATCCGAGGCGTTTTTGTATTTGTTTTTCTTTGTTTTGTTCAGTTTCGCGGAACTCGTTTGGAAGTATTTCGTTACCTATACCGGCCCCGGTCCCGAGTTCGATCGAAACCCGTTTCATTGGGGTTTCGTTGCTCTCGCAGCTCCTTATTCCTTTCCGAGCGGTCACACGTTTCGGAGCGTTTTTCTGCTTGGAATTTGGTACCACCGTCTGAGCTTAAAGGAATCGTCCGCACTTTGGAAAGTGGCCGCGCAGAAGTCAGTCGTCATTCTCTTAATTCTCGGAGTCGGGTACAGTCGAATCTATCTTGGGGATCATTGGTTGAGCGACGTGCTTGGCGGTTATTTGATGGCGGGAATAGGTTTGATCCTTTCTTCTGAGCCGCCCGAACATGAATTACGGCCGGCGTAACGGATCGCGGCGGGGATGAGGGATTGACACGGGAAACGCGAGCTCTTATCATATCGGTTAGCTTCACCCGTTAGGTGACCCCGAGGAGGATAATCCAATGGCCAGAAATCGATCGGAAGATAAAATTTTAGATGTCGATGCGCGGATGCAGGGCACCATTGTGTTTAAAGACCCTGTCAATCTGAGGATCAATGGTTCGTTTGAGGGAAAACTCGAGACTTGTGGGAATCTCACCGTTGGGGAAAATGCAAACGTTCGGGCGGATATTCTCGGCGAAAAGATAATTATCGCAGGAAAAGTAACCGGAAATTTGACTGCTTCGACAAGCATTTTTTTGATCAAGCCCGCTGTGGTCAAAGGTGATATTCAAACTCCGACTTTAAGTATTGCCGAAGGAGCTGTGTTGGATGGCCGCTGTTCCATGCTGGGTTTGAAGGGGAGTGAAAGTTCCGGCGACGGGGCGACACTGACTTTGCGTGAAGTCGCGCAATATCTTGAAGTCGAAGCTGATGTCGTGGAGGCATGGGCAAAACAAAAAAAGATCCCCGCACAGCTTGAAGACGGCGAGTGGCGATTCAACAAATCTGCCGTCAATCAATGGATTCAAGACGAAAAAGTAAAGCCCTAGATTAGGAACTCTCTGGGTACACGTTAGTTTATCCTACCTCGCTCGTTTCTAATTTTGTTGAAGACCACGAAGGTGGCGAACAGAATCTAACGTTCAGAAAAGAGAACATAATCCTATGAGTAACGGTTTGTTGACCGAAGAAGAAGTGAAAACATACCTCCAAGTGGATGAAACTGAAATTGGACGGCTCAGACGGCGTGGAAAGTTAACCTCGTACCGTGTGGGGGGTACCTTTGTACGGTATCGCAAAGATGAAGTGACTGCGCTGAAGAGCGGGCGAAAGTTCAGAATGCCGGACCAATTTGATCGCAATTGGGCCGATATGATTCGAGATTTTTCCACATTTTACGGAGCTTACATCTTACTCGCGTTCGCAGTCGCATTCCTCGTTTTCTACTTCGTTCATACCTAACGCTTCTTCTTTCGAGATGGGAACACCGATTCAAATCGGCATTGATATTTGCAGCGTCCGCCGCATCCAACGTGCTATTGAGCAGCATGGGAATCGGTTTTTAAATTGGGTGTTTACGCAGGCCGAACAAGATTATTGCAATCGCAAACGGAATAAGTATGAAAATTATGCCGCTCGCTTTGCCTCGAAAGAAGCAGTTCTAAAAGCCAAAAAAGGGGGGCGAGGCCGGTTTGGTTTTCGGAAAATCGAAGTCGTGCGCGGTCCCAACGGTGCTCCGTCCATTCACATTTCAAAATCTGACCGGAACTTATTTGGAATTTCTCCCGCCGCCAGGTTTGAACTTACCATCACCCACGAACGGGAATTTGCCGTTGCGGCCGTTCTCTTGTTTCCTTAATGTGTGGAGTTATTTGGTGAGAGTGCCGTCCAGTGTTTCAAACACAATGGTGACGAGGGAGCGGCACTTGGGGCATTTAATTTGTTTGAATGCCTGAATGTTGTCGTGTTTGGGACGGTACATGACGGAAAGAATTTTGGTCGAGAATTTCGTTTCGTTTCCGGACCACTGACACGATGAACAGATGTAAGTAGGTGCTTCCATTAAGTTTCTCCGATTTATGTTGAGATATCGGCATGTCGTGGGCGAACTTGAATCAGATTCTGTTTCCTTCAAGAAACATTTTTACCTTTTTCAATGGCGCCCGATAAAGAGATAAATGCTCACCGGTTCGTATCGGAGGTAGTGTCTCATCTGGGAGGGCGTTGCGTCCCGGCGGTTCAAATCTTTCCGGTGCGAGAGGAGGGAGTCGAACCCTCATGATCTTGCGATCACTGGATTTTGAGTCCAGCGCGTCTGCCAGTTCCGCCACTCTCGCGAAAGAAACTTATGTGAAAATTTGGTGGACCGGGCGAGGATCGAACTCGCGACCTCCACAATGCCATTGTGGCGTTCTCCCAGCTGAACTACCGGCCCACGAACTGTAATCATTAAAGATCAAATGTAATTCGGTCACGGAAGTATATGTACGCGCCAGCTATTGCCCGAAGTGCTTTAGCACCGGCCCAATAACTGATGTATTTCCTAGTCCAACGTTTATACAGTCACAGTACTTGAAGTGCAAAAGAACCTTAACTTCGCGGTGCTTTAGCACCGGCCCAAAACTACAGCGCTAAAGGATTTAGACAATTACCACAACGATGTTTGGAAATCAAGCTGGCAATGTAATGCGCACCGGTACCGTAGGTACCGCAATCCGAGGTGTTCGGTGAATCGTTCCTACGTTTTCCGTTATTTACTTCCCGGAGTTGTCCTTATCGGATTTGCTTTTTTCATGGGTTCGCAGTACAACTTCATATTTGGTCTGATCGGGTTCCTGAGCTTCATAACCATCGGCGTTACCCTCATCGTTGAAGGATGGCGAAAAAAGCGTTAGAATCTCTCCTCTTATGGCCGCCAGCGAAAAACCTTACCCATTTGATCACATAGAGCCGAAGTGGCAAACCTATTGGTCCCAAAACAATACCTTTAAAGCTGCCGATCCCGGTGAACCTGGGAGCGAGAAGCCGAAGTATTATGTTTTGGATATGTTTCCCTATCCATCGGCATCCGGACTCCATGTGGGACATCTGGAAGGTTATACCGCAACCGATATTGTCTCGCGTTACAAGCGCATGTGCGGCTTTAATGTTCTCCATCCGATGGGTTGGGATGCGTTTGGCCTCCCCACCGAACAACACGCGATCGAAACCAAAACTCACCCGAGATTGGTAACGAAACGGAGCGTTGAGAATTTCAAGCGCCAAATTCAATCTCTTGGCTTTAGTTATGACTGGGCCCGCGAGATCAACACCACGGATCTGGAATATTACCGTTGGACTCAATGGATTTTTCTAAAGTTGTATGAGAAAGACCTCGCTTATGAGGCGGAAGTTCCTGTTAATTGGTGTCCTGACTTGGGAACCGTGCTTGCCAATGAAGAAGTGATTGATGGAAAATCAGAGCGAGGCGGTCATCCGGTGGTTCGAAAACCGATGCGGCAATGGGTTCTTAGAATTACCCGTTATGCAGAGCGTTTGCTTGAAGATCTCGAATCTCTTGATTGGCCGGAATCCATCAAGGAGATGCAGCGAAATTGGATCGGCAAATCGACAGGGACAGAGGTAGATTTTCGTATTTGTCTACCCCTGTCGTCCCCGAATGTTTCTATCGAGGACCCAAAGTCTGTCCGCCACGAATCTTGGCGGACGCTTAAAACGTGCGGGAATGACAATAGAGAAAAGATTCGGGTTTTTACGACACGGCCGGACACACTTTTTGGAGCAACGTACATGGTTTTGTCTCCGGAACATTCGCTGGTATCTCAAGTGACCGCGAAAGACCGTGAACAGGAAGTTAAGAAATATCAGAAAGAAGCCGCAAGCAAATCGGACCTTCAGCGAACCGACCTAGCCAAAGAAAAGACTGGCGTATTCACGGGAGCTTATGTGGTGAATCCCGTCAATCAGAAAAAGATTCCGATTTGGATCGCAGATTATGTACTCATGAGTTATGGAACCGGTGCGATCATGGCGGTTCCCGCACATGATGAGCGCGATTGGGAATTTGCCAAGAAGTACAAATTACAGGTTGTGGAAGTAATTCAACCAGGTATTGTAGGGGCGGACCCGCGTGTCCGCCCGGGCGGTCAAGGGCAAATACATGGGTCTGCCCCTACGTCAGAATCTGCGTTTACGGGTGTTGGAATTTGTATCAATTCCACCACATCGGACAAATCCTTTTCTATCGATGGAATGCAGAGCGATCAAGCAATCCCCAAGATGATTGAATGGCTTGAGCAGAAAGGCATTGGGAAAAAATCCATCCATTACCGCCTTCGCGATTGGTTGTTCAGCCGACAACGGTACTGGGGCGAACCTATCCCCGTGGTTCACGAAGACGGAAAACCCAGGCCGCTTTCAGAGGCCGAACTTCCAGTGGCGTTGCCCGAGGTAAAATCTTACGAGCCCACCGGTACGGGCGAAAGTCCGCTCGCTGCCATTCGCGGTTGGGTTGAGGTGACAGATCCAAAGACCGGAAAGAAATTGAAGCGCGAGACCAATACCATGCCGCAGTGGGCCGGTTCATGTTGGTATTATTTGAGGTATTTAGATCCCAAAAACAAGAGGGAACCGGTCGATCATGCCAAAGAAAAGTATTGGATGGCGGTGGACCTTTATGTGGGCGGAGCTGAGCATGCCGTGCTTCATCTTCTGTACGCGCGGTTTTGGCACAAGGTGCTTTTTGATTGCGGCGTGGTATCGACCAAAGAACCTTTTTTGCGTTTGGTCAATCAGGGCATGATTTTGGGCGAAGACAACCAAAAGATGTCCAAATCGCGCGGCAACATCGTCAATCCGGACCAGCTTGTGCGCGATTACGGCGCGGACAGCATCCGTCTCTACGAGATGTTTATGGGCCCGTTGGAGATGGTGAAACCGTGGAAAACCAAAAGTCTCGACGGGATCAACCGATTTCTGGCGCGCATCTGGCGGCTGATCGTTCATGAAGCAAATTGCATTCTCGATGCGCCGCCCGCTGCCGATGAGCGCAAAATCTTGCATCAAACGGTTAAGAAAGTGACCGACGATTTGGAACAGATGAAATTTCATACGGCGATCTCTGCGCTCATGATTTTTACGAATGAGATGACCAAGCGCAAGACGCGCGCGAAACAATCGATGGAAACTTTCGTTCTACTCTTGTCACCTTTTGCACCTCATCTTGCCGAAGAGTTGTGGGCGCGGATGGGCCACGAAAACACGCTTGCTTATGAACCTTGGCCTACTTATGATGAACGGTATCTGGTTGAAACGGATGTGGAGATCGTGGTGCAGGTGCTCGGGAAAATCCGTTCCCGGATGATCGTACCGAAAGACATCGCAGAGCCGCAGCTTAAAGAAAGAGTCTTAAGGGACGAGAACGTCATGAAGTGGATGAACGGAAAGAGCATTCGTAAACTCATTATTGTTCCCGGTCGTCTGGTAAATATTATCGTGTAACTATGCGCAAGGTTGAAGTTAAAAAAAATCAGATCTTCGTGGGCCAAACCAAGGTTCCGCTTTTGAGCGGCGAGGTCCACTATTGGCGGCTCAATCCGAAATACTGGAAGGAAATCTTGGATCGGGTTCGTGAATTGGGCCTCGACGTCGTTTCAACCTACGTTCCTTGGGATTATCACGAATACAAACGCGGACGATTTGACTTTACGGGGAAAACGGACCGGACACGCAATCTGAAAGGATTCCTGGAACTGACGCGCAAAGAGGGATTTTGGGTGATCATTCGGCCGGGTCCTTATATTTACAGCGAATGGCCCAACGACGGCGTTCCTTCCTACGCGTATAAATATCATCGGCTCCATCCCTATTTTTTACGTTACGCGGAAACCTATCTCCAAAAAGTATGCTCGGTCATTCGACCTTATCTCGCCACTCGGCGGGGAGGTCATATCATTCTTCTTCAGGCAGACAACGAAATCGATCCATGGCCGGACGTGTTTGGCCAACAATATGGCCTGAGCGGCACGCCGGGCCTCTTCCAGGATTTTCTAAGCCGTAAGTACCACAACCGCGTTGAAGAGTTAAATCGAGCATGGGGAACTCACTATGGCCGGTTCGAAGAGGCAGGGCCGTTCATCGCTTGCATGCTCAAAGGGGAAAAAGGTTTGTCGCTCAAGGGCGATCGGGAACTTAAGCGAAATTTGGATTACTTTGAGTTTAAATACGATTATTCCATTCAATGTGCCAAGTGGTGTGTCCAGACGTACCGCAAGTTAAAAATCGATGTTCCCATTTATCTCAACTTGTACCCCTTCTTCTATGCCCATGACTGGGCTCAAATGCAGAGCGTTAGTGATTTGGTCGGAATCGATCTTTATCCCTCAAGCGAGTTAAAAGAAGATGTGCACGAACAAAGGAAGCTGATGGACAAGATGCGTTTCCTAAGCAGCGTATCGAGCGTTCCCTATATTGCGGAATTTGCTTCCGGTATCTGGCATATGCGCCAGTATGAAGCCGGCGTCATGACGCCCAATCATTACCGGCTCATTACGTTGTCCGCTTTGCTGGGAGGTGTCGCGGGATGGAATTGGTACATGCTGGTCAACCGGGACAATTGGTACATGTCGCCCATCAACGAGTGGGGCAGAAAACGAGACGAGTTGTACGATGTCTTTAAAGAATTGGTTCGCACGTATCGCACGATCCGTCCGTACGAATTAACCAAATTAACCGATATCGCAGTCACCTTTAATCCGCTCCAGTATGCCGCGAGAACATTGTCGGCCGAAAATAAAATGTTGGTTGCATTTTACGAGGCCGATGTGGACTATGATCTTTTTGATCCGCGACACGAAACTCCGAAACGGAAAATCATTTTTTATTCCGGAAACCAATGGCTCAGTTATGAAGCGCATGAACATTTGAGAGACTATGTTCGTTCCGGAGGGATTTTAGTGGCCTTTCAAGATTATCCGCGCAAAGACCAGGATTTTAAACCCTGTGATCTGATCGGCTTTCACGAACCCAATCGAATTCTGTTTGAGTTTCGGAAGCGGTTCACCCTCGCCTTCAATGATCGGGTGAAAGTGGATTTGGTGAGTTCCGCATATAGTTTCCGCGGCACGTCCGGAAAACCCATTCTGGCTCACTTTGACCGTTACGGAGTGCATACAGTCGGTTATTTGAAAACCGTGGGGAAAGGTAAATTAGTACATCTTGGAGTTGAACCCACGCGGGAACTTCTTCTTGCGATTTTGGAGTGGTTCAAGATTCCCTCTTATTCTCATTCACGGACGCGGAACATCAACACCGCTTTGTTTAAGCGCGGCCATCAGCATTTCGTCATTGCCGTGAACAACGGAGATGAAGACAAAAGCGCAACCATTTCTTTTTCTCTCCCTCAGGAATCCCACAAGCGATTTAAAGTCACCAATCTGTTCAATGGATCGCGGGAGGACTGTATTTACCAACGATCAAAAGCGTTCTTTAGTACGGACATCCCCCGCAAAGACGGCCGGGTTTTTGAGATCAGAGTCTCTCGATAGGCATTTGAAATGAACTTCAAGTGTTGGAATCAATAACAGGGGTCCCCGCCGCTCCGAATTTTAAGGTATTAACTTCGTCAACGATTTTGCCGATGGTTTAGCAGGTATTTCATGTACAAAGAATATTTCGGGCTTCACGAGGAACCCTTCAACGTTACCCCCGACCCACGGTTTATTTTCTTCAGCCGCAAGCACTTAGATGCGTTTTCCTGCCTCATCTATGGGATCGAATCGCGTAAAGGATTCGTTCAGATTACCGGGGAAATCGGCGCAGGGAAAACTACGGTTTGCCGCGCCGCGCTTGATCAATTGAAAGAAAAAACGCATTCGGCACTTATTTTAAATCCAAAGCTCTCAGAATTGTTTTTGCTCATGACCATTGCGGAAGATTTCGGGATCAATCTGAGGAGCCATACGAAAAAGGATTGTTTTGACGCCTTAAATCATTTTCTTCTGGAAGAATTCCACAAGGGTTATAATACCGTGCTGGTGATCGATGAAGCGCAGGGGCTAACGCCCGGAACTCTGGAACAAATTCGGCTGCTCTCGAATTTAGAAACGAACAGGGAGAAATTAATTCAAATTGTTCTGATCGGACAGCCGGAATTAAGGGAAACCTTGAATCATCCGTCACTGGCTCAACTGCGCCAAAGGATTGCGATCAGATTTCATTTAACTCCGCTGGATCGAAAAGAAGTGGAGGAATATATTCATCATCGTTTAAGCGTCGCGGGATTGGCCGCGGGCATTCCCACCCCCTTTACGCAGGAAGCGGTTGATTTTATTTATCAGCACACAAGCGGTATTCCGCGTCTGATCAATACCTTGTGCGATAATGCGCTCTTGGCGGCATACGCGCACGGGGTTTGTCAGGTGGATGCAAAGCTTGCGGAAGAAACGTTGAACGAAACAGAGGGAGTAGTCGTTTCGTGAGTATCATTACAGATGCTTTAAGGAAGGCGGAACGGGAACGGTCTCTCAAAGATGAGATCTCCGCCGAGAGCGCTCAGTCCCGAACGGCTCTTGAAGCAGTCCGCGAATCTGATCGGATGGTGTCAGAAGCGCTTGCTTCTCTTGAGCGGAGACGGAAGGAAATGGAAGCGCAAACGCGCCCTCAAGTGCCGGAACAAAATGCAGCTTTTTTCCTCGGCTCTTCTAGGACTAGATCCCAAAGTCGTGATGTTTTGACGTTTGTTGCAATCGCAGGAGCTATTGCTTTTGTATTGTATTGGATTCCCCGATGGCCCACAACTTATAAGTTTGCCTCACCAACTCGTACCAATGCATTTCACATGGAAGAAGTACTCGCACCCGCACCGATCGAATCTCTTTGGAAAGACGTTGGGTCTCCTTTCGGGGTTGAAGGGGAACGGCAGACCATTCCTTTCGTTTTGTCCGGCATATCGGCATTCGGCGACGAACGGTACGCTTTTATTAATGGAAAAATTTTGGGAGTCGGCGACTTTATTGACGGAGCATTTGTAAAAAGCATTTTGGATCACGAAGTTGTTTTGGAAACCAAGACAGGTGAAATCAAACTTAAGACCGGATAACATCAAAAACGTTTACCGCTGATGTACAGCGGAGACTGATCGTATTTCGTTTTTTCCTCCCTTCCTTCCCGCACAGTGTTACCTCATGGGCAAAACCTATTTATATCAGAACCGTGTGATTTTTGTATGGATGTTGATCTTGATCCTGATCGTATCTGTTTCCTACCTCAAGAAAAAAATAGATTATGTCGGATACGTTGAGCTCGCCCGTACGTAACGTCCCTGCGGCGGCAAACGCCGAGGGGTTTGAACGGCGTTTGATCGGGATACGACCCCTTTTGGTGCTGCCGATCCCTTTCGCAGTAGGAGTGTGGCTTTCCCATCACCTGGCGCTGCCTTTTCAGAACGTTATACTGCTCACCCTTTTTTTATTGTGCTTGATTGCGTTTCACGTTTCTTCTCGATGGTTTATCCCGTTCACCGTCATCGCCTTTTTCATATTGGGATTCTTGTTCGGTACCAATGACCGAACCGTTGCAGACCGTCACATCGGCCTTATAGGGCCCGGGGGCCCGATGATTTTGGAGGGAGTGGTTTCGTCGGTTCCCGAAACCGCCAAACAGGGGAAAAAAGAAACCGTTTCGTTTATTCTAAGGAGCAATCGATTTTATCGATTCGGCTCGCGATATGAAACGGAGGGCAAAGTTCAGGTGTTTCTTCATAATCCGAAACGCCAGATTCGCTTTGGAGATGCATTGAAACTCAAAGGCACTCTTGACGATCCTGCACGGGCACGGAATCCTTATTCTTTTAATTACCAAAAGTACCTTGCCGAACAGGGTATCTTCAAGGTGTTCCGAGGTTTTGGATTTTATACAGTTTTGTTTCAAGAACCGGCTCACGCGCCTCCGTGGCTCATGACCGTCAACCGTTTTAGAATGTACCTGAAACATCGGCTCGACGCTTTGTTCCGGCCTCCGAACAACGCACTGGCGAAAGCCCTGCTGCTCGGTTTCCGTAAAGATATTCCCAGAAACATTCGAGATGAATTTGTCCTAAGCGGGACTGCTCATCTTCTTGCCATCAGCGGTTTGCATGTGTCCCTGATCGGGGGTGTCATTTATTTATGTTCCGGTTTGCTTCGAATGCCAGGAACGGCCAGATTGATTTTGACGGTTCTCGTGATCCTGCTTTACATTTTGGTTGCCGGAGCGAATATCCCCGTGCTTCGCGCGGGCATTATGGGAACGGTGATCCTGCTTGGACTGGTCTTTGGGTACGAGAGGAATTTGAAGAGCGCTTTCTTTTTTGGATTGTTTCTTTTGCTGCTTTGGGATCCGAGCGTTTTATTTCAAGCTTCTTTTCAGCTTTCGTTTGGGGCAGTTGCCGCTTTGATCTTCTTCCTTCCGAAGTTGGAATCGACCCCCAAGAGTCAAGAGTTCACTCGCCCGCAAGAACTTTTTTTCGGCACGCTGCTTCTGGCAAGACTCTTTCGGTTCACCCAGCAAACCTTTTTAGCTTCGGTCACGGTGACCCTTGTAATCTTTCCCATGGTTTCGTGGTATTTTCATCTTTTCTCTTTGGTGGGTCTCCTCGCCAATTTAGTGGTGATACCTGTAACGTTTCTTGGGATGGTATCTACCCTCATCGTGCTGGTTTTGGATTGGATTTGGACACCTTTTGCGGTGATGTGTGCGGCTGTCCCTTCCTTTTTTTATGATCTTGAACTTTGGTTGGTGGGATGGTTCGCCCGCGTTCCTTTTGGGAATATGTCCATTCCGTCTCCGCCGTGGCATTTTTTTGTATTGTATTATGGATTTTTGATCGCCTGGGTCGCAACCGACCGGAAACCCGTGGCAGCTTGGCTTCGTTCCGCACTTTTGTGTTCGCTCATTTTGGTGGTGGCGCTTTTTTTGACGTTAACGCCCCTCAAATCAGCTCGAATGGTTATTTTCGATCTGGGCCGGTCCGACAGCGCTTTTATTACCTTCCGGAACCGTTCCAATTGCTTGATCAATTCCGGGCCCCGATTTCCACAAGATCAATCCTACTGGGTACTGACTCCGTTTTTGATGGGCTCGGGGGTACGACACCTCGACAGCGTTTTTGTGACGAAGCTTAAAGCGTCACATGTCGGAGCGTTTCGAACCCTCGCGGCGCGTTATCCGCCTAAGCATCTTTGGCTGCCAAAAGATTTTCGGGCACAGCCAGCGTGGGAGAAGTATCTCGTTTCGGAATCGCTCAAAAAATCCTCAGTCCACGGCGTTTCAAATGGGAGCGTCATTCAATTTGGGTCTGACGGTCAAAGTCACATGGAAGTGCTCGCGGCGGAAAAAAGCGAAATACTTGCTTTTTTCATTCGGGATGTCGACATGAGC
>MHFO01000049.1:15349-28734 GCA_001804225.1 Omnitrophica bacterium RIFCSPLOWO2_01_FULL_50_24 | reverse complement strand
TCAAATTAAGAGCCGTTTTTGTTGAAAAGCAAAAGAGGCGTATTTCAGATGCGTTGTCTCAAAAACTGAAAACCATTCCTCAGACGATTAAAGGCGGGCACTTGGTCACGGCGATTCTGCAAGACGGACGGCGAATGAATCATGTGTTTGTCTCGGGACGAAAAGAACTTCTGGGAATATACGATCAACAGGAGTTGACATTCGAAGCTAATGACATCGTGGACGTTGAACCCACGGATTTAACTCACCCGCCCGACTTTACTCAAAAAACCTGGCTGAGACTTGACGGGAATTCGGCTTGAAGTCAGACGTTAGCTCTGATGGTCTCGTGTCGCTTGGTTGCAAACGCTTTTGAGCGTAAGCCCGGGAGCTTTCTCAATTCCCTCGGCATAGGGAAACATCGGAATCGTGTCCCATGGACAATGTTTTGCGCAAAGCGCGCAGCCAATGCACCGCTCAAGATCCACTTCGACCACTTGTTGAAACTGGGCAAACTCGGCGCCCGGTACGATTTCGATGCAGTCCACCGGACAAAAGATAATACAGGCCTCGCATCCCGTACACCCGTGCTGATCAATCACCGCCGTTTGATTCGGCTCTCGCTTTCGCGGCGGTTTCGCTTTAATGAGCGGCGGCCGTTCGCTCCTTCGCGCCGTGTTTTCAACCATTGAGTTTCCTCCAAACCCTAAAAAATGGAATCGTATTCATCACCACATCCGATCCGTTGAACAATATCCCCGGAATGGACGCTAAACGAACCATTCATTCTCAATGCTTGCCCGTCGCTCGATTTGGTGTGGCATTGTTACTTGTGCGAATGAAAAAATGGCGCGGTCCACGAGGTGCAAAGCTATTCGGCCTTTTTTAAACGATTGTTGTCGCCCGTTCATACAGGTCCGGCAATTTATCCTGTCGCAACAGCTTACTTCTTCCAAACAATATGCCCATTTATATCGTGCTCCTCATAGACGCTTAAGACCGAGGCGCAAAACGCTTTTAATCTTTCATCTTTGAGTTCTTTGGCCAGTTCATAAAGGCGAATAAACATTTTTTTACCAGTTTCTGTCTGCTTGTAATTCTTCTTTTGAAAATTATGCTGGGCGCATAGAGTTTGGCCATTTTCAATTGTGGCTTCTCCGCCAAGATCTCTAGGTTTTATATGATCAACATGAATTTCTGCCCCATCTGCAATACCTTTTCCACAAACGACACATTTGTAATCATCCCTCTTAAAAATCTTGGATTTTTGCGCAGATGAAAACTCATGCAGTTCTCGATTGGAAATATGTTCTGGATCATATTTATAAACGCCCTTACGAACCTTGATCAGCTGACCGCTTTGAGCCAACATTCTGATAGCTCGATCAGGATCTCGCAATACCCCGCCTGTTTTTCTCTTGTATTCCGCGACCGACCAATCTACAACTTCAGGGTGTTTAATTTCTTTGTTGGGGTTCTTCTTAAAATAGCTCATGATCAAATCGGCCTGCGAAACAAAGACACCTTTACTTTCCTTTATCCTCATTTTATTCCCTTTGCGTTGAGTCATACTGACACCAAAGTATCTGTATATTCACGGATCCTTTTTTCGGCCAATTTGCAATAACTCTTATCAATATCAACGCCAACACCTTTGCGATGACTCAGAAAGACTTCTATTAGAGTAGTGCCGCTACCCAGGAACGGATCGAGCACAGTGTCGCCTACGTAACTAAACAACTTAATGCATCGCCTTGGCAATTCTCGTGGAAACGGTGCGGGGTGCCCTATTCTCTTTTTGCTTTCGCCCGTAAAGGTCCACAAACCGTTTGTCCAATCCATAAAATCTTGTTTCAAAATGTCGCTTTCCTTTGAACCACCCGTTTTCTTCCAATCCCTTTTATACAAAAGCACGATTAGCTCGACAGGCGCAATAACGTAAGGCGCTGAAGCACTCAACCATGAACCCCAAGCGGTTCTCCTTGAGATATTTCCTTCATTCCAAATAATAGTGGAGTGATATTGCCATCCTGCGCTTTTGGCAATCATCGTAAGGTCAGCGCCAACGCTTTGCTGACCGTTCTTATTTTTATCTAATGGAATATTGAGGCAAAAACGGCCATCGTTCCTGCTCAACTCATAACATTTTGAAATCCACTGCCTGCTAAATTCTAAGTAGTCTTCGTAGGAAAGTTTGTCATTGTGAGAGTTATAGCTGATATCTACGTTGTAAGGTGGTGAGGTAACGATAAGATCGATGCTATTAGGTAAGACTGTTTTTGTCTTTAGAAAATCTTCATTGATGATTTGGATTCCATTAGCGTCGAAGAAAAACTTTGAGGCGTTTTTGCTTAAAGTAGCCATGCTATTTTCATACTCAACCATTTGATTTACCCTCCTTTGGGTTAAAAAGGGCAAATCGTTTCTACTTGATTCCCGTGAATCAAGTACTGCAAGTGACGACTCAAGAGGTCGTCTACCTGCTGTACCGATCTTTATGCAGGACGATCAACGTAAAGTTTTACTGAGCGCCCGCAACCCTATAAATTAGAATGAGAGAATGAGCATTGATATCACATGTATTATTATAAATCAATATTTATTTCAAATTAATCAACTACGCCTTTACAACACCGTGTACCTTAACAACTGGATACTATCACGAAACTCCACAAATAAAAACGCCTCACCTAGACTTGTCTGAACCTGGCGTTATCGACAATGATGCCGGGTTCGTCTGAGTGTCCATCATAGCTCCATAAACTAGAAACAGGTTCGCTCATGCGCTTGCATCGAGAAGGCTGCGGAGAACATAAGGCAAAATACCTCCGTGCTGATAGTATTTGAGCTCCTGAGGCGTATCGATTCTCACCGTCACGCGAAATGATTTTTTGTTTCCTTGTCCCTTAGCCGTCACGGTCAGTTTCGCACCGACCGACAAACGATCCTCAAGCCCTTCGATTTCGAAGAGCCCGGTTCCCGTAAGTCCCAAATTCTTCCATGATTCTCCTTTTTCGAACTCAAGCGGAAGAATACCCATTCCCAACAAGTTACTTCTGTGAATGCGCTCAAAACTTTCCGCGATCACTGCTCTAACGCCCAGAAGTGCTGGTCCTTTTGCTGCCCAATCTCGCGAGGATCCGGTGCCGTATTCTTTCCCGGCAAGGATCACCAGAGGAACGTGTTCGGCCTTGTAGTTCATTGCCGCTTCAAATATAGTCATCCGTTCCTTGTCCGGAAGATGAAGAGTCCAACCTCCCTCGGTGCCCGGCACCAACTGATTCTTGATGCGGATATTCCCGAACGTGCCCCGTATCATCACCTCAAAGTTTCCGCGCCGAGCGCCGTATGAATTAAAATCTTGAGGCATAACGCCATGATCCATCAAATAGGATCCTGCCGGACTTTCTTTTGGAATGGCACCTGCCGGAGAAATGTGATCCGTCGTGACCGAATCACCGAAAACCGCCAAGACCCTTGCCCCATGAATGTCGCGAAGCGGTTCGGGTTCAAGCGGCATTCCATCAAAAAAGGGAGGGTTCTTGATATAGGTAGACTTTGAATCCCACTCAAAGAGATCCCCCGAAGGAGCTTTGATGGAGTTCCAATCTTGATCCCCTTCAAACACGTGAGCATACTGAGTTTGAAACATTTCAGACGATACGTGCGCAAGCGCCTTGCCGATTTCCGCTTGAGTCGGCCAGACGTCTCGAAGGTAAACGGGATGTCCGGACGCGTCTTTGCCGATCGGATCCGCTGTCAAATCCAAGTTCACACTTCCGGCAATCGCATAAGCAACCACGAGCGGCGGAGACGCAAGGTAGTTGGCGCGAACCAGCGAATTGATGCGCCCTTCGAAATTCCGATTGCCCGAAAGCACTGCGGCGGTAACGAGATTTTGTCCGGTCACCGCTTGGGCTACGTCTTCCGGAAGCGGACCGGAATTTCCGATGCACGTCGTACAACCATAACCTACCAGATGAAACTTGAGCGCTTCAAGCGGCTTGAGAAGACCCGCCGTTTTCAGGTACTCCATGACCACTTTAGATCCGGGGGCAAGACTGGTTTTCACCCACGGCTTCACGTAAAGTCCGCGCTCGACGGCCTTTTTCGCGAGGATCCCGGCGCCCAGCATGACAGAGGGGTTAGACGTGTTCGTGCAACTTGTGATCGCGGCAATCACGACGGATCCATGATCTATTTTTTCCGTAGAACCCGCTCGACCAAATTCTTTTTGGAACGATTGCTTGACACCGCTCAAGCGCACGCGGTCCTGCGGCCGCTTGGGTCCCGCAAGACTGGGCTCCACGGTTTTGAGATCTAGGGTCAACACATCTGAGAATTCAGGATCGGGTGCGCCGTTCGTTCGAAATAATCCTTGTGCCTTGGTATACGCTTCAACACGGTCGATCGTGTCGCGGCTGCGTCCGCTCAAACGAAGATAACGGAGGGTTTCTTGATCTACCGGGAAAAACCCGACCGTCGCACCGTACTCGGGCGCCATATTGGCAAGAGTGGCGCGGTCCGGAAGACTAAGGGTGTGAAGTCCGTCCCCATAAAACTCGACAAATTTTCCGACGACCCCCTTTTCCCGAAGCATTTGCGTCACGGTAAGGACCAAGTCCGTCGCCGTGGTCCCTTCCGGAAGCGAGCCCAAAAGTTTAACACCCACGACTTCGGGAATGAGCATTGAAATGGGTTGACCAAGCATGGCAGCTTCGGCTTCGATTCCCCCGACACCCCAACCCAGTACGCCAAGTCCGTTAATCATCGTCGTGTGCGAATCGGTTCCCACTAACGTGTCCGGATATGCATACCACGTGGAACCCTCTTGAGCGGCAAACACCACGTCCGCGAGGTATTCCAAGTTGACTTGGTGCACAATGCCAGTCCCCGGCGGAACGACCCGGAACCCGCGAAAGGCCTTTTGACCCCAGCGTAAAAATTGATATCGCTCCTGATTGCGTTGGAACTCGCGTTTTGTATTTTCGCTGAATGAACGTTCGGAACCAAAGGAATCCACTTGAACCGAATGGTCGATGACAAGATCGGCCGGTTGCAGGGGGCTGATCGCTTGCGGGTTACCTCCCATGTTCTTCATGGCGTCGCGCATCGCGGCAAAATCCACCACCGCCGGAACTCCCGTGAAATCCTGAAGAATCACTCGTGCCGGAGTAAATGCGATTTCGCGATTGGGTTTTGAGCGCGGACTCCAACGGACCAAATCCTCGATATCAGCCCGCTTGATCTTATCTCCATCTTCACACCGTATTAAATGCTCAAGCAAAATACGAAGCGAAACGGGAAGCCGCGACGGATCCGGCAGACCGGCTTTCGTAACCGCATCTAATTTAAAGTAGACGTAGGTGCGCTTGGCCGTTTTGAGTTCGGCACGGGAATGAAAACTGTCGATGGATTCTTTGCTTCTCATAGGCGGCTCAAATTAAAGATGACGCAAAAGATTATACCAAAATAAACGGCGGTTGGGTCACGGATGCCCTTTGCGGGAATGCTTTCGGTACTTTACGTATAACACCGCCGCAAAAATGGCGATCACCAGATACGGAACCGCCATCATGACATAAATGCTCCAATTAAATCCAATCGACGTCCACACTTCACCCATTTTTTCGACGGCTTCCTTGCACAAGGGGCACGCCCAAACGGAAGGGGTGTGAAAAAAAAGGAACGATAAAATGGCAGCCATACGCGCTTTCATTTCATTCGGTACAACATCCAATAAATGAGAACTCCGGTAACCGAGACGTAAAGCCAAATCGGAAACGTGATTCGGGCAAGGCGCACGTGCCGGTCAAAACGCTTTCGAAACACGGGCAAAAGAGTCGCAACGGCCAAGGGCGGAACTGTAACGGCAAGAACGGTGTGAGAAACTAAGATACCGAAATAAACCGGGCGGATCCATCCGTGATGCAAAAAAGGAGTCGCTCCATGATGAATATGATAGTAAAGATAGGAAATGATAAATAGGGTCGACACCGCCAAGGCGAGCAGCATGGTGATCGCATGGGCGGTCCACGCTTTTTGTTTGATCAGGATCACTCCCAAGACAATCAAAAAAGCGCTCGTTGCATTCAATCCCGCGTTCAGCGGCGGAAAGGCACTCAGTTCCATTCCGGTCCTCCGGCCGCAAGTTCCAAAGCATCTCGGCGAAGCTCGTCCAACTGAACCGGTTCGGAAGTATCGTAGTATCCCCGAATGTCCCCCTCTCGATCTACCAAAACAAACCGACGGCTGTGCATCACGAGCTCAACTCCTTCTTTCAAATCCTCTTCCGTCGCTTGAGCTACTCCGAGGTGAAAACCGCCCGTCACGAGCGATTCCATCGTTTCTCTTTCTCCCGTCAGAAAAAACCAGCTCCCTTCCTTTGCGCCAAAACGGTCTGCGTAATTTTTCAAGATAAGAGGTTGGTCGTACTCAGGATCAACACTAAACGAAACCAATTTGACGCCGGAATCCGCCAATTCATTTTGAAGTGCGGCCATTTTGGCACTTAAAAGAGGACACAGTTCTTGGCATCGCGTGAACACAAAATCAGCTATCCAAACCTGACCGGCTAAATCCGAACGTGTGAACGGAGCGCCGCTGCGTTCTACGAGTTTGAAGTCCGGAATTCGTCCGTAGCGTGTTGAAGACGCAAACCCGGGAGGAGGAAAAACCGACACAACAAACGCCGCCGCAATCGCAAAACGGCTTAAACCCATAAAAAATTTAAGAATGGAAGATCGCATCCAGTGCCTCGCGAATTTCTGAATACCGAAACTCAAAACCTGCCCGAGGTGCTGCGTGAGGGTAAACGCGCTGCCCTTCAAGCAGCAATTCTCCCGCCATTTCCCCTAAGAGAATCCTCAACACAAACCCGGGAACCGGCGCCCAACACGGACGGCGTAAGGCGCGAGCAAGCGCGTTGGAAAATTCGCGATTGGTTACCGGTTTGGGTGCGGCCGCATTGACGGCGCCTTTAACTTCGCCGTGAGTCAAACAAAATTCAATGAGCTTGATCAGATCGCTTCGGTGAATCCAACTCATCCACTGATTCCCCGTCCCAAGCCAGCCGCCTATCAACATTTGAAACGGCGGAATCATTTTTTGAAGCGCTCCGCCGCTTCGCTCAAGTACAAGACCGATGCGAATCCGAACTACCCGAACTCCGAAATCCTCAGCACGAATCGCATGCGCCTCCCAAGCTTTGCAAACGCTCGCCAGAAACCCTTTGCCGCCGTTGGAATTCTCATCAAGAGATTCGTTGCCGCGCGGCCCATAGAAGCCGACGGCGGACGCATTGATCAGAACACTTGGTTTGCGAGCTGCGGCACGAATCGAATGAACCAGTATTTGAGTGGAGTTCACGCGGCTCGTCACAATGCGTTCCTTTTGCCTTCGCGACCAACGCTCGGCAATGGGTTCTCCCGCCAAGTTAATTACCGCGTCACAGCCGTCGATTTCGCGGACCGTGCTTGATTCGTCTTCGGGATTCCACTCAACGTGACGCACCTTCGCGCTGCGCGAAGCGGTGCGCCGAAGCGTTCTCGTCAGAAGAGTCAGTTCGTGTCCGTTCCGGATCAGCAATTCCGCCAGAGGTGTTCCGACAAAACCGGTTCCTCCGGCGATCACGATGTGCATACGATCAAGCGATTGCCTTATCGGCAAGAACCATGAGCGTAAGAATGAATGCCAAAAGCAGAGGGAAAAAAACGATCATGTAAAAAAGCTGCTTCTCAAACTTAAGGTGCATATAAAAAAGCGCGACCAAGCTTGCTTTCATCACCGCAAGGGTAACAAGCGCAATCACCGAAAACGTTTTGGCAATCGGCGCATTGGCCGCAATAATTTCGAGAATGGTTAAGACAAACAGACTCCAGAAAACGCCGGCGTAATTGGGCTGTTTGTGCTCAAGTTCCGTTTCGGCCATCACATCACCTCAAATCAGATAAAGAATCGTAAACAAAATAATCCAGACCAGATCGACAAAATGCCAGTACAGGCCTACCATTTCGACGCCGCAAAATTGATCTCGGGAAAAGCGGGGCCCGAAACTTTGAAGAAAAACGACCGTAAGCCAAATCACTCCGGCAAACACATGGGCACCGTGAAAACCCGTAAGGGTAAAAAAGCACGATCCGAAAATACTGCCGGAAATGGTAAAGCCCTCTTGAATCAAGGCCTTGTATTCATTCATTTGAATGCTTAAAAAGGCCGCGCCCAACAATATAGTGAGAAACAAACCCACCTGCAGCCCTTCCTTGTCACCGCGCTGAATACTTGCCAGACCCAAAACGAGTGTCGCGCTCGAGCAAATTAAAATAAACGTGTTAAGCGCAGTCAGCGGAATGTTCAACACGGTGGAAGGAACCGGCCACGATTCCAAATTTGCAAAACGGAGCACAATATAGGAACCGATGAGCCCCGTAAAAAACATGATTTCAGAAGCAAGAAAAAGCCAGACTCCGAGCTTTCGAGTATCCACTCCCAAAGAACCGATATTCGATTCGCTTTTCATATTCTCCAAATTCCCTTTGATTCGAATTAAACCCGATCCAGTACCATGAACATCAAAAGAATCGTCAAGTACACCACGGAGGCGCGCAGCACCCATCGCGCTCTGGTTTCCAAATGAAACGCTGCAGCCGCAATCACGGCGGAAAATAAAAATCCTAAAACAAACGCGCCAAAGAAATAAGCGGTTCCGGTTATTCCAAAAAGCGTGGGCAGTAAACTCACGGGCACCAAAGCGCAGACATTTAAAATCATTTGCCGGGCCGTTGCCCCGCCTTCGGTATCTAAAACAGACAAGGTCGGAAGTTTCGCCCGCGCATAATCAGAGCGGCACATCCAGGCAATCGACAAAAAGTGAGGCAGTTGCCAGAAAAAAAGAATGAGAAACAAAACTGCGGCTTCCGCGTGAAGTTTTCCGCCGGCTGCCGTCCAACCGATGATGGGCGGGAGAGCGCCCGGAACAGCCCCCGCGATCGTTGCCAAAGACGTTTTCTTTTTAAGCGGCGTGTAAACCGCAAGATAACTCAGCTCGGTGAGAAGCGCGAGTAGAGCACTGACGGGCCGGTCCAAACTGATAAACAAAACGAATCCAAACAAAGAAAGCGACAAGCCGAACCAAAGTGCTTGATGAGGTTCCATGCGGCCGGATGGAATCGGGCGGCTTTGCGTTCGAGTCATCAATGCATCCACGTCTCGCTCCCAATATTGATTGAGTGCCATAGAGCCGGACGCAACCAATCCGGTCGCGCACAAAACGTAGAGCAGCAATCCGTTGTTCGTTCCCCGTGAAGCAAGACAGAAGCCGACAACCGCACTCAACAGGACGAGTGATACAAGTCTTGGCTTCGTAAGTTCAAAGTAAGTCGCCAGTAGTTCCATCATCCCAAAAAGGTGAAACCGCTGGAGCACTCCTGCCCGCAAGACTCCGTTTCCTTTGATGGGAAGACGAGGAATCTCAACCAAGGATTCTCCAGTCCGGTACGCAGGATCGTGATCGCGATGCTCGCCCCGGGGATTCATGATTGCGGCTCCCTTCGAAACACACGAAGCGAAAGAAAAATACTAGAAGCGAGCACGAGCGCCCCCAACGTTTGATGGGCAGTAACGAAAAAGACTTTTCCCAAAGCGGGCTGAAGGGTTTGTGCCAACATCCTCGTGTAAATGAATGCGCCGATGCCCAATCCCATCTGAAGAATAAAAACAACGCCGAGAAACGCGGCCGGAACCTTAAGCGGCGCCGGTCGGCGCTCGACCCCTTGATCAGAACCCGTTTTCCCATCGCATTTAAACGCGAGCACGACGACAAACAGAATATGAACCAACACAAAAAAAGCACCGATGACATGAGAAACGATGACCAGAGAGGCGTCTGTGTGCCGCACGGTTGCGCCGAGAATGAGTTGTGCATAAATAAGTGCGGTCGTCATCAACACTAATTTTTTCAATATAGGAGTCGAGGGATCTCGCTCAGGCAGGGTGACTCCACTTCTACAGTCACGCCATTCTTGCGAGGTCACATAAGCAACGCTCACCAAAAGCGCAAAAAACGTTTGCGCCAAACAGGCGTGAAAAATCGAAACCGGTGCGGGCAGCAGAAATAAAACGGTCATGCCCCCAAGCAGTCCTTGAACCACCACCGCGGCAAGCGCCACAATCCCCAACCATCTCAACCACGCCCGCTTCTCCGTCATCCCAATCCAAAACGCTAGAATGAGCGTCATGAAGCCGACGGCAGCTGCAATCATCCGATGAGAATGCTCATAAAAAACTCCGCCCACCATCGGGGGCATCCACTGGCCGTACGAAAGCGGCCAATCCGGAACAGAAAGGCCGGAATGGGTGCTGGTGACCAACCCTCCTGCCACAATCAGGACAAAAGAAACGAGCACCACCAACTTAGAATAGCGGTGCAGCCAGAGACCGCTCGACGGCATTTGACGTTCGGTGTTGGAACGATTCACGATCGATTTTTCATTCTTCATTTTGTGCGTGCCAGTCCTTGTCCCTGCCCGGTTCGCTGTACTCATACGGGCCGCGGTAGACCGTCGGAATCACTTCAAAATTTCCGTGCGGAGGAGGAGACGGCGCCGCCCATTCCAACGTATTCGCTTCCCAAGGATTGCGGCCGGCGGGTTCTCCCCAGAAAACACTCTTGATCAGATTGACGATAAACGGTATCTGGGCAAGGCCCAGGAGAAACGAGCTGATCGTAATAAACACATTGATGGGCTGCAAATCCTGCAAATGAGCATACTGGGTTGGATCATAAATGCGGCGCATGTGACCGCCGACTCCCAAAATGTGCATGGGGAAAAACGTGCAATTAAAAAAGATAAACGTGAGAACAAAGTGAATTTTGCCGAGGAGGTCATCCATCTTGCGCCCAAACATCTTGGGAAACCAATACTGAATCCCCGCAAACACGGCAAACATGCTCCCGCCGAACAGAACGTAATGGATGTGGCCCACGATAAAATAAGTGTCGTGAATATAAATATCAACGGTGGTCGACGCCATAAAAATACCGCTTAACCCGCCGATTACAAACATCGAAACAAACGCGACCGCGTTCAGCATGGCCGGGGTAAGCCGGAGGGAGCCGCGCCACATGGTCCCAAGCCAGTTAAACGTTTTAATCGCGCTCGGCACGGCAATCAACATGGTGGACAACATGAACGTCGTGCCCACGGTTGGGTTCATCCCGCTTTGAAACATGTGATGACCCCAAACGACAAATCCTAGAAAAGCAATCGCCATGATCGCAAACACCATCGCTCTATAGCCAAAGAGCGGTTTTCTCGAAAAAGTGGAAATGACGTCCGACACGATTCCCATGGCCGGCAAAATCATGATGTACACGGCCGGATGTGAATAAAACCAAAACATGTGCTGCCACAAAAGCGCGTGCCCGCCGCCCTCTGCCAAAAAGAAATGCGTTCCCATTACGCGATCAAACAAAAGCATGATCATCGCGGAAGTCAGAACAGGTGTGGCAAGGAGCGAAAGAATCGAAGTAATGAAAATGGCCCACGTCGTAAGCGGCATTCTAAAAAAGCTCATGCCCGGCGCGCGCAGGTTTAAAATGGTGGTCAAGTAGTTAACGGCGCCCATGATCGAAGACGTGCCCACAAGGATCACGCCGATAATCCACAACGTTTGCCCTACTGGTTCTATGGCGCTCAAGGGCGGATACGCCGTCCAGCCCGTTGCGGCCGCTCCGCTTTCCGTGAGGAAACCTGCCAAGACCACAAAAGGAGCCGGCATAAAAATCCAATACGACAGCATGTTGAGTTTGGGAAACGCCATATCGGACGCTCCGATCTGAAGCGGAACCACAAAGTTTCCGAACGCTCCGACTAAAATCGGAATGATGGCAAAAAAGATCATCACGGAGGCGTGAATGGTAAACAGAACGTTGTAAAACTCGGGCAGCATAATGCCGCCTACCATCATGTTGTCCGGAAACCAGCTCCCAAAAAGGGGCATGGGCTTTCCCGGAAAACCGAGCTGCCATCTCAACAGGAGCGCCAAAACGCCGCCCACCAAAAAGAAAAATAACGTCGTAAACAGAAATTGAATCCCGATCACCTTGTGATCGGTCGAAAAAACGTATTTCCGAATGAACGATGGTTTATGTTCGGTGTGGATTATGTGGTTATTTGTCATTGTTGTCATAACATCCTTTTTTGAATCGATCGTAGGGGCCGACACGCGGGTCCGCCCCTACATCACGTCCGTAGCCTGCTCTTTGAGCCAGGCATTAAAACCCTCCGGTGAGTGAATCGATAAAAATCCTCTCATTCGATAATGTCCCAGACCGCAGAACTCCGCGCACGCAATCTCATATTTTCCCGTTCGAGTGGCCTCGAACCAAATATCAATGGCCATGCCCGGAACTACATCCTGTTTTAAACGAAAATCGGGCAAAAAGAAACTGTGAATCACGGCATGCTTTCCTTCTTTTCCGATCGACGTCAATCGAACGCGGACAGGTTTCCCCACCGGAATGTGAAGCTGATTGATGGTCGTGACATCATCGGCGGTTCCAAATACAGCGTCCGGACCGGGGTAGCGGACGTTCCAAGCAAATTGTTCCGCTTCAATCTGAATCGGAACAGCGTTCTGAGGAATTTCTCCCCGCACCTCGCGCCACACCTTTTGACTTAAGACGGTAAGCACCACCAAAATAATCGCAGGGATAACGGTCCAAATCAGCTCGAGGCGATTGTTCCCATGCGTATAGTGCGCCCGCACACCTTTGCGCGCGCGATACCGAAACAGGAAAACAAGCAAGGTGACCTGGACACCGATAAAAATAACCGAAGTAATTCCCAAAATGATAAAAAACAGCTGATCGATCTTGGGGCCAAACGTTGAGATGCTGGGCGGTAACCACCACCTTGTTTTCGGATGGGGCAGATTAAGAGCCGCCGAATCGTCAAAGTGATCCGCTTCTTCAATCGGCTTGGGTTCCATCGTTTTGATCACAAGCCCGCTTTCCTCGTCGGCGATGTCGCGCGCACTAAATTGGAAATCGACCGAGACGGATGACTCCTCCGTCACCACCACCTTTTGAGATTTTGTACCGTATGTTTCGTGCCACGCTTCCAGCACATACTCTCCGGGCGGAACACCTTCCAGTTGAAATGTGCCGGTTTCGTCCGAAACCGCAAAAAAGGGATGGGGAAGAACGCCCAAATAGCCCGTCATCCAAGGGTGGACGTCGCACTTCATTTTCACCATGACTTCGGGATTCAAAAATGTTTTCTCAAGCTTCATGCCTTGAAGAGGCATGCCCAAATTAAATTCCTTATTGTTTTTGGTGAAGGCATGAATGTTGTGAAGCGTCGGATCGCTGTTTAAAATTTGAAGCGGCTGGTTCGTTTGAATTC
>MHFO01000049.1:5172-15341 GCA_001804225.1 Omnitrophica bacterium RIFCSPLOWO2_01_FULL_50_24 | reverse complement strand
CGGGGTTCATAGGAACACCCCCTTTGATCGAGCAGGACGGGCTTGCCCGCCATTTGTTCGGAGGGCTTGCCCGCTGGCGGAACGCCGACCGCGCCAAACCCTTCTTTCACATAAACAAAAACATTCTTGAGCGTCCCGTTGGAATTGACCACGATACGCTCCTGAACGGCCGTGCCGGGAGCAAGCGATTTGCAAACGGGATCCGCGCTCATATCAATTTTGGGATTGACGCCCGGCGGCCCGTCAAACAAAACCCGGCCGGTCACCGATGCCGCCCAGACGGGCTCCGCTCCGAGTAAAAAGACGGCGTATAAAACGGCGAACCGATTAAACAAACGTAAATTCAAGATGAGTCGCTTCTCCATCGGTAACGGTAACATTCGCGCTTTGAGTCCCAAACTTTTCATGCCAGGCCTCAACCGTATATTCGCCGTCCGGCAAATCTTTTAGTTCAAATGTTCCGCCCGGTCCCGAAACGCTGAAATACGGATGAGTCAAAACTCCGATGTATGCGTTCATCCACGGATGAACGTCACATTTAAACTTCACCATGACCTCGGCCGCGTCAAACTTCTTCTTGATGGTCATCCCTTGCAGCGGCATCCCCAAATTAAATGACTTGGACTTTGACGCAAGAGAGTGAACGTTGTGCAGTGTGTTATCGCTGTTGACGATTTGAAGGGCTTGGCCGACTTGGAGCCCCAGCACGTGAGGATGGTAGTGACATCCTTTTTGGTCGATCACAACGGGCTCGCTCGGCGCCGCAAACGATTTTCCTTCAAGGCCCTTTGCCACATACACAAATACATTTTGAAGTCCGCCGGTACTATCGACCGCAACCGATTCTTCAAATACCGGTTCGGCATGAGCGGCTGAACAAGCAGGATCGGCATTCATGGAAATCTTTTCAGGTGGCGGCACCGTTCCCGTAAATTTCACGCTGCCGGAAATAGTTCCGGAAAATACGATGTTCGAAAAACCACAGCTAAACAACAACATGGATACGATCAACACAAATTTGAACCGACTCACGATTACCCGCCTCCTCCACAATTTAACTTCCTGATTTAACCTTGACTGCTTCATCCTCCGTAAATGTCCAAAGATAATCTCGAATGGCTTTGATCTGCTGTTGGGCATCTCCTCCCAAAACGGTCTGAAGAGGAGTTTCGCCGTCCGGAAAGAAACTCGGCATCATGGTTCCCTCTTGAAGCGTTTGAGGATCTCGCAGCCACTCGACCACCCAAGCAGGTTTTAAACGGTTCTTGGCGAGGACAAGGTCCGGAGCCCGAAACGATGCGGCCATGGTTTGCGTTTCTCCCGGCTGGTGGCATTGAATGCACTTGAATTGTTTGAACAAGGTCCCGCCTTCAGAAATCAGTTGAGGATCCGCTTTGACTTGCTCACGAACATACGAAATCTTTTCACCTGCAAGGTGCGTGAAATACTTGACCAACGCGTCCGCTTCTTCGTCGCTAAAACCGAACGTGGGCATTCGATATGTGAGCCACGGACGAATGGCCTCCGGATTTTTAAGGAAGTGGTACAGCCAGTTCTCTTGAACCTTTGCGCCCTCTCCGTCCAGAACGGGCGGGGCGTTTCCGAAGTCCTCAAACAACGGACGCACACGGCCTTCGGTGCCGTCAAGTGAGTGGCAGCCGGCACAATTTAACTTTGCAAGGAGGAGGCGGCCCGTTTCTATTTCCGCTTCATTTAAATTAAGATTGCGCTTCATGGAAAGCGGAACTTCTGCATCCCGAAGACTTAACAGAAAAAGCGTTAATGCTTCGGCTTGTTCGTCCGTAAAACCGAAGTCCGGCATTCTCAGTTTTTCATGGTATCCTTTGATTCTCCCTCGGTCAAAAATCCGAGGAGACTTAAGCTTCTGAGCAAACCAGTCGTGCCTCGTGTGTTCGATATCGACAAAACCAAAGTCGAACCGCTCGACACTTTTTTCACCTTCCTGAGTCAATTCCGTTCCGATCCGCTTCGCGTCTTCAAACCCTTGAATCATGTGGCAGCCGAAACATCCTTGTTCCAGAATCGCTTTTTTCCCGACAAATTCAAATTTTTCTTCTACATTCATCTTGGCAAGAGCTGCGTTTGCTTCGTCGTGTGTAACGTTCCGCGTCAGAAAATCAACGGCAAGCTGGTCTAAATCCTGTTCGGAAACGCGCGGAAGTTCGAGAGCATCAAAGGGCTCGTTTCGGTCTGTGATCAAATAACGCGTGATGTGCGCTGCTTCTTCATCGGTCAGCCGTACACTCGGCATGCGGGTTTCTGGCGCGTAATGCTTTGGATTTTTAAGCCACGTATAGAGCCACTCGCGGCTCACTTTACTTCCCATCGAAGTTAACTCGGGACCGTGATGATTGACTTTGGCATCTTCGTGGCTGTGGCATCCAAGGCAGCCCACTTCTTCGATCAACCGCTTTCCGATTTCAGGGTCTCCCTCCATGGGAGGCGTTTCGAGCTCAATGATGTTGGAATGTTGCGACAAATAGGCCGCCATCCCTTCGATCGCAGCATTGGAAACCCGCTTGTCTTCAGCGGAACTTGTGTTTTCCAAGTGAAACACTCTTGGCATTTGAGTGGAGGGTCGGAACGTTTTGGGATTTTGAAGCCATCGGACGATCCATTCCCGATCCAGCTTGCTCCGGACGTTTCTTAAGTCCGGACCGACTTTCCACCGATTCTCAAACCCCTTGACCAAATGACAACCAAAACAACCGTAGGTTTGTGCCAACCGGCGTCCTTCGTTGAGCTTGGGTGCTTTCGGAACATCCGCGACACCGGCGTGGCACGTCGTGCAAGATGCCTCAATGTATTTAAGCGGAAGCATCTTGGCTTCCCACTTTTCAAGCTCATGCCATCCATAGTTTTTTTGCCACGCCTTTGCCTGTTCTGAATGATCGGGAGTGTGGGCAGCTTGCGTAAAACTGAGCGACTGACCGCTTCCGCCGTGGCAGACGGTACACCCCACCTTCTCCAAAGGATGCGGAGAATCCGAATTCAGAAACAAATCCAAATTTGGGTGGGTTCGAAAGGGCTGCGGCGCATCCTCAAACCCTTTGCGGTCGATCGCAAGGTGGCACGTGGTACAGCGATCAACTTTATATGCCTTTGCAAAATAAAAATCGTCCGTCAACTCCTCGAGAACCACCTGCTGAATACGGAACGAAGGCGCTACGAAATCGAACATGGGCGCATTCAACAGACTTTTCACCCAAGAGGGCGTAAGTTTGCGAACTTGCTTTTCATACCGATCCCGTTCCCGCGTTACGCTGTCCAGTTCTTTTTGGAGACGTTTCTGCTCCGACTGCAAGGAGAGAATCCCTGCGTCGATCTCATTGACACGCCCTTCTTTTTTCTCTTTCTCAAGAGCCGCGGCGTTTAACTCAGTGCTCACCTCTTGAAATTTAGATTCATACTCACTTGCTTTGCTTGCGGTACCCTTCTCCCGGTACTCTTCGAGGAAAAATTTATACGAGTCCTGTTGCTGCTTTAGATTTTGATAAAGCGTTACCGCTTTAACGAGCTCGAGATCGGCTTGGGCTCGCTCGTTTTTCAGCCGATCAAATTCAGACTGGCCTTGTTCAAACTTTTCTTTCGCCGCCTGTAATTGACGCTGAAGCTCCTCGAGTTTTTTGGAATCGATCTTCGCGCTAGCTGCTTTGACTTCTTCGGCGGCTTTTTGGCGTTCCAGTGCCACAAACTTCTTCTGCCACTGTTTCCATTCGCGATGGTGATCTTGAAACACAATCAAAAGAAGCGACACGGTTAAGAGAACGCTCACTGCCGCGAACCAAATGGTGGTTTTGTGAACGCTATAAAGTTTCTGGGAGGGATCTTCTGGCATTAGATATTGAAGAAAAATTCGGGAATGGCAACGATGTATTTTAAGTTAAACGCCCATCTCAAATACATTTTGATCGGAATCGCAAAGATCATCAGCACCAAAAAAGACGCGATGACAAAACGCACGACGCCCATTTGTTCGAGGGCTTTCCGCGAGAACGTCCATGCGGCGATCAAGGGAGGAATCAGAAAATACACGCCGAGCACGAGAAAACCGGGAGCTTCACGGACAAACCACTGCTCGGGGAGACCCCGCCCCATCCACTTAATAAAGACGAGGTCGGACAAATTGACGTTCACAAGCGGAACGACTTTGTGGATGTTCCAGGTTTCAAACGGACCGAAGAAATTCCAGTTGGGCCCCCGCAAAAACGTGCCAAAAATGATGAGCGTGATCCACAGAATCCAAAAACAAAAGAGAAAACCGCTCACCCAGACACGCCGTTGGGCAAACGAATAATAGCCGGATCCTTTGGGCCCTCGATCTAAATATGGAAGCGCGCAAAGACCGACGATGATGAGTGTCGGAATCAAAACACCGGCAATCCACGGATCAAAGTAAACGAGGAGCTCCTGAAGTCCCAAAAAATACCACGGCGCTTTGGACGGATTGGGCGAAATAGTCGGATTGGCGGGATCTTCAAGGGGAGCTTTCAAAGCAAGCGACCAAATCACAAGCATCGCCGCATAAAAGAGCGCGACCACAAACTCGATAAAAATGAGGTATGGAAACACGAGCACTTTCTGTTCCGATTCTTCTTTCTCGACCGGCGGCTTTCCTCCCTGCAAACGCTCGTCGTTTAAAACCGCCTTTCGCATGGCATACCACGTAAAGTACGCCATCAGAAAAAACATCGCAACGATCGGCACGTTGTCCGGAGTGGTAATGATGACGCGAAAATGGTGATCGGTCAGGCCAAACACAAAAAAACCGATTCCCGCGAGCGCAATCGGACCGCTCACACGCGGACTCGTCAGCTGCTTCGGAAAGGAAAGAAACAAAACGAGGGTGCCGATCGCGAACGAAAACAACGTCACCGGAGAAGAAATGGAATTAATAAATTCTTTACAAGAAGAAATGAGGAATGAGGAATGAGGAATGTTCATGGATGTACGTTTTCTGAATCTTGTTCCCATTTAGCGTGGTTATCAAGGATGTACTGTCTGATTTGATTCAAATCGTCTTCGTTACGAACAATATGTTCGTAATAACTCCGTTGCCATAAGGTACCGGCAAAGGGTGCCCAGCGATGTTGTCTAACGCCGCGAATATAATCATTGGTGGTCATGGTTTTAAACCATTGGATCATCCGAGCTAATGTAGGGGCGGACCCGTGTGTCCGCCCCTGGATGGCAATGATTCCATGAATGTGATTGGGCATAATGACAAATGGATCCAAACCAATGTTGGCGAATCGGCCTGGTATTTTTTCCCACCAGGATTGAATCATTTCACCAACGGAATTCAATGCAATTTTCGGGCCGACACCGCGCCAACCGCGCAGTACCGTTCGAACGAGCGCCCAACCGGCGCTTAACCAAACGGCACGTTGGTCGGCCCCTACCACAACGTTTCCAAACAAATGGATTCGATTTTGAACGCAAATGGTAACGAAATACAAACCCTCGATTGAATAATCGTACCCTTTCAGACGCAACGGTTTCCGTTCTTGAAAACCAACCGTTTGTACCATTTTCTTCACCTATTTTTCACAACGGGCCGCTGATTCCGCCGTCCTTGCGAATGCGCCAAAAATGGACCGCCATTAAAAGAACGACGGCAACGGGAATGGCAACGCAGTGCAAAATGTAAAAACGAAGGAGGGTCGCCGCTCCGACAAAACGTCCGCCGAGAAGCGCAAACCGGACGTCGTCTCCGGCATGAACCAGTTGAATGTCCCCGATCGCAAGAAGCGAAGCTCCCGGCCCTTCGTGTCCGAGAAAAGGAGTGGCGCGTGCCATGTTGCTCCCCACCGTCACCGCCCACATCGCAAGCTGATCCCAAGGTAACAGATATCCCGTGAAACTCAGAAGCATCGTCAGCACGAGAAGAGTCACGCCGATCACCCAATTGAACTCGCGCGGCGGCTTATACGAACCCGTCATAAACACTCGGAACATATGAAGCCACACGGTAATCACCATCGCGTGAGCTCCCCACCGATGGAGTTCCCGCATGATTCCAAACGGAATGTGCTCGCGCAACGCAACGATGTCGTTATAGGCATATTCCACGGTAGGCCGGTAATAAAACATGAGGAGAATGCCGCTCACCACCAGCGTCAGAAAAACAAAGAACGAAAGCCCTCCGGCACACCATGTAAAACCGAACCGTGCACCCGATTTGCGTACCTTGACGGGATGAAGATGGAAAAAAACGTTGGTGAGCACCGTAAGAGCGCGGTCGCGATCTCCGGTGGAATAACCGTGCCGGAACATGGATTTCCAAATCTGGCTTTTCGTCACGGATTTTTTAAATTCGTCGTATGAGAATTTCATAGGGTTAAAAAAGATTCGGGATTGTTCCACTCCCCTTTTTCTTGCTGAAATTTTATGCTTTTGTCGACCAAAATTTGCCCGTCGTCGGCCAACCCAATCTTGAACCGCTCAAGCGGCCGCGGAGCCGGTCCCTCGAAGTTAATGCCCGAAAGATAAAAACCGCTTCCGTGACACGGACACTTGAATTTTTTTTCGGTTTCGAGCCAATTGGGCGTGCATCCCAAATGGGTGCAGACCGTCGAAAGCGCATACATCCCTTCGGCCACTCGAACCAGCCACACCCCATACTTTTCTTTCAACCGATCGTCCACGAGCCCGACTTCATAATCATCCGGGTAACCTGCTTTAAACGTGTCCTTGGGTTCAAACAAAACGTTGGGAAACATAAAACGAAGGACAAGGGACAACGCTCCGCCCGTTGCGGCGATAAAACTCGCCCACGCAACAAAAAACCACGACAGAAATTTCCTGCGGCCCGGGGCAGATAATTCTTCAACGGATGGTACAGGTTTTGGCGGTGCGGATTGAGAATCGGTCATTTTACTAACGATGTTCAAGTGCCGCTAATGCGGCTTGCCTCACTTTTAAATTTTTGTCCGTGGCTGCTATTTCTTCTAAAACAGCTCGGGCCCTTTCAGATTGGATCAAGCCCAAACCTTTTGCAGCATTTGTCATAATACGTTCGATTTCGGATTCGCCCAGCGCGTGGGTGCTTTCCAACTGCTGGCGTTCGAGCATGGTGACGAGAACGTCCTCGCCCGCGTTGTCTCCAAGCCGCGCAAGACTCAATGCGGCATTCCAACGCACATCGGCAACGGCATCGCTGAGAAGACGCCCAAGACCCTCGCGAGCATTCGGATCTCCCAAAACACCCAGTACATAGGCCGCGCCTTTCCGCACGTCCGGTTCCTCGTGTGAAAGAAAACGAGCGATGGTCTGAGAAGGTTCCGATAAACCAGCGGTTGGTTCGGCACTGCTTGGCTGAGCGGCGGTTGGCCGCTTGGAGTAGCGGTACCGAACGGTTGGTTCGGCAACGTTAGAACCGTTCTTCATGCCGTCGTCGCCGAGCGCCCACATCAGGAAGAGGATTACTTTTGGATCTTCCGTATCGGGCTCGTCTCGCAATGCCTCGAGAAGAGCGTTTTGTGCTTCCTCGTTCCGAAACCTGCTGAGCGCCATGGCCATATAAGCGCGCGTCTTTGCATCGTAACGATCACGACCATGAAGAATATGGATCATTTCATTCATGATGCCGGCGCTTCGGAGAAGCCCCGCTGGGCTGTTGAGTTCGTTGGAAAGCTCAAACGCCTTCTGCCAACGCTTGCTCGGAGCTCCGGTTTTAATCGCGGTAATCAGCGATTCGGGCGTTTCATCTTCCTGTGTCAAAAGAACAATGGAAGTCAACAGCACCGCCATCGTCACCGCAATCAGCATGGGAAATACGAACAGCCCAAAAAATACCTTTCGCCGCTCGTTGGGAACCTGTGGTTCGCCTTCTACGCTTGACATTGACTTATGGGACAGAATATGCCCTTTGACACGATAACTTATTCGGTGACCTCGACTTATGCAGGAGTGCTTATGACGGAATCTTAGGGGGAACAGATAAAAAAGTCAAGCGGGAAACGGGAGTTTCTGATTTTCTAGAACAAACCCGAGGAAGCAATCAGGCGGAGGAATGTAAGATCCGTTGGTTTTCAGGCGTTCGGACGTGAAAAACGAATACGTCCCGGTTCCACAACAACAAAGCAACCGGCTAATTTGTTGCCGTGAAGTTTTGCTAGTCGGACAATGTCCCAGGAAAGGTTTTTCCTGAAGCGGGCGGAATACCGGATGAATACAACACTATGAAATCGTTCGCCATGGGCATGAACGAGCCTTCCAAAATCCCGATCTTCGGTCAACAGCACTCTTTTTTCTTCAAGCGCAAGCTTGATGACTTTGGAATCTTCAATAGCAGGAGACATTTCGGCAATCGCCAAAACATCGTGACCACCCTTCCGCAGGGCTCGGATAACGTTGAAATCACAACTTTCGTCTGCAAGAAACCTCATTTTTGAAAAACGCAGGATTGCAGGATTATTTGATCTTCGGTAAAATGACGGTTTCTTCGTGGGCAACCGTATCAGCGGCATACCGCATTGCCGCTTGGATGTCTTCTTTGGTCAATCGGGGATAGGCATCCAAAAGATCGGCCCCAGCAGCGCCTTCGCTCAACTTACGCAGAATGAGTTCAACCGGGATGCGAGTTCCCCTAATAACGGGTTTCCCCATCATGATTTTAGGATTCATTTGAATCCGGTCTGTAATTGTCATACGTTTACGCCTCCAAATTTAGCGAATTTGATTATACCCTACTGGACCAAAATTCAGAAATGGATTCTTTAAACGGGAGCTTCGGGCCAATTTACGCGACGTCGCGTATTTTGGGTTACCGCGGTGCCGAGTATTTTCCAAGAACCCAATTGGCGGCGATCGCCGCCAATTGAGATTCAGTCTCTATTACGCAGCGCGGAGGAAGCGCGCGGTGGTTTCGAACGTACGGGCAAGAGACGCAATGGCTTGGTTTAACTCCGACTCTCTGCCGTATTCGATGTTGGGACGGCCGTTTACTCCAAACACATTCGGATTGAGAAGCCGGGCGTTCAGAATATCAAACGGAGAATGAGACGGAGCAGCTTGGGTCCGGCCTTGGGAATCGATCACGCGGTCGGTCACGATAAACCGGGCGTCGGTGCCGCGTGTGTCTGAGTTGTTTGCAAATTCCTGTGCCGTATCAAGATTGGTCACGACGAAAGCCCTTCCCCGAAGTGCGCCGCTCACAATACGGTTGAACAGTTTTGCCGAATTGGGGCCCGAAATGGATCGCGCAGTCACTTGTACGGTGATTGGAAGAACAATATGATCGCGTGCTAGTTGTGTGCGGTATTGATTCAGAAGCATATTCAATCTTCGCACTTTAACCTCATCAACACCGGAAACCGTGATTTCAATGCTGGCACCCTTCGAGAGGGCGGAGAGGAAAACGCGGTCGAGCTCTTTGGCGGTTCGTTCCGAATCCGGTGTCTCAAGCAATCGATCGATCCACCGTTCCTGTGTTTCGTTCAGATGAACAAAGGCAATGGGCCGAACCGCTGCTGTTCTGAGTTCGCGAATCGCCAAAACCGGTGCCACACCTCGATCTTGCGTACTGCGCGCAAGATCCAACTCTTCCGTGTCCTTACCTTCTTCTTCCGCCACTGCCGGAATTTGAGAAACCGGTTCCTGAATTTTTCCTTGTACTCTCAACGGAAGCGGCTCAAGCGATGAAACATCCGTCACGGGTTTGGGGGTCACCACGCCTTCAAGCGAACGACTCGAAGCTGACCGCTCAGGAAGAACATCCTTGATCTCATCAATCGGACCGGTCGTAATCGTAACGCCGTTCACAACCACTGGGAGAACAGACGTAACGGACGGAACCAGATCCGATTTCGCAGCAGGTTCCACGACTTGGTTTGCAGGAATCGGCTCTGCAGAAAAAGAAATCTCTCGCGGCCGACGTGCCGGATTCAACTCCGCAGGAAGTGCTGCGAGTTGAGTCGTCGCAAAATCACTCACACTGGACCGGGCATCGGACTGATTCCAGGTAGTTTCAAGCTCAACCCCTAAATTTTTGCGCAGCTGGAGAAAGGCCTCCCGATGCTGTTGATCCACAGAAGGCAGATCCCTGTCTCCGCCCAGAGCTACATCCGCTGGACTTCTATATGGAGGTCTGAGAACCGTGAGGTGAAGCGCGGGCTGGGCCCCGTGTTGTAGTAGGAGTTCCCCCC
>MHFO01000049.1:3878-5150 GCA_001804225.1 Omnitrophica bacterium RIFCSPLOWO2_01_FULL_50_24 | reverse complement strand
CCAGCTCGCTGGAAGACCACTGCTTGTAGTTAACCCAAGCCTTGTAGAGACGAACGACAAGCCAATCAGCGATGCCGAGCAGTGTAATGCCAACGGCAAGCATGGCTTTTGACCGTACTTGGTACGATGCAACAAACGCTGCGATCGAAGCTATGAAAGCAAGAACTCCGAGAGAAAAAACCAGAAGCGTTCGGCGTTTCAACGTTTCCGAGGCGAGTTCCCCCCCTAACTGGCGTATCTCTTTTCCAAAAGACATAAAGTCATCCAACGTTTCTTCTTGGTTGGCAAGTTTCGCCAAAGCGTGAAATCCTTGATTGAAAACGTCGCGTAGTTTTTCCTCAATAATAACATCGGGGAAAAAACCGAAGACGTGACCTTTGAAAGAAATGTCCCAGATATGACGCTCAAAGTCGTCGACCTCCGCAAAACCTTTTAGTTCCCAAACTTTTCTGACTTGACTTGTTGCTAGATCACGTCTTAATCTCTCAACGTCCCGTGTCAAGATATGAAGTACCGAAAAAAAGCCGTTAGGTTTATAGGGGTTAATCCCAGAACCGCTTTCCAGGCTTTTCTTCATCACATCAATCATCGTTCTGACTTTGAGTTTAAGATCCTCCGACTCACTTCTCACATCTTTAAGTTCATTAATGTCAATGCTCTTTGGATCGAAGCCGGCCGCGGCTCGCCCTGAGTCCTCCGAACGGCTGTCGGAATGCTGCCAACCGCCCGGCGCTTTTTTCTTTTCTTCCCGTTTCTGCTTCCAATGAAAAAACGTGATGGCAGCAACACTCAAGACGAGGACAACGCCGTACGGAAGAGCTTCTCTGATCCTCCCGTCGAGAGCCAAAAGAACGACTATGACCGAGCTAAAAGCAGCCGCCAATGCTGCGATCAGCTTCGGGCCGTTGTATTTGTTTTCCTGCGGCAATGGAACGCTAAAAGAAGGGAAGACCGGCGGTTTAGTGAAAGCTCCCCAAAACTTTTTAACCAACGAAGGCCGGGCTTTTGCCGGACGATGACGATCTGGCCGCTTGTTGACAACCTCCTCCTCCGCCTTTTCAGGTTCAGAGTATTGTTTCTCCTTTCGATGGAAATAGAGTGTGCCCAAGAAACCAACGATCGAAAGCGCGCCGCTCGCCAGAATCCGATCGGGCGCTTGATCAACAATGCCAACGACAAAGACTGCGACTGCCGAGAGCGTTGCCACCAATGCCAGTTTGGTTAAGTACTCAAAAAACCGCGCTTTGCCCGGCGCCGGCGAAACGTTTCGCG
>MHFO01000049.1:0-3857 GCA_001804225.1 Omnitrophica bacterium RIFCSPLOWO2_01_FULL_50_24 | reverse complement strand
CCGAAAAATGATAGCTGCCTCCCAAATTGTCTCGGATTATTTGTTTTGCCTTCACCTCGGCATCGGCAACTTTAAAGCTCTCTAAGACATCTGAATCCCCGTCGGAATCTCGGAAACGCACGATGAGTTCGCGGTCATCAAACGAGGCAGACACAAATCGAATGCTGCCGTTCCCATCTCCAAGAAAGTAGCCAAGCGCTTCGGAAAGAATGGCGTTTTGGGCGTACCGTTTCTGCACTTTGGCTGCTGCAACTGCATCCTCAAGCTCCTGAGTTAAGGACTTTTGAGACCAGATGGTTTTGGCAGCTCTTAGGGCGAGAATTGAAGTTCCAAAAAGATGAAGGCCAATCAACGCCGGAACTGTAGAAAACAATGCTAACACATTTAGAACCAGGGAATGATTCACCAAAGCCCCTAGGATAACTAAACCGGAAGCGACCATTAGAAAAGCTCCGGTGATGGGCCAGATCGGGTAAACCAGCTTTGCTCTTGCCTCGGCAACGCCGCTCACCAATTTAATCCAGTCGGTACCGATTGCCCGAAACTCATCCAACCTTCCATTATCGTTGGCAAGCCCGGCCCAGTACTTAAGACCGTCGGTAAGGAATTCGTCCCTTTCCGAATTCAAAGTATCGGTTTGGAGGTGTTTCAGATCGCTTTTTTCCACAAATCCTTTTCGTGTGACTATCCTGAGCACGGTTCGAATGTCTTTCAATTGGGCCGGGTTTCTGATGAACCAAGATTTGCCCGCCGATGCTATGTTGGGCTTCAACACTTCACTGACCCAAAGGTCCGCCGTTTCCAATCGAGGAGATTCAAATTTTAAATCCATCGGATTCGTAACCACTTGCGTGGATAAGACGGCTGGCACTTTCCGGCTGTCCGAGTAACTCTGCGCGCGGGCGAGATCTTGCTTGACGAGCGGATCAATTGAAGCCGAGGCAAGATAACGAAAACCTGGAATCGGCGGTTCGGCTTCCCCAACTTTCTTAAATGCTTCTTCAGCTTTTTGAACGGATATAAACTTGGCCAACGTGGTGTCTTCGGGAACCTCCACACCATCCACAATGAAATAAAATGCGCCGTCGTCCGCTGTGGCGACTCCTTCAAGGTCAAAAGCGCCCGGGTGGTTGACTTGAACCACTTGTCTTTCGCCTCCATCGGAACTGGAGTTTGTTTTCGTTAGGATTTGCGTGCCGCCAAGAACAAATTGAGCGAAGTGATGGTCGTTCAACCGATAGACAAAAGCATGGTCGTCAGGAGACAGGTAGAAACCAATAAATCCAGGATCGCTTGGATCGGCAATGCCATTGGTACCGATAAATTTAAAGTCCGGATCTATCTTGACCGCATCGGGTAATTTACCACCATATTCCGTCTTCAATGAATTCGCAAGCTGGTGCATGAGCATTTCACCCACCGGAACCACAAAATGCTTGAGATAGTCCCCCATGGTGCGGTGAATGTTGTTGTTAGCTGCATTAATCTCCAACGGACGAACCGGAGCGCTCCTGCCCGATTCAACCAATTGCATGATCTCTCGAAGCGGCACAAGTTGAATTTCACGGTCGGATTTCGCTTTGGGTTCGATCGTAAGATCTACAATCAAACCGTACCGGAGCCAAACACGAAGCTGCTCCAAGATAGCGGCCCTTGTTTGTTCAAAACCGAAACCTGCAACGAAATTCATAGTGTTGCCGCGAAATGAAAAGGAAGGAAAATCCAGCCGATCTCCAATTTTGACGGTCATGTCCGACCGCTCGCTGCGCCTTAGGTTCCTCCGGAATTCGGTATCCGACGTCCGCGTGTCGGACTGAGCTTGAGGAGTTTCCGGCTCCGGCAGTGCTGCTTCACGTATCATGTACGAAAATGGAACGTTCGATCCATTGATTCCGCCCAGTGTGTGAGTTAAACCGTCACGTTTTCGGATTAAACGCAAAAACGCTTCTTCGCCGTCAAATTCACCCATTGAGGCAACGCCTGCCGCAGCCCCGAGTCCGCCAGCAAAAAATCTGTTTTGATGAATGGCCCGCAATTGTTCCTCCACTTCATTTAATGTTGTCTCCACGTCTTTAAACGGATCGGACACCCGACCCGTTTTGGCGATAGCCATAAGGTTTTCAAACACCCGCGACTGCTGCGCCGGCTCGCCCTCCGTCCGCGCATCGGAAAAAGATTTAAAATCTCCTCTGCGCTGTTTGGTCAAGCGCCGGTCGGGCGCTCGTTCGAACAGCACTGCGCGGTCGGCTCTGTGCAAGGTGGCAACGGTATCTACAAACGTTCTTAATTGACGCATGCTTTCTGGTGAACGGTCGTGATACGTCACCAAGAGAACTCTTCGGCCTGCGTCCTGGTACGCTTTTACCACCGAGGCCCCTTGCACCCGGCTGTAGACACTTGAATAAACACCGCGGAGCGGATGGCGAAACATTCGCGGTGCAAGGACGATGGTCAATCCTTCGCGTCGGTTCATAAGCCCTTCGTGAAACTCGTGGCCGCTTGCGGGATAAAATGACATATCTACAGCTCCCGCCCCGGCGCTCAAAAACCAATCGTCTCTCATGCGGTTCATTGCCTCGACCAGACTTTTGCCTGCTTCATCATCTGAAGGAGCGCCCACGTGGGCAATTTCAACCATTGGGCGGTTGCGCCACCGGTCGCGCTCCCGCGCTACAGCTTGGAGGAGGTTCAAAACCACTTGCGTTGCCTCTCTAGGACGACGCCCCAGATTCATTCTGTTAAACTGTTTAGGATCGAAGTAAAGCCGGATGGCATCAGGGTCGAACTCATGATCCCGGTGATGCCCATTGAAACTCACAGCCCGGACGGGACCAACAATTCCGGGGTAGGTCTTTGTTCGGTCAAGAACGCTGGAAGAAGGAGCGGAAGGGGTTAAGCGCCACTTTTGGAGCGCTCCGAAATACGCATCCGGATGTTGATCGGCATACGCATCGTCTAGAAACTCCTTGCCCAGCAAACCTTCTTGAACCAGCACTTCACGTACCATTTTTCGCGCCCAATGCTTGTACGTTTCAACAAAGTGCTGAGTCACATAATTACGCCTCAGTAGGAATCCGTAAAGAACCGCAACCGTGTGGTGAAGCCCTTGAAGGTACGCGGCAAGATACTCTTTTCCCGGAAGCCGCAAAACGAAAACCGGATGGCCTTCTTTTCGAAGCGCATCGATCCTCGCCCGTTGAACTTTGCTAAAAAGAGTCCCCTCCACTTCAATCACGAGGAACACGCGGTCACTCGCCGGTGCGCCGGGAGAAGAGTACTTCACGCGCTCAAACGGTTCCCCTGTTACGATTGAAATGAAGTCTTGGGTAGGGGATCGGCCTAGTAGGGCCCGATTAGAAAGCTCTTTACCGCCCACGCCCCCGCTTTCCTCAAACATTTGTTTTGTCACTTCTTCAATTCCCTGAGCGCCATTGGGCACGAGGAGCGTCACTTTGTTTTTTGAGCGCCGTGCCGTCGCGTGGTGATACATAAACGCACCGAGCTCCTGAAAAGCCCGAACGGAATTGGGTGGAAGTACGGCGCGCTCGTTCCACTCCAGAAGCTTCTCACGAATTTTCTTCTGGTCGCCGCCGAACAATCGGTCGTAGTAAAAATAAAGAACGTAAAAAATCATGGGGGTCGCGACCGGCGCCATTCCGCGGCCCGGCACGGTGGAGGAAGAGCTTCCATTTAATAAAAATGGAATCGTGTGGTCTCCCATGTTTCTGGACTGCATCGCCAAATCCAGATAGGAACCGGAAAACGTGATCGCTTGAAACAAGTGATTCAGAGAATCGCCAAAACCAAGATCCTTCGAAACCAAGTGGTGCAGCGCGATCATATTGAGGAACGCTTCC
>MHFO01000048.1 GCA_001804225.1 Omnitrophica bacterium RIFCSPLOWO2_01_FULL_50_24 | reverse complement strand
ACCTTTTCAAAATCTCAGGATCAACGAGATCTGCTGTAGACACGATCAAGCGTCCTCCGAATGGCACTCCGAACTTCTGATTTCGACAAGCGGCTTGAGATCACTACAAACCTTTTTGGATACCGCCTCGCCAGCAAAAGATATCCTTTTCGAATTCGCTCGTGGAACAAAATCGATTTTCGTTCCATCCGATCGCGACGTCCGCTCCGAAGCAATCCTTTTCTCGGCTCAACGTCCAGTAAAAACGTCATGCTGGGGACCACGTTTCCCCGAGCTTCCCGGACCATTGTAGCAAGTCTCGCCAGTCCCAGCCCTCCCGCATAACCCTGATACACAAGGGTCGAATCCTCAAACCGGTCGCTAATGACCACGTATCCCTGACGGAGCGCCGGGCCAATCACCTCTCGAACCAATTGCGCACGTGCCGCAAGATAAAAAAACAGCTCGGTCTCAACCGACATATTTCGGTTGCGCACGTTTAAAAGAATCTTTCGAACGGATTCGCCAAGGCGGGTCGACCCCGGTTCGCGAACGACCAAAACCTTCCGCCTTTTTCGCCTAAAATAGGAAGCCACAAACCGAATCTGCGTGCTCTTGCCGCTCCCCTCTCCTCCTTCAAAACTAATAAAAGTTCCCCTTTTCATTGATCCCACGCTCTAAGTTTTTTCTTCACCGTGGACGGTTCTCCGGGTCTGGCATCTTTTACAAACCATCCCATCATATTCATCTTTTGTCGCAAAGAGTCGGCTTTTGCAAAATCCTTTTGTCGGCGGGAATCGATGATTTGGGACAAAGCATCGATAATCTCGTTCGGAACAGAATCTGACTTCGAAATATCAAAACCCAATAATAGGTCTACCTGTTTAAAAAAATAAATCGCGGCGCACAAATCCTTTTCAGGTACCGCTCTTTCCTTTGCAAACCAAGAATTGATTTCGCCGAGACCCTCAAACAATTTTGCCAAAGCAACGGAAACATTCAGATCATCTTCCATGGCTGTAACCATGTCCGCTACGCACTTGGAAAGCTTTGCGTGTTGATCAAAATCACTGCGGCTTGCTAACGATGTTTCCTTCTTTTGAGTCAGCATAACGATGCTCAAGCATTTCCAATAACATTCATCCAATTTTTTAATCGCTTCGCCGGCTTCTTTCAGCCCTTCCAACGTAAAATTAAGCTGCTGCCGATAATGAACGCTCAAAAGCACGCACCGGATCGCCATGGGGTCGTGGCCGAGCCGTACCAAATCGCGAAGCGTGTAATAATTCCCCTTCGACTTAGACATCTTTTCCCCGTTGATTAACAAATGCTTGCAATGCAGCCAATACCGGACAAACTTCTTGCCCGTTGCCGCTTCCGACTGAGCGATCTCGTTTTCGTGATGCGGAAAGATAAGATCTTCACCTCCCGCGTGAATGTCCAGAGTAGATCCAAGATATTTCATACTCATGACGGAACATTCCAAATGCCATCCCGGCCTTCCTTTTCCCCACGGTGAATCCCATGAGGGTTCCCCTTCTTTTGCTTTCTTCCACAAGGCAAAATCATTTGCTTCTTCTTTTCCGTACTCATCGTGATCAATGCGTGAACGCTTTTCACCTTTTTCAAGTGATTTTCCAGACAATCTCCCGTACGGGGCAAACGAATCCACTCGAAAATAAACGGAACCTTCCGACAGATAGGCCGCGTCTTTCTGAACCAACGTTTCGACGAGATGAATCATGCCGCCAATCTCTTCAGTCGCCCGCGGCTGCTGGGCAGCCTTCAAGATATTTAATGTTTCCAGATCTTGAAGGAACGCTTTGATATAGGGCTCCGTAAACTCTCTGAGCGGTTTACCTTGCGCCGCCGCTCCTGCGATCGTTTTGTCGTCCACGTCCGTAAAATTCATGACGTGCTTGACGCGGTAGTGTTTAAACTCAAAATATCTGCGCAGCACGTCTTCAAACACATACGCCCGAAAATTCCCGATGTGAGCGAAGTCGTAAACAGTGGGCCCGCACGTATAGAGAGAAATGTGATCTTTCTTGAGGGGTGTAAAGGATTCCTTTTTTCTGGAAAAGGTGTTGGTTAACCGTAGACTCATTTGGAAGTTACGAACTCTTGCGCTTTTCCGATGCGCCCTAAAATTGTTTGCCGATCTAACAGTTGAAAAATGCGCTTAAGTTCTATCCCATGAGGCTCGCCCGTAAGCGCTGCGCGGAGCGGAAGAAACAATTTCTTTCCCTTTTCTGATACCCGATGCTTCAGGGTTTCTGTCAATTCAAGAAACAATGTCTCCCCTTCAGAAGAGGATTGCTGAACCGCTTCTTGAGCAGCTTCTAAAACCGAGCGGCCTTCGGTCAGGATGACGTAGACCTGATCTTGATCGCCTGCTGCAACGCTTCGCTTCAGTCGATTTCGATAAGCTTCCTCATCGAAAAAAGATAGAGCGTCCGGCAGTTCATCAAAACGATGAATATCAGATTTAAGTATAGCGAGCGCTTCTCTCATTTTGGGCTCTTTTCGAACCCCTATGCCTCGCCGCTCTAAAAAAAAGAAAGCCCGCTTGAGATAGTCCGCTTCACTCAACATCTTGAGGTGTTCCGAATTGATCCATGTTAATTTCTGCTCCGTAAAAATCGCGGCATGATGCGTCGCATTCCGAAGATCAAACGACTGTTCCAGTTCGGTCATCGAAAAAATTTCCCGATTATCCTTAGGAGACCAGCCCAAAAGGGCTAAATAATTCCGAATGGCTTCCGGTATATAACCTTTGTTTTCAATAAAATCGCTCAGAGACACATCGCCGTAGCGTTTTGACAACGGCTCGCCTCCGGGACCGTGAATCAGCGAAAGATGTGCAAACTGCGGAATGGGAAAGCCGAGTGCCCGAAAAAGCAAAACGTGGCGCGGCGAGTTGGAGAGATGATCCTCTCCGCGGATCACGTGGGTAATCTTCATTAAGCCGTCATCCACACAAACAGACATGTGAAAGGTCGGCAAAAACCGGTTCGAATGATCCGGGTCCGAACGCATGATGACAAAATCCCCGATTTCTTGCGGATCAAATTTAATTTCACCTCGAATCACATCCTCAACCAAAATCGGCTCTGTGGCCTCTACTTTAAACCGAAGGGTCGGCCGTACCCCTTGAGCGATCCGACGCCGGCGTTCTTCATCGGTCAGGGTTCGGCATCGGTTGTCGTATCGGGGCGGCCGCTTCATGGCAAGCGCTTCGCGCCGCCGGGCCTCGAGTTCATCCTGAGTGCAATAACACAGATACACGTTCCCTTTCTTTTCAAGCTGACGAAGATGCTCTTCATAAATGGAAATACGTTCCGATTGATAATATGGGCCTTCGTCAAAACGAATGCCCAGCGATTCCAGATCGCGTTGGATGGCCTCGCCATATTCACGTTTCGACCGGACCGTATCCGTATCCTCAATCCTCAAGATCATTTTCCCGCCCTCGTGACGGGCAAACAAATCATTGAACAAAGCGGTTCGGAGATTTCCAAGATGGAGATAACCTGTCGGTGAGGGGGCAAAACGAACTCGGATGGAACTCATCACTCACTCGGTTTTAATACGACAAGGGCCTGACAAGATACGGCAATGCCCGAACCTTCCGGGCCAAAACCTTCTAGAGTTTTGGCTTTGACCGAAACTTTATCGATGGGAAGGGAAAGTACCTGACTAAGATGGAATTGAACCGTTCTTTTTGTCTTGCCGAGTTTGGGCCGTTCTAAAAAAATCGTGGCATCCACTTGGGCCGGACGGAACCCTTTTTTGAGTGCAAGTTCAAGCGCTTTTTTCAAAAAACGAACGCTCCTTGCGCGTTCCCATTTCCGGTCCGTATCCGGGAAAAAATCCCCAATGTCCCCTGCGCCGATCGCTCCAAGCACCCCATCCGTAATCGCATGCAGGAGCGGGTCGCCATCGGAGTGGCCCAAAGGACCTAAACGCGACTGAATCCGCACCCCTCCAAGATAGAAAGGTCGATGGGGTACAAGGCGATGCCGATCGAAACCAAGCCCAAAACAATAAGTCGGCTCGCAACTCGCGAGGCGCCGAGCCGCCGTTAAATCTTGAAAGGTTGTTACTTTCACATTTGAATCTGGCTGGATGACTGCCTTTATGCGGCCCCCGATCGCCTCAACAAGCGATGAATCGTCCGTAGCCCGAAAAGCGCCGGCACCCAGCGTGCGGTAGGCCTTTAACAATAACTCCTTTTTGATCAATTGCGGCGTTTCGGCCTCAAAAAGAGAGGAACGATCGAGCGTTCTATCTATGTCGTCTCCCGCTCCGGAAGCTCGCAGCAACTTGACGGTCGGAATGACCCGCCTCCCCATCACGAGTCCGTCACAACCATTCATCCGTCTCGCCAACTGAGTAACCCACTCTCCTTTCACAAGCGGGCGCGCTGCATCATGAATACAAACATAGGAGCATTCCTTCGAGACTCTCTTCAGGCCATTCCACACCGACTCAGCTCGGGAACGACCGCCCGACACGACTTTGATGAGTTTCTTTGATTTAAGAGGGTTAAGAATTTTCCGCCGGAACACAACTTCGCTGCCCGGTTCAACCGCGATCACGAGTTCTCTTACCTGAGCAACACTACTTAAAACACGGATCACGCGGCTGATCATCGGCTCTCCGTTCAATTCCGAATAGATTTTCGATACACGCTTTTCCCGACCCCTCGGATGAAACCTTTGACTTTCACCCGCTGCCGGAATAATCACGGAAATCGGTTGTTTAATCATCGCTGATCTTCGCAAATATCATTCTCCCCGCTTGAGTTTGAAGAACGCTGGTAATAGTCACGGAAACCATTTGACTGATTCGACGGCGGCCATTATCCACCACCACCATCGTTCCGTCGTCCAGGTACCCCACTCCTTGATCGTGTTCCTTTCCCTCTTTTAAAATTCGGACCTGCATCATTTCCCCAGGGATCACAATAGGTTTGACGGCATTGGCAAGATCGTTAATGTTCAATACCTTCACACCTTGCAGTTCCGCCACCTTGTTCAAATTAAAGTCGTTGGTCAAAAGCTTTCCCCCCAAATCTTGCGCAAGTCTGACCAATTTTGCGTCTACCGTATTTAAATCCGGATAATCCGCTTCGTGAATCTTGATTTCAATCACAGGACTCTTCTTCATTCGGTTCAGAATGTCCAAGCCGCGCCGTCCCCGATTGCGCTTTAACGGATCAGAAGAATCCGCGATGAGCTGAAGTTCTTTCAAAACAAAACGGGGAAGGTACATTTTACCGCCCAAAAAGGAAGTCTCGCAAATATCGGCAACGCGTCCGTCGATAATCACGCTGGTATCGAGCAAAACAATATCCTCTTTACTGCCTTTGGCAGTTAATTTGACAAAAGGGATCACCATACTGAACTCATCTTGGCCGCGCAAAATCGTTACCGCTCCCAAGTAAGCAAAGATGATGGCCGAGACGATTCCAATCTCCACCATGTTTGATTTTGGGAGTGCATAGCCAAGAACGCCCATCAGCAGATAGTGAAACCCAAGACCCAGAGAGGCGCCCAACAAAATGGAAAGGATGTTGCGAACGCTTAGCTGCTTGAAATATAAATCAATTAACACCACGATCAGGCCCATCAGAAAGCCTGAGACTGCTCCGAGCCAAGGATAGTGAACCAAGTAATGCTCTGGAATAAACGTCGAACCAAGAAAATACCCAGAATAAGAAAGTCCGATCACACAAAGAATTCTGAGAAGCATAATCATAGAAATTAAACCTGCCTTTCCGAATATGGTTAAAAATATGGTTAATATAAATCAACATAAAGTCAGATTAATCTTTCTTTAACAACCGCCAGGGATGTGTTTTGATGTCTTTCACAAAATCCCGAAGGTCGAGGTACACTTCATCCTCCGTAATCAACTTGCCAATGGTCCCTTCTGCCCGATTAAGCCGTTCGAGCATTTCCGCCATTTCGTCAGCAACACGGTTGAAGTTCACAATCATCGCGCGATATTCTTCTTCTTCACCGACCACAATTTCATTCAGCGATTTCAGGAGGTTATTCATGTTCTTCAGCGAATCGCTCAGCATCACCTTCGTTTCCGGATCTTCAAATGCGGTGCCTATATCCTCAAGAAGTTTCCCCATACGTTCCAAAATCACCTGACCTTCTTGGAACATATCGTCCATCGCAAAAGGAGAAATCCCTTCCTTAACGACATCGCCGTCTTTTAACACCCGTCCTTCTCCGGACATCGGTGTAATGCTAACGTGCGGTTCGCTCATCACGTGGTTGCCGCGGACACTCACCTCGTAGTTGTCTTTCACCACGACGTGACGTTCAACAAAAAAAGTGACCTCGATTTTAGCTGTTTTCCTCTCTTCTCCCGGTTCCAAAATATCAACCTTGGTAACTTCTCCCACGCGCACTCCGGAAAATCGGACCGGAGCTCCCCGGTCGATGATTCCTACATAATCAAACTGAGCTTTCAAATGGTACCCGGGCCTAAAAAAATAGACACCACTTACGAAAAAAACGATCATGGATAAAATCAAAAATCCTAAAACAACAAATAATCCGACAGCTACTTCAAAGCGTGGTTTCGCCATAAACCCTCCCGTTTAGGAAGACGATGATGCTTGATCATGATTATGATTATTTCCGTTGTCCTGAACGATGTTATGCTCCCGACTTTCATCGCTCGTGATTGGGCCCTGTGCTGACCCTGTGATAAATTGTTGAACCAAAGGATTCGTTGAATTCCGAATTTCATCAGGAGTGCCCACTTCCACAATGTTTCCGTTGTACAACATGGCAATCCGAGTGCCCAACTTATAAGCGCTTTTCATGTCATGGGTCACAACAATGGACGTGATGCGCAAACGTTTCTGGAGTCGGATAATGAGGTCGTTAATCGCGTCTGCCATGATGGGATCGAGCCCGGTGGTCGGTTCATCGTACAGCACGATGTGGGGCTCGGTGCAAATGGCACGGGCAAGACCGACCCTTTTTTTCATTCCTCCCGACAAATCCGCCGGCATCACATCTTCAACGCCGCTCAAACCCACCATCCTCAATTTTTCTTTCACTCGCTTATCAATTTCTTCGTGAGACAGACTGGTATGTTCATAAAGTGAAAAACCAACGTTTTCCCGGACGGACAGGGAGTCAAACAAAGCGGCTCCTTGGAACAACATTCCAAGCTGGGTCCTGAAATGATTAATTTCC
>MHFO01000047.1:6241-8850 GCA_001804225.1 Omnitrophica bacterium RIFCSPLOWO2_01_FULL_50_24 | reverse complement strand
AACATCCGATTCGTTTAATCGTAGAAAGTAATTTCGTAATTTCTTCCGTTTCACCGCTGTTTGAAATCGCAATCACGATGTCCTGCTTGGTTACCATCCCAAGGTCTCCGTGGACTGCTTCTGCCGGATGCAGAAAAAGACTCGGGCTTCCGGTCGAAGCAAGAGTCGCGGCAATTTTGCGACCGATAAAACCGGGTTTTCCCATACCCGTCACAACGATGCGGCCGGACGTATGCTCCATCAAATCAAGAGCACGTTCGAAATTTCGATCCAAGCGCGAAATGAGCCGACGTACTGCGTCGGACTCAACCTTCAAAATTTTTCGAGCTAGGTCGCGATCCCGCTTCACGAGCGGCCTCCCGTTCCCACTGCTGCCGCGCGCGACCGAGAATCACAAACGGAAGGTTCTGTGTCCACGGGTGCTACACGCCGGATTTCTTTTAATGTTTTCAATAGTTCCTTTAGAGCGGAAAGTTTTAGGTTGTTGGGACCGTCGGATAACGCTTTGGCAGGATCTTCGTGAACTTCCATGAACAATGCATCCGCTCCACTCGCTACGGCACACCGCGCAAGCGTGGGAATAAATTCGGCCTGACCCCCGGACGCATGCCCTAATCCGCCCGGAAGCTGGACGGAATGAGTCACATCGAAAACGACGGGATAACCCAGTTTTTGCATGATGGGGATTGATCGGAAATCACTCACCAAATTTTGATAGCCAAATGAAACGCCTCGTTCCGTCAGCAGAATATCTTTGTTTCCGGTCGACTCAATCTTTTCGACCACGTTTTTCATTTCCCACGGAGATAGAAACTGACCTTTCTTGACGTTGACCGCCCTTTTCGTTTTTCCGCAGGCAACCAAAAGATCCGTTTGGCGTGACAAAAATGCGGGAACCTGCAAAATATCAAGCACTTCACTTGCTCGTCCCACCTCCTCCACATGATGAACATCGCTTAAAATCGGAATGCGAAACTCTTTTTTCACTTTGCTCAAAATCCGGAGGCCTTGGATTAAACCGGGACCCCGGAAGGAATGAATCGACGAACGATTCGCTTTATCATAGCTGCATTTGAAGACATACGGGATGCCGAGTTCCCGTGCAATCGACACGATCAACTCTGCATGACGAAGAACCGAATGTTCATTTTCGATGACGCACGGACCGGCAATCAGCACAAACTGATCTGCGGCGCCAAACACGATATCTCCGACTGCGACTCGCCTCACCGGATACCTCTTGTTTTCATGTAATCGTGCGACGGAGAATTACTCCACGCCTCCTGTTTGTACAAGACCAAGTGATGGAGAATCATAAACCTCTCGGATCGCCGTTTGGTTTGAAGCCGACGCACGGCTAGATCCGTTTCCGTTTTCGGCACCTCGTTTGAGTTGAACGGCCTTTGCGACAAAATCCCGAAACAAGGGATGGGGTTTGTCTGGTTTTGATTTAAACTCCGGATGGAACTGACTCGCGACAAACCAGGGGTGATCGACAAGTTCGATGATTTCGGCGAGCTTTCCGTTCTCGCTTTGATAATTACCGGAAACGATAAAACCGTTCTTTTCAAACTCGTCGCGGTATTGATTGTTAAACTCATACCGGTGCCGATGCCGTTCTTGAACGCGGTCCACTTTGTACGCCTCATACGCCTTGGTATTTTTCGTAAGCTCACACACATAAGCGCCCAAGCGCATGGTGCCGCCCAGATTAGAAACTTGACGTTGTTCTTCGAGCAAACTGATAATCGGATAATTGGTTTTCTTACTAAACTCCGTCGAGTTGGCGCCTTTTTTCCCGAGTGCATTCCGAGCAAACTCAATGGCAGCACATTGCATTCCGAGACAAATTCCCAAAAACGGAACTTTTTGTTCGCGCGCATATTGAATGGCCTTGATCTTGCCTTCGATTCCTCGATAACCAAATCCGCCAGGCACCAGAATCCCATCCACCTTGCCGAACCATTGAGCCACTTTATTTTTTACCAAGCGCTCCGAATTAATCCCGCGGATATTGACCCGAACATTATTGGCAATCCCGGCATGGCGCAATGCTTCATGAATCGATTTATAGGCATCCTGTAAATCAATATACTTTCCAACAACGGCAATTTTAACGCTGCCCTTGGGATTCAGTGCTCGACTCACAACGTCCCTTTCCCAATCGTTCAAACTCCCGACTCGATACTCCGTGCGAAGATACCGCAAGATCACTTGATCCAGATTTTGCTCTTTAAACATGAGAGGGACTTCATAAATGGATCGGACATCTCTGGCTTCAATCACGGCTTCCGGATCTACGTTACAGAAAAGCGCAATTTTCTGACGGACTTCTTTAGGTAATTTCTTCTCCGTCCGGCAAAGTAAAATGTCGGGCTGAATACCGATCTCACGGAGGCGTCCGACGCTGTGTTGGGTGGGTTTTGTTTTCAACTCTCCGGCGGCTTTGATAAAGGGAACTAGGGTTAAGTGGATAAAAACAGAATTTTCACGTCCCACTTCCTGCCGCAACTGACGAACCGCTTCCAAAAAAGGCAGCGACTCAATATCGCCCGCCGTTCCTCCGATTTCGGAAATGACAATATCACATTTTTTCCCGCGCGAAACGG
>MHFO01000047.1:158-6220 GCA_001804225.1 Omnitrophica bacterium RIFCSPLOWO2_01_FULL_50_24 | reverse complement strand
TAATAAATTTGACCCGCCGTCACATTGCTTAAACGGGTCATCGGACTATTGGTATATCTTTCGTAATGACCCAAATCCAAATCCGTCTCGGCGCCGTCCTCTGTCACATAGACTTCGCCATGTTGATAAGGACTCATGGTTCCCGGATCTACATTGATATAAGGATCCAGCTTCTGAAGAGCGATTTTCAGCCCTTTCGCCTCTAACATCTTTCCAATGGAAGCGGAGGCAATTCCTTTGCCTAACGACGAAACAACACCGCCCGTGATAAAAATATATTTAGGCATGAGATCCCTTCAGCTTTCCTGAAATGTGACCGTGCGTCTGCGGCGCACGGCTCAAACCCACTTGCGACCGATGTACTTCACGGCCGCGCGTCAAAAGTATCTCGGAAACACGATTGAACTCTTTTTCCGTATCAACGCCGATCGAATCATGTTTTGTTTCGACCACCTTGATGCGATAACCGTTTTCAATGACACGCAATTGTTCCAAACGCTCCAGCGGTTCAAGCGTCGAGGCCGGAAGCAGCGGGAATTGAACTAAAAAATCACGTCGGTACCCGTAAATCCCAAGATGCTTGTAATACCGGACTGAATGTCCGTCTCGATCGTACGGAATCGGTGATCGTGTGAAGTATAACGCCCAACCCGATCTATCTTTGGTGACCTTGACCACGTTCGGATCGCGGTAGCCGTCGGCGTCTTCCTTCGCAACGCAAGCGGTCGACATCACGCACGTCGGATCTTTGCGAAGCACTTGAATCACTTGATCTATGGTCTCCGGATTCATCAAGGGCTCGTCGCCCTGCACATTGACCACCCATTCACAGGCGAGCCGCGAGGCGACCTCGGCAATCCGTTCCGTGCCGCTCGTATGGTGTTTTCCGGTCAGAATAGCTTCCCCGCCAAAGGATTCAACGCACTGTTTAAGCTCTTCATGATCACAGGCTACGATCACTCGGCTCAGCAGACTGGCTTTTCGAGCATTCTCATATACGAATTGCAAAAGCGGTTTCCCGTCTATGGTTCGCAAGAGTTTCTTCGGCAAACGTGTTGATTCAAGCCGTGCCGGAATAATACACACTACGTCTCTAGACACGAGTTAAATTCCTCTTCGAGGAGGATTTAAAAACCGTTCCGAGAGAATGGCACAGTTCCTCGCGATTTACCGTTGCCGTTCCAAGTTTTCCGACAACCACTCCCGCGGCCTGATTGGACAACATGGCGGCCTCACACTTGCTGGCACCGGCGGCGAGTGCCATGGCAAATACGGCAATAACGGTATCTCCAGCTCCCGAAACATCGTATACCTGTTTGGCGGCGGTCGGAATGCGTGTCATCGAACCGTCTTGTTCAAACAACGCCATTCCTGCTTCGCCCAACGTAATCAACACCGCCTCAACCGCCAACCGCTTCACCAATTCACGGCCTACCTCGTCTATCTCCAGGGTCCGTCCATTTTGATCTGGACCTACAACGCTTAAGGCCTCTTTTCGGTTTGGCGTGATAGCGGTAACGCCGCGATAATACGGAAAATGTTTTTCTTTCGGATCGACCAGAACTGGTTTTTTCAACTGCTTCGCCTGTTGCAGCACGCGGGTTAACAACGTGGGATTAATGACACCTTTCCCATAGTCTTCGATGATCACAACATCAATGGTAGGCATCATGCTTTGAGAAAACTCGACCACTTGATTGATGTGAGAAGCGTCAATCTCCCGAATGAGTTCATGATCAAATCGCACCACTTGCTGAGAGTGTGCAATCACGCGGGTCTTCAACGTGGTGGGCCGAGTCGGATCATAAATAACACCGCGAATATCAATCTTCTCGCGGCGCATGACTTTGACCAGCATCCGACCTTGAAGATCCCGCCCTACCACGCCGCACGGTATGACATGACCGCCCAATGTTCTCACATTATTGGCAACGTTGAGCGCTCCTCCCGGGAGGAACGATTCGCGTTCTACGTTAACGACGGGAACCGGCGCTTCCGGAGAAATCCGATCGACAGAACCCCACACAAACTGATCCAGAACAAAATCACCAATGACCAAAACCTTGACGTCTGAAAAGCGCTCGACAAAAACGCTTAACCGTTCGTTTGTTTTTTTGGTGGGGATGGTCAATTTCTGAACAGACGGGCTTTTTACCTTACTCATTTTCTGGAAACGACTTAGGGCCTCCTTGAGCCTGATAAATAAGCTTTGAGTGTATCACTAGCACTTCCTACTGTCAATTACCCTATGATAGAGAGTTAACTAGTTCAATCAAAGGTAGTTACGACAACGCCGACAAGTTGTGAAATAAGCTCGACAAAATGTGATTTTGATCCCAGGATCACCGCTTCGGACAACATCGTTTAAACATTTGCCGTGGTACACAAATAAAAAACAACCGAGAAGTCTTCCTTCAATCTTTCCGATTGAAAACCGATAATCAAGGAAGAACTGCACAAGCACCCGCTGCGCTCATTCAGCACCATGGTGTATACTTAAACAAAATGGCTGGAATTTAAAGAAAACGATGAACGACGAGCCGAAAACAAAAAATAAGTCCATTCATGAGCTTGAGCAGAAAGTATTCGACTTCTTTACTTTATCTCAACTCGGCAAGGCTCTTATCTCCATTCAGGACATGGAGAATCTCTCCCGCGTTTTTGCGTCATCGGTTTACGAAACGAGCGGCACCAAAAACGTTGCTCTCCTCATTTATGACATAGATCGAAAAGAATTTACTTGCCACTACACCATTGGTCTGAACCCTGAAGTCGTCAAGAATGTTTCCTTTTGCGAGGAGGAAGGATTGTTTTGGCAGGTCCTGAACGGAGGGCAGCCTTTTTCGATTAGGGATTCCAACGGAAATTACCGATTTGGATCTGTCATCAAAAAATTCAAGTTGGATTTGTTGCAATCCCAAGTGTGGGTTCCGCTCATGGTGAAACATCAACTCAGAGGAATTCTGACATTGGGCGAGAAGAAAGATGAGTCCGATTTTACAGATCAGGAACTTAATTTTATTTCTCAATTGGCCGCGCAAGCAGCCATCGCAATCGACAGCACAATTCTGAATCAACAAAAACAAAAAGCAACGGTCTCGCTCGGCAAAAAAATGGAAAACCTTTCCGTTCTTTATGACGTCTCGAAGGCGCTGAATTTCACCAATGACCTCAAGAAAACCCTTCTGTTGATCCTCGACAAGGCCAGAAATGCGGTCCGTGCGCAAAAGGGTTCCATCATGCTGCTGAACAAAGAAACTCTGGAGTTAGAGGTAAAAGTGGTGCGCGGCATCGATCCGATCACGGAACGAAAAATCAACGACGGAGAAATGGAATGCACCAAAATCAAATTGGGCGAGGGAATCGCCGGAAAAGTAGCCAAAACCGGTCAACACATGATTGTGCAAGACGTAAAGAAGAACAAGGATTTTAAGAAGTCCGACGCCTCGAATGTAGACAACATCGTGTGCCTTCCCCTGACTGCCGAAGATGAATGTATCGGAGTGATGAACATTACCAATAAGGCCACCGGGGAACAATTCTCCGCCGAAGAAGTGGATTTGCTCGTCACCCTCGCCGGCCAAGCAGCGGTCACGATCAACAACGCTAATCTGTATCACCTTGCCATTACTGACGGATTGACGCAACTTTTTATCAACCGATATTTTCGCCAAAAACTCCAAGACGAAATTACCCGGTCAAAGCGTTATCAGCGTCCTTTTTCCTTGATCATGACCGATATTGACCACTTCAAAAAATTCAACGACACGTACGGGCATCAACAAGGAGATGCGGTTCTCGTCACAACGGCGAAACTATTTAAATCCATTTCCAGGGAACCGGACATCCCCTGTCGCTACGGTGGAGAAGAATTCGCGATCATTCTCCCGGAAACCGGCATTGAAGGTGCTCAAACGATGGCGGAACGGTTACGCAAGGAAGTGGAAGCGTATGAATATCCTTCCTTAAAAGGCGGATCACTCAAAGTAACCATCTCCTTAGGCGTTGCAACCTTCCCGGAACATGCTGCAGACGCCGAGTCCATGATCAAAAAAGCAGACGTTGCCCTCTACGCTTGTAAAGAAGCCGGTAGAAATTGTTCTCGAGTCTATTCTCCAGACCTGGAGAAAAAAGGATAGGATTCCCTTTCCTCATTCCGCGGTACTCTGATCATCAAAAATGGAACAAAGGGTGAAGTGGTCAGCGAAGTAATTGCATTTGCCGCTCAATGCGGCAAATACTACTCGTGAGGATTTTGACATCCTCTACGAGTGTGCAGTCAGCGAAGTAATTGATTCAGAAGGTCGCCTGCCTTTTGAGCGGCGATTTGTGTCGCAATCCCACGTACATCCGGAATCACCATGAACCGATCAAGCCGACCCGTCAACTCGATGGGAATTTGAAGCCGGCCGTCCGATTGTGCAAGATAGCTTAACTCATTCACGCTTCTGATCACGGCTTGGGACAATTCAGGATCGATTCGGAAAATGCCGCGCAGATGAACCCCGCGATCAAAACCTATTCGGCCTTGGCCGGAAAACTCAAAATCGTCGCTCGCAAAACGAAACTCACTGATCTCAAGACCTTTCGGCTCTAGACGGTACAAAAGCCGTCCCGGATAAATGAATGTTTTGTCCACATTAAATTTCTCTTGATATTCTTTCGACAAACGGCTCTTCAGAGTTTGAACCAAAGCGGGAATAATCGCAAGACGATCAAATACCTCCCTCAGGAGATTCATATGGAGAACGAGACCGTCGGGAAACGCCCACTCCCCTTCGCCCGCCAACGAAAGCGCGCCTTCCTTCAGAGGGAAAAAACCCCTCAGCGATCCATCGATAAGTCCTTCAATCCCAGATTCGTCTTGCCTTGCTCCGCCAAGCAAATGTTCCAGTGAAAGATGATCCGCCAAGATTGAAAAATTCATCTTCGGCTCAATCTCACGAAGATCAATGAATCCGGACCCCTTCACCTTGCCTTGAGCAAATTGCGCTGCGAGTGAACTGATCTCAATTTTATTTTCGCGGGCTTGAACCACAAGCGACATATCGGTGACAGGACTTGCGATCTGCTCGATCGTAAACCCGCCCTCCCGGACTTCCAGACTTCCCACAGGTCCCGATAAAGGTTCCGGCGGAAACACGAACCGTTCCAAGTGCGCACGCGCAGTTCCGCGCATAGGTTGGCTGAACGCGAGTCCATACCGTGATTGAAGAAGCGGATTGATTTTAGAAATGCTGATTTGAGCTAAATCCGTCGCGAGTGAAAAATGTTCCAATACCGTTTTCTGTCCCTCACCTACCCCAAGCTGTAAGGTTCCGGAAGCTTCCAAGTTTTGCTGTTCGCTCAAGAATGCACATTTAGCTTTCCACGTAAATGGTTGGGCAAGCGACACGTTTGAAAGTTTCGCATCGATTCGGTTCACTTCCAATTCCATGGGCGGTGTTGTGCTGTTGTCCGTAAACCTGAGGGTGCCGTTCACAACATGAACTCGACGTACCAAGATAGGCGGGGGCATTGAAACTTTATCTCCGGCATCAGACGTTGCTACCGGACCTGTTTCGGTTTGAGGGACCTCGGTAGTGACACCGATCACTTTCACTCGACCTTGCGGAGCCCGCAACACATGCACATCCAGATCGCGAAGCTCCACAGAGGTAAAATCAAAACGGCGTTTCAAAAGAGATACTAAATCAAACGTGATGCTTGCTTCGCCCAGTTTTAAAACCGGAAAAGCGGTTGCATCAGGATCGCTAAAAACGTGAACGTCTTCCAATTTTAAAGCGATGCCGCGTTCCCAGCCGATGGACACGCTGCCAAGACGAACGGGGTTCCCAACGAGAGACGTCAATTTTGTCTCGATCTGAGGGCGGTATCGATCTAAATCCAGACTAAAAACGACCGCCAAACAAATGACGACAAGCAACAGAACGACAGCTCCGCCCGCGACCAACAGTTTTCGGATCATTTGAATTCGAGGCATTAAAGTTAAGAGATTACCAAGGAATGATCGCGCGTGGTTTACTCTGGCTTTTCCTGACGAGACAAATAGCTTAAAACAT
>MHFO01000047.1:0-108 GCA_001804225.1 Omnitrophica bacterium RIFCSPLOWO2_01_FULL_50_24 | reverse complement strand
ACATGGCGGCAGCCCCCCATAGCCATCTTATTAACGGCCACCGCAATCGGATCGTCCGCATGAACATATTCCGGATTCGGTGTCATGACGGAACTGACTTTCACTTTG
>MHFO01000046.1 GCA_001804225.1 Omnitrophica bacterium RIFCSPLOWO2_01_FULL_50_24 | reverse complement strand
CGACGCGTTTCTGTGCCGTTTCAACCGCCCGAGTCACAAGCGGGTGTTCTATTTCCTGCCCTTCTTCCATTCCAAGCCGCTGCATGAGACCCGAAATTTTGTCAGATCCAAAAATGCGCATCAAATCGTCTTCCAGAGAAAGATAAAACTTGGAACTTCCCGGATCTCCCTGCCGGCCGGTTCTGCCTCTTAATTGATTATCAATCCGTCGTGCTTCATGCCGCTCGGTCCCCACCACCGCAAGCCCTCCTTTTCCCGCCACACCCGGTCCCAATACAATATCCGTTCCTCTTCCGGCCATATTGGTTGCAATCGTAATGGCTCCTTCCTGGCCTGCGCGCGACACAATCTCTGCTTCCTTCTCGTGATACTTTGCATTTAATACGGTGTGCGGCAGATGACGTTTTTCGAGCATGTGACTTAAATGCTCCGACTTTTCGATGGAAATCGTTCCGACCAAAAGCGGTCTTCCGACGTGGTGAATCTTAGAAATTTCATCCACGATGGCGTTAAATTTTTCGCGTTCGGTACGATAAATACAATCCGGGTCATTCCTTCGAATCAGGGGCTTGTTGGTGGGAAGGACCAACACCTCAAGTTTATAAATCTTGTCGAATTCGGCGGCTTCGGTTGCTGCCGTTCCGGTCATTCCGGCGAGTTTTCGATACATGCGAAAATAATTCTGGAAGGTGATGGTGGCCAGCGTTTGATTTTCACGCTCGATCTTCACGCGTTCCTTGGCCTCCAAGGCCTGATGTAAACCGTCGGAAAACCGACGGCCCGGCATAAGTCTTCCCGTAAACTCATCCACAATCACCACTTTTCCGTCGTTCACCATGTAATCGACGTCTCGCTTAAACAACACATGCGCCCGAAGCGCTTGATTGATGTGGTGAATGAGATCAATTTGCGTATTTTCATAAATGTTCTCAACGCCCAGAAGCGATTCGCACCGCGCAATCCCGTCTTCCTTCAGAGTCACGGTATGCGCTTTTTCATCTATCTCGTAATGTACTTCTTTCTCCAGTTTGGGAATGATTCGGTCAATTTGGTAATACTTGTCGGTCGATTCTTCCGCCGGTCCTGAAATAATCAACGGGGTCCGAGCTTCATCAATTAAGATGGAGTCTACTTCGTCGACAATGGAATAATGAAGCGCGCGTTGGACCCGGTCTCGCGCGTCGGTCACCATGTTGTCACGAAGATAATCAAAGCCGAATTCATTATTCGTTCCATACGTGATGTCGGCGCGGTAAGCGGCTTGACGTTCTTCCTGAGGAATGTCGTGTTGAATCACACCGACCGTCAGGCCTAAAAATTCATAGATCGGACCCATCCAATTGCGATCGCGCTTCGCCAGGTAATCATTCACGGTCACCAAGTGCACGCCCTGACCTGCCAGCGCATTTAAATAGATGGGAAGCGTTGCGACTAAGGTCTTTCCTTCTCCCGTCGCCATTTCTGCGATCATCCCGCGATGAAGGGCAATGCCGCCGACCAATTGACAATCAAAGTGCCTCATTCGAAGTGTGCGTACGGACACTTCCCGAACTGCAGCAAACGCTTCGGGAAGTAAATGCTCCAGCATTTCCCCGTTGCTCAGGCGACTCCGAAATTCACTTGTTTTTGAGGCCAGCGCTTGGTCCGAAAGCGCTTTCATGGCAGGCTCAAGTGAGTTGATTTGGTCTACGATCGGCTGAATGCTTTTCAAAATACGATCGTTCCTGGATCCCACCCATTTTCGAAGAACCGAAGAACTGTAACCGAATATTTTTCCCAACATCGTGTTAAGATTCCTTTGATCGTTCCCTGGTTTCAAACTTCAAGTACGCCTCAATAAATCCGTCGAGCTCACCGTCCATCACCGCTTGACCGTTGGAAGTCTCGAAGTTCGTCCGGTGATCTTTCACCAATGTGTAGGGATGTAACACGTAGGACCGGATTTGGGACCCCCACGCAATTTCTTTCTTTTCCCCATACTGCGTTTTCATCTTCTGCTCTTCTTCTTCACGCTTCCGTTCGTACAACCTTGCCTTTAAAATGCCCATCGCCACTTGTTTGTTCTGGTGCTGGGAACGTTCATTCTGACATTGAACCACGACCCCGGTCGGTACGTGCGTGATTCGAACCGCGCTCGAAGTTTTGTTGACGTGTTGACCCCCTGCTCCGCCGGCTCGGTACGTATCAATTCGAATGTCCTTCTCATTTACAACGATGCCGACGTCTTCTTCGACCTCCGCGATCACATCCACAGAAGCAAAAGACGTGTGTCGCCGTTTATTCGCATCGAAAGGTGAGATTCGGACCAGGCGGTGGACGCCTCGTTCCGCCCGCAAATAACCATAGGCATTCGCGCCGCGGACAAAAAAAGTAACGCTCTTGGTTCCCGCTTCTTCACCGGACAATACGTCCGCCAGGTATACCGCAAAATCATGACGTTCTGCCCAGCGCACATACATTCGAAGCAGCATTTGCGCCCAATCGCACGATTCGGTACCGCCGGCCCCTGCGTTGATGCTGACGATCGCACTGTGAGAATCTAGAAGGCCTGACAACAGACGCTGGAGTTCGAGCGCATCCACTTCACGGCTGATTTTATGAAAGGACTCTTCGAGTTCTCGCAACGAAACTTCATCTTCGCCAACGAGATCCAGAAGTTCCGAGAGATCTTTGGCTTCTCGGTGAACCTTTTTCCACGGATCAACGGCGCGTTTGAGCGCTTTCAGTTCGGAAACGGTAATTTGCGCTTCGGAAGGTTTGTCCCAAAAATGGGTCTGGGACATTTTGGTACTCAGCTCTTCGATGTTACGCTCTTTGCGGGCGAGGTCAAAGATACCCCCTAATCTCATCAAGCTTTGAGATCGTTTTCTGAAGCGACCTTTTCAGTGATTCAATTCTCTCTTGCATTCTCAACCTCGACTGAAGAGTTGAATGACGTAAGATAAGCAACGGCGGTAGTTTAGCAGCAATCTTATTCTCTGTCAAATAAGCAGACTTTATCTACTTTCTTTGCTTTAAAAAATGAAGCACTCGCTCAGCTGCGGTCCGGTTCATTCCCTCCATTTGCGTAAGCACCTCAAGCGGTGTGTTTTGAAGTTCCAGGAGTGAAGAAAAAGACCGGAGCAGTACTTTCTTCCGCTTTTCGCCTATCCCTTCAATGTGATCCAACACAGAGCGGCTCAATCTCTTTTCCTTGAGCGAACGATGATAGGTAATGGCAAAACGGTGGGCTTCGTCCCTCATTTTTTGAAGTAACCGCAAACCTGCGGAATCAGGCGGAAACACAATAGGATTTTTTTCTTTCGGCGAATAAACAAACTCAAAACGCTTGGCGAGAGATACCACTTCCACATCTTCACAATGTTCATCGCGAAGCACTTTCAACACCGTATTCAAATGCCCGCGGCCCCCGTCAATCACCATCAAATCAGGAAATCCGCTTTCCCGCCCCTCCTTGACTCCGCGAAGCATCCGCGCCACCGCTTCGCGAATCATCGCATAATCGTCAATGCCTCGGACTCCTTTGATTCGATACCTTCTATATTCCAAGGTATGGGATAGCTCGCGAACGAAGCACACTTTGGAAGCAACCGGTTCGTCACCTTGAACATTCGAAACGTCGAAACACACCATTTTTTCCGGCAAGCGCTCAAGATGAAGATACTTCTTCAATTCCAAAGTTCCGCGGAGCCCGATTCCGCCTTCCGGTTGACGGACATCGAAACGTTTCTTTCGAAACCACCCGAGTGCTTCAATCTGTTCCTTAAAAAATTGAGCATCTTCAAACCGATATTCCCTAGCGGCCTGCCCCATTTTCTTTGAGATGAAATCAATCAAACTTTGCTTCCCCCCGCTCAAAAACCCCTTGATGTGTTTGACAAGCCAATCATACTCAGATTTGACTTCGGGTTTGATGCAAGGGGCAATGCATTGACCGATGTGATAATAAAGACAGGCCTTTCGGGGAAGAGTGCGGCACTTTCGAATTGGGAAAATGGCATTGAATACTCGGACGGCTTCGCGCAGGAGTCTCGCGTCGGTATAGGGACCGTAATAAGCGGCTTTGCGCTCATTACGATTTCGCGTCACCACCAAGCGCGGAAACTCGTCGCCCGTTAACTTGAGAAGCGGAAAACTCTTATCATCCTTAAGCTGAGTGTTGTACCGGGGGTGATGCTTCCGAACAAGCTCCGCTTCCAGCAAAAGCGCATCCACTTCGGTACGCGTTTCGATCGTTTCAATATCTGCGATTCGGCTGAGCAACACTTCGATCTTCGGCGAATGGACTCGATGGTGAAAATACGAACTGACACGTTTCTTAAGCTCGCGCGCCTTGCCGATGTACAGGAATTCTCCGCGGTTGCCTTTGAACATGTAGACTCCGGGCGTCGAAGGTAAAAGCTCACTTTTTTTCCGAAGCCTGCTTTCTTGATGGGGCACGTTTGACATGTCAGATCACCTGTGATACAGTACGCCCCTTTTCACACCCATCACGTTGAGCAAAAAAGGAGAGTTTTAACGAATGCCGAATAAGAAATCTGCCATTAAGCGAATGAGAAGAGATCAAAAAAAGCATGAGCAAAATCAGGCCGTGCTTTCAGAGCTTCACACACGTTTTAAGAAGCTCGTGGTCTTATCTGAATCAAAAGGGCAAGGCCTTGGGGACGAAGCTCGTTTCCTCATATCCAAATTAGATAAGGCGGTGTCTCAAGGGGTTGTTCCTCACGGCCGGGCAGACCGCAAAAAAAGCCGCATCGCAAAATTAATCGCCAAAAAATAATCGGCGTCCTCGGCGATTTCCTAACGAACTCCCGCGAGAAACATTTCCATCGCAATCGCGCCATCGCAAGCGCCCCGTTTCACCTTCCAATCGATCCTCCAAAGCTCTTCAAGCAACCTCTCAATCTCTGTTAATTCAAACCGGTTTGCCTGCTCGAGGAACGACCGAAGCCGGAAAGGCGGAATTTTAAGATTCCTCCCGATCACACTTGGCTGAACACCGGCCGAGGACAACTTACGTGCCTGTCTTAAGCGTCTCAATTGCCAGTGAATCAAGCCGATCGTACTCGTGACGTCGCCGCTCAAGTCATAAAAAAAGTGAAACACCTTCAATGCCCGGGGTATGTCCTTTTGGATCAACGATTCCGTCAAATCAAAAGGATCAAAACGGAGCCATCTCGTTGCCAACTCATTCACCGCCGCTTCATCTACGGTCTTTGAATCTGAATAGAGAATAAGTTGATCGATACAAAGATCCATCAGTTGAGCCGAACCCCCCAGTCGATCCGCCAACATCTGCCAAGCTCCGGAAGTCAATTGCTTACCTGCTTGCCTTACTTTTGCCTCTAAGAGAGCGATGCCTGATTCCAGAACACGGTCTCCGAATTGAACCAAGGCACCGCTTGAGCGCACTAATTTCATAAGAGCATGAGTGTGCGGAAGGGTGTCGGCTTCGAAAATGAAAAAACTTCCGTGTGGAGCGCGCTTAAGCCAGGAGTCAAACTCCGACCAATCGCTTTTGGCCAGTTGGTCCACCTCAGAGATCCATGCCACTTGAACCCCGCCTAACAAAGAGGGAGTAGAAGCTTGCGATAAAACGGAGGGCCAATTGAAATCGTCGGGATAAAAGCGGAACAGATTGGTCGAGCGGAGATCGCCGGGAAGAAGTTCGCGCAATGTTGATTCAATGTGGCTGCGCCTTAAAAATTCATCTCCAGTCACCACTAAAAATTTTTTGTTCTTGCTTAAAGCGGAGGGGCTTACCACTGTTCTACAATTCGGTTCACCAAACTCTTGGCAAGATCGGTAACCGCGTCGCTCGCAGCAATACGCCGCGTGGCGCCAGGTGCTCGGGAGGTGAAAAATTCGGCACGGCCGGAGAAGTTATTTTCTTGAATTAGAATCTTCTTGGTTTTTTGGTCCACCAGCTTAAAACTAACGACCAAAAACAACCTGTATTCCTCGACGCTTTCCAAATCATCAAACCGAAGACCTTCCTGCTCATAGGCAATAATGGTTCCGGTGAGAACGGCATCGGCACGAGTTTGGTCCACGACTTTCAAATTCCCGTCAAAAATAAATCGGTCGAGGATCGCATTCGTTAACTCGATTTCCAGACCGGGTCGATACGCAAAGCGGCGGTCGGGAGGAATCTCATCCTGAAACGTCTGGATGGCAATCGTTTTAATATCGTTGGGGAGCTTTGCATGCTGAGTGTATCCGCAGCCATAAAGAGAAAATAAAAGCAAACAAACCGAAATCAAGAATGCTTGTCTT
>MHFO01000045.1 GCA_001804225.1 Omnitrophica bacterium RIFCSPLOWO2_01_FULL_50_24 | reverse complement strand
TCTGAGTCTTTGAGGGCGGTGTTAAGTTCCCTGAGGATTTCAGGGAAGTGATTTGAAAAAGTCACTTGATTGGGTCCTAGGCGTTCCGAGAGTTCTTGTTGAGTCGGCAGTTCTTTTTGGTTTGGGTTGTCTTGAAAACGGCTGAGGATGTACGTGACGGTTTTGGGAATGGATAAACGGACATAATCCTTTCTCCCGCTTTTAGCCGCCTGTTGCGTGGGTTTCCTCGGCGAACGCGTGTCGGAATGGGAAACGGGAGACAGCGATACATTCTGTAACCAGTGAAAGGATCGGAGTACTTGTTGAAGTTCCTCTGGAGTTACCGCTTGGGCGGCGTATGTGGAGGGCGCACTCTTTTCCCCGGAGGGAACAGAAAAGGCATTCTTGGACTGAATCTTTGCAAATTGGCTTCCCGTATATCCCTTCCCCCCTTGTGGGGGAAGGTGAGGATGGGGGGATAATCTGATGTCTTCACCCCCACCTCTATCCTCCCCCATCAAGGGGGGGGGAGTTTGTTGCATTTTGCAAAAGCTCAGCTTGGATTTAAAATATTCGAAGTCGGCGCGGGTGCCGTGAATTCGAGCCAAGTAACGGTCAAACAAATCTTCATCCGAAATTTGAGGGGTAACCAATACATAGGGAATGCCCTTCTCACGGAACGCTCTAGTCATGCCCGCCGTATGAAATCCGCCGGTCACGAGCAGCGCGCGCTTCACGCGCTCGCGGTTCAAAATACCAATAACGTTTTGCGTCATGCGTTCATCGCGAAGCCGGGCATTCCGATAAAAGGATTCGCTCGATTCGATAGCTTCTCGCGCGATGCCCACATGATCAAGATACCGATACAGATCCTCACGATGTTCGAGGAACCGGTCGAAATCGCGCGGGGTGGCTTCGAGCGACGTCATCGTCCGAAGTTCCGCGAGCGCAGCGCTCTCGCGGTCAAGCGAGCGTTCTTCATCGGTCAGGATGAGCGACTCTAAAACGTCCCGCGTCAGGTGCTCAAGCTCGATCGAAAATTTCTGCGCATCGAGTGAGCCCGCAATTTGGAAAAAGCGCTCAGGATTCCCTCCCTCCATCTCAAGAAGGATCAGGTCGATCACCTTCTCAAGCTCCAAATACTTCCACCGGTTGATGTGCCGATTGCGGGCTTCGTTGGCAAGGTACCCCACAAGAGCCGTCAACTTTTCTTTCCCCTGAAAGGAGGCGGTCGTCCGGTCAAAACGGGCGAGATCTTCGTTATATACTTTTTTCTTCTGCGCTTCGTTGCGCGCACGAAATGGCTCAAGGGATTCGAGAAATGTTTTAGAGCGCTCGAACGCTTCCAAAAAATAAGCGCCGCCTTGGCTGTAGAGGTGCGGATCCTCAATACCAAAAAAACGAAACTCGCGGGACCCCACAACGGCTTCGCGCTCGATGCCGTTTAAAACCGCCTCCCGAAGCCAAAAATCCGTGGCGCGCTCTTTAATGTTCCGGTCCGGAAACGCCCGAAGTTCTCCAAAATCAAGCTCGCCCGATCCGCCTTCTACTAAAATAGCTTCGAGTTTGAGCTTTTCGCCCAGTTCGCGCGCAATTGCTCCGATATTTTTTTGAGCGCCGAGATTGGTGTGAGCGTCCTGGAGGTAAACGATCAACTGAGCGTCGGGATAGACGTGCTCGGGCAAGAAAACTTCGTCAATACGACCGAGATGACTGGGAAGGGTTAAGCGCTTGAGTGTAGATTGAAACGGATAAAGCGATAGATGCGGAAGGCCTGAACCGAAGCTTGGATCAGCCCAAACAACCGTTGTCGTCGTAAAGCAGAAAAGTACAAGAAATGCCGTGGACTTCCATAAAGAGCATTTCCCCCCAACCGCTGACTTCAAACCTCACCTCTGGAGCATAAATTTAGTCAATACATCCGACCGCTCCTCTTGAGCCGGATGTTCTGTTTGTTTTCGTAAACAGACAGACTAAACATGACTTTATAAAATGTTATGATTAGATCATAAGAAACTACACCGAAAGGATTTACAATCTGAATTTCCCCCCGGAAATGTGAAAATTTGAAGTGCACAAATTATAACTTAAATCGGCTGTGCGATCAAGGAAAGATATCAGAAAAATTAACGATGTAAGCTATTGATATTAAAAGAGTTACAAAAAGTATGAGGCAGGCAATCCGCTGCCTGTCCCCTGTTTTTGATTGTAGGGAACAATTTCAAACCGTTCCCTACTTTGAGATGATGTGCTACACTACGCCCTTTCTATTGGAGATTTCGGCCATGCCCAAAAAGCTCAATAAGAGAAGTTCTGTCATCACCGAAGGCCCGTCGCGTGCTCCGGCACGTGCGATGTTGAAGTCCATGGGACTTACCGATCAAGACCTCGAGCGTCCCATCGTCGGTGTCGCCAATACGTGGATTGAAACCACACCGTGCAATTTTCACTTGCGCCGGCTTGCCGAAAAGGTCAAACAAGGGATCCGCGACGCGGGCGGCACGCCCCAAGAATTTAACACGATTGCCATTTCCGACGGCATCACGATGGGAACGGAAGGAATGAAAACATCCCTGGTAAGCCGCGAAGTGGTGGCTGATTCCATTGAGCTTGTTGGGCGCGGCCATTACTTTGACGCCATCATTGCGATCTCTGGTTGCGACAAAACGATCCCGGGAACCGTGATGGCGCTGTGCCGGCTCGACGTGCCGGGCTTAATGATCTACGGCGGTTCAATTGCGCCCGGAATTTTCCAGGGCGCAAACGTTACCATTCAAGATGTGTTTGAGGGCGTCGGAAAATATGCTGCGGGGAAGTTCTCGTCCGCTCAACTGAAAAACTTGGAAGACGTCGCGTGCCCTGCCGCCGGTGCTTGCGGCGGTCAGTTTACGGCCAATACGATGTCGACCGCTTTTGCCGCGATGGGAATTTCGCCGATGGGGACGAATGATATTCCCGCGATGGATCCCAAAAAAGATATAGCGTGTTACGAAGCAGGAAAGCTCGTGATGGAGCTTCTGAAACGTGACTTGAGGCCGAGTGAAATCATTAACCGCGCGTCGATCGAAAACGCGATTGCTGCCGTTTGCGCAACGGGCGGTTCCACCAATTCGGTCTTGCATTTGCTGGCCATCGCACACGAAGTGGGGGTCAAGCTCTCGATCGATGACTTTGACCAAATCAGTTCTAAAACTCCGCTCATCGGTGATTTAAAACCTGGCGGGCGCTTTGTGGCAAACGACCTTTATGCGGCCGGCGGTGTCAAACTCGTGCTCAAGCGATTGCTTGATGCCAAGATTCTGAAAGGTAACGCGATAACCGTCACAACGAGAACCATCGGCGAGGAAGTGTCGGACGCAAAAGAAACGCCCCATCAAAAAGTGGTTCGGCCGATTTCAAACCCGCTCAAATCAACAGGGGGCTTGGTCATCTTAAAGGGAAATCTGGCACCGGAAGGGTGCGTCTTAAAAGTGGCGGGAGAACATCGTACGTCCCACACCGGTCCCGCGCGTGTGTTCGATTGCGAGGAAGATGCGTTCGATGCGGTGAAGGCGCGAAAAATTAAAGCCGGAGACGTTGTGGTCATTCGCTACGAAGGTCCGAAGGGCGGTCCCGGCATGCGTGAAATGCTTGGGGTCACAGCCGCGCTCGTGGGCGAAGGGCTTGGCGAATTGGTTGCGCTGTTAACCGACGGGCGTTTTTCGGGAGCCACGCACGGGCTGATGGCCGGGCACATAGCGCCGGAAGCCGCGAACGGGGGTCCGATTGCCGCTCTCCGCGAGGGCGACACGATTACGTTCGACATTCCCAAACGGAAACTCGATGTTGCGCTCTCCAAATCTGAAATCGCCAAACGTTTGAAACATTTTAAACCACCCAAGCCGCGCTATACCTCCGGCGTTATGGCCAAATATGCAAAACTCGTGAGTTCTGCTTCTAAGGGCGCCGTAACCGGATAAAGCCCTCTTCCTGTGCCACATGCGCTTCGACGCCGTCGTCTTCGATATCGATAATGTCTTAATCGATACACGCGCTTCCTACATCGATTGCATTAGAGCCGCGGTCGCTTCCTATCTTGAAACGACATTCGGATTTCACATCTCACGCGCGCCGCTGCTCTCACGAAAAGACGTCGAAGCGTTTAAGTCCCTCGGCGGTTTTAACGACGATTGGGACACTTCGTATGGCCTCGTCCTTTACTTCCTTTCGTTAAAACCCAAGCGCCGCACATTAAATGAACTCTCAAAACAAAAAAATCTTCTTCGATTGGCAACGATGATCAAATCAAAACCGTTTGGCGTGCGGGGCGCAGAACGCGCCTTTGGGATTCAAAACGGGGTGACCTTAAAAAAAATTGCGGACGTGTTCCAGCGCCTCTTTCTGGGCGACTTCGTGTGGAATGAGCAGCTTCTGATTTCGAAATCGTTTCTGGAACAACTCAAGCGCAAGGGCTTCAAGCTTGGAATCGTCACCGGACGAAACCGAGAAGAAACACGTTTCACCCTCCGCCGGTTCCGAATCGACCGCTTCTTCGATGCAATCGTCACCAAAGATGAGACGCCGGATACAAAACGAAAACCTCATCCCTATGGATTGCTTCAAATCGCAAATGCGTTGGGAAATAGACTCCGGTATGTGTACGTAGGAGATTTGCCGGATGATATGCTTGCCGCAAAAAGCGCTAGGAAAAAAATCAACATCGCCGCCTGTGGTTTTCTCGCCGCGACTGAAGATCCAAAGCGGCTTGGACGGGAATTAAAAAAAGCGGGCGCGGCCTGCGTGTGTACCGGCCAACGCGAATTAAAGGATTTGATTTTTGGAAAGTAGGGGCCGACCCATGTGTCGGCCCGTGGGCTATGGAAACATCCATTTGCGGGCGGACACGCAGGTCCGCCCCTACTTGGCCAATTCCCCGTTGATCTTAATTCTCATTCGTCGGACTCCCCAACGCCTCGCAACGGCATGGCCACCCAACGAATCCGGAATAAATAAATCGATGTGCCTTCCTTTGATTTTTCCGCCGCGGTCTTCTGCCACAAAGTCGCGCCTACCGCTTAAATAAGCAAATACTCCCAGCCAATCCTGCGGCCAATGGGGCAGAAGTGCGACATCGGACCCAAACGGAATTGCGGGATCCGTCGCGGCCCCGCCCCAATAAACCCGATGACCACTTGCGAAACGACCATCTCGATAACTTTTTACATTAATACAGATGGGGCATCCGCAATAAGCAGTCACCACATATAAATACTGGCCCCAAAAATAATAATAAGCGCTCCACGCCAGAAGGGCTGCGAACGTGTAGAACAAAAGTTTACGCTTGAACCGAGTCACCTTTTTGCGCTCTTTGCTTTCTCTTGACGGTCGAGCGCGTACAAATCCGAAAGCGCGCGCAACTGCTTTACGACGCTCACGACTCGCTTAATCGTGTACTCCACTTCTCGCGCGGTATTAAATCTCCCGAGACCAAACCGGACGGACGTATGTTCAAGGGCTTCGCCCAAGTTTAATGCTTTCAATACATAGGAAGGTTCCGATGTGGCGGACGTGCAGGCAGAACCGGAAGACACTGCAATCGTTTCGGTAATTCCTTTGAGAAGCGATTCCCCTTCGACAAATGCGAAGCTCAAGTTTAAATTGCCGGGCAGCCGTTGATCCAAACTCCCGTTCACATACACTTCGTCAAGCTCTCGCTGGATTCCCGCTCGAAGCCGCTCACGCAACTTAAGCAATCGGGCCGACTCTTTTTTCATTTCCTTGATCGAAATCTCGGCAGCTTTTCCGAAACCAACAATCGCGGGCACGTTCAGAGTCCCCGACCTTAAACCGCGTTCGTGGCCCCCTCCGTGAATCAGGGGCGCGATTCGCGTGCGGGGATCGCGCTTGCGGACATACAAAGCGCCGATTCCCTTCGGCCCATACATTTTATGGGCGGAAATGCTCACGAGATGCATCTTCATCGCCCGGACATCAACGGGAATTTTCCCGACTGCTTGAACGGCATCGCAATGAAAAAAGATGCCGCGCGCTTGAGCAATCGTCCCAATCTCTTTGACCGGCTGTAAAACGCCGATTTCGTTATTGGCGTACATCACGCTGATCAAAATAGTTTTACTCGAAATGGCTTTTTTCAGATCGTCCAAACGGATCAGCCCTTCTCGATCCACGGGAAGATACGTGACCTTAAACCCTTGGGTTTCCAAATACCGGCACGTATCCAACACGGCGCGATGTTCAATGGCAGAGGTAATGATGTGATTGCCTTTCTCCCGGAACATCTCGGCAATCCCGCGGATGGCCAGATTGTCCGATTCGGTAGCTCCGCTCGTGAAAATAATTTCTTCGGGAGTTTCGGCGTTGATGAGTTGAGCGATTTTTGCGCGCGCGCGCGCGACCGCTTTCTCGGCGTTCCAGCCAAACGCATGGTGCACACTGGCCGCGTTGCCGAATTCGGCTTTAAAATAAGGGAGCATCGCCCGAAGCACCCGAGGATCTACGGGAGTGGTAGCGTGGTGATCCATGTAGATAGGAAGTTTCATAGGGGAGGTATTATACCTGAAAGCAGAGCAAAAAGTGCCAGGCACTTTGGGTACTCTAAAACAAACTGGTCGGGAAAGCGGGTTCCTTTTTTACCGCGTCTGTTTCTTTCCAATGGATCGGGATTTCATATTTCTTCCAATCCCGATTCGAAATAAAATAAACACGATCCTCGCGGCAGCCGTAATCGTAAATTTCCTTCGTGATTTTTACATCATTCAGGCAGTACTTTTTTAACTCTTCCATTTTGCCTTGATGGAAAAGCGTTACGGCATCCATGCCGTGACCGGTTTTGGTGGAACCCAAAGTGGCCTGAGCAACGCTGTGAAGACCCACTCGGTGGCCTCTTACTTTTTCGATTTCTTCCATCAAATCAAGAACTTGAAGTGAATCAACGGAGGAGAATAAATAGGGGGCTAATACCGGAAGGTCAAAGCGCCTGATGTTAAAGCCGATCAGCAAGTCGCATTGCTTCAGGCGCTCCTCAAGCTCTCTGATTTGATGCTCTTCGTATACGTCGTATCGATCAAGTCCGTAATCATAAATCCCGACCACGGATACTTTCAATCGGTGAATATGTTCACGCCCTACTTGATCAAGCGTTTTTTGAGTTTCAAGATCTAAAACTAAATGATGCCTTGCCACAATGCTTTTGTCCCTTACCAACGGCTAGCGTCTACCTTGAATGAATGAGTACGGTGTCAGATTTATAAGTGTCGCAAAGCATTCTTCATTTAGCAAGAAAAAAATGTGATTGAACATTTTTTGTCATCCCCGCATGTTTTAAGCGGGGATCCAGAGTAGTGGATTCCCGCTTTCGCGGGAATGACATCCCGGGAGGAACGCGGAAATGCGAACGCAGCTCCAAAATCCTTGCAGTTTTTCGACGTTTCGTTATAATAACCTCCCTCAAATCATTTAACCCAAGGAGAAGTTCATGGCGCAAACCCAAAAGTGGGCTCTTATCTTAGGGGCGTCGAGCGGTTTCGGAGAAGCAACGGCTCTGGAGCTCGCGCGTTCGGGTATGAATATTGTCGGCGTTCATTTGGACCGAAGAGCGGGTCTTGCCAACGTAGAACGGATTGTAAACGAAATCAAGCAACAAGGCCGTGAGGCCATCTTTTTTAACGTCAACGCTGCCGATGAGACCAAGATGGACGAGGTCGTGGGCGTGATCGAAAAAAAGTTCTCAGAGCAGCCGAGCCACTTGACCGTTGTGCTGCACTCGCTCGCGTTCGGCACATTAAAACCCTTCGTCACCGATGACCCTAAAGATGCCCTTACGAAACCGCAGATGGACATGACTCTTGACGTCATGGCCCACAGTCTCGTGTATTGGATCCAGAAACTGGTTCGGAAAAAACTTTTGACCGAAGGGGGCCGTATTTACGCGATGACAAGCGCGGGAAGCAGCCGCGTGTGGAAAACGTACGGCGCTGTTTCGGCGGCCAAGGCCGCGCTTGAATCCCATATCCGCCAACTGGCTCTTGAGCTGGCTCCGCTCGGCATCACCGCAAATGCCATACTGGCGGGCGTTACCGATACTCCGGCTCTCAGAAAAATTCCGGGGAACGATTACATGATTGAAGCCGCCAGAAAGAAAAACCCGAGCGGCCGGTGCACCACCACGCAAGATGTGGCAAAAGCCATTTCCGTCATCTCGGTCGGACACACTGGCTGGATGACCGGAAACACGATCCGCGTTGACGGCGGCGAGAATATCGTAGAATAATTCGGTAAAAGTGCCAGGCACTTTTGCTTTTTAAACCCTTCCGAGCACTTCTTCGAGCGACTTGGCTTGAAATTCCTTCGGCGCTTTACGCACGGCGCCATTCCGATTCAGATGGATGGAGGCCATGCCCATTTGGGTTGCGCCCAAAAAATCTTCTTCGTAACTATCCCCCACATGAAGCGTTTCCTCAGGTTTCGCGTTTGCTTCGCCGAGCGCCGCTTCGAAAATTTTTCGGGATGGTTTCGTCGCTCCGCAATGGCTGGACCCCAACACAAAATGAAAGAACTCCGAAAGCCCCAGATTACTCACCAGCCGTTTGAGCCGCAAATCCCAATTAGAAATAATTCCGAGTGTCAGCCCGCGAGCACGCAAGGTTTGAAGCACCCCGACCGTTTCCGGATAAACCCGCCAGAGCTCTTTAAGTTCAAACGACCGGTGCAGACGATCAAAAAAATCTTCAAAATTCGGGACCCCTCCCGACGGCTCAAAGACTTCCTTAACCAAACTGTGCCACCAAGCCCGCTCTTTGGCTTCGCTTGTTTTGGAGCCAAGTGACGCGAGTCCGCCCCGGCGTCTCCACGCGGTTTCAAATTCCGCTTCCAGCAGCGCCGGTTCATAACGAACACCGTACTCCGATGCCAAGCCGGCATAAATTTCTCCGACAGACGGATGAGGGCAAAAAAGCGTGCCGCCCGCATCAAAAAAAACTGCTTTAAACCGATTGGCCACGGGGTGCGTCCTTGGCGTTTTTTTTCTCGTTCGACTTGATTTGAAACAGTGTTTTGGCAACTTCTCCGGGCGTCGTCATGGCAAGCTCTGCGGTAGGAACGTGTTCAATGTAAATAGCTTTAAGCATTTCCCCTTCCGGCAGATACTCTGCACTGACTAAGTCCCCGGCGTTTAATTTCCCGAGTCCCTTCACATTCTTAAAGCCGCAGTCTTGGGGAACCGTAAACACTTTTTCGGAGACTTCGCCCGTTGCCGGATGCGTAAATTCCACATACAACATCCGGCTGGATTCATCTACCCGAAGGACGCGCCCGTCTAACTTATAACTCATCGGCGCAGCTTCGGCAGCGCTCAGGAAAATGAAAAGGAAAAGTATAAACGGTACCCGGTACCGTTCACGTTCATTCACGCGAGGTCGTCCTTCGTAAAAAGCGGGGTAAACGTGTACGGGGCAAGGGCCTCTCGCCCTCCTTCGTTTCGGTCAATCAAACAGACCACTTGAAGCACGTGCGCGCCGGTTTGCTCAACGATCTCGATGCTTCGCCGGACCGACTCGCCTGTTGTGATCACGTCCTCGACCATGAGCACGTTCATTCCTTCTTTGAGATCAGCCCCTTCCACTTGTTTCTGGAGTCCGTACTGCTTGGGTTCTTTCCGAATGAGAAATGCCGGAAGCTCGACTTTTTTTTCAAGGAAGGCAAGAATCGATACGGCCGTCGCAATGGGGTCGGCTCCGATAGACGGGCCGCCGACGGCGTCAAATCGCTTCAGATCGACCATCTCCAGAATTGCTCTCGCAAAGAGGGTCATCCCTCTGGGATGAAGCGTAATTCGGCGGCCGTCAAAATACCGATCGCTCATTTTCCCGGAAGCCAGCTTAATGGGCGCGGGCAGTTTCAATTGAGCGTGTTTCTGGATTAAGGTGCGGAGATCGGCTTTGATCTGCTTTAATTTTGTCTGCTGTAACTTTGTCATTGGAAATTGCTTCCGTGCTTCCGGGAATGGATTATAATTGGCCCTGCCATGAACGTCAACCGTGCCAAGTTTCGGCAAAAACTTTTAAGGTGGTTCCAAACGCACCGGCGGCGCCTTCCCTGGCGCGAGAACGGCAACCCCTACCGCATTTTCATTGTTGAAGTGATGCTGCAACAAACCCAAATCAAGACCGTCATCCCTTATTACGAGCGCTGGCTCAAAGCGTTTCCGAATGTCCGGGCTTTGGCCCGAGCTCCGCTCGACCGAGTGCTCAAGCTTTGGGAGGGTTTGGGTTATTACACGCGGGCGCGCAACCTTCACAAGGCCGCTCAAATTATCGTGCGGGACCACCGCGGAAAAATTCCGAGCGATGCCGAGGTCCTTCGGAGTCTTCCGGGAATCGGGCCTTATACCTCGGGAGCCATCGCAAGCATCGCGTTTGGGAAACCGGTTCCGCTCGTGGACGGAAACGTTGCGCGCGTGTTAAGCCGCGTGTTCTATATTCGCAAAGACATTCTCGCGCCGGACGTCCAAAGGCAATTCTATCGCCTTGCCGAACGCCTCGTGCCGAACAAAAATCCGGGCGCGTTTAACCAAGCCCTCATGGAGCTCGGATCGCTGGTCTGCATTCCGGATATGCCGCGGTGTCACGTGTGCCCCGTGAAATCTGAGTGCCGGGCACTGGCCGTGGGCAATCCGTCTTCCCTCCCCGTGAAGTCAAAAAACGTCCGCGTCCAAAAGATTCGAATGGCGGTTGGGCTGCTTCGAAAAAAAGGTCGTGTGCTCGTGAGGCGGCGGCCCGATCACGGAATTTGGGGCGGGCTTTTTGAACTTCCCGGAAGAGTGCTCTTAAACGGCCAAAGCGGCGAGGAGGCCCTCAAACAAGAATTTAAAGAAGCGCTCGATCTCCGTGTCGGGATTCAAAAAAAAGTTCAAGTGATCGAACACCGCTTGAGCCATCGTCAGATGGTGATTCATGCGTTCTCGTTAAAAAGTTCTTCCCGTAGAAATACTCTGCGTCCGATCGGGAACGCACGGTGGGCAAGTGAGGCGGAATTGAAACAACTCTCGTTTCCGGTCCCCTATCAGAAAATTCTAAACGCAAGCTCACACTATGAGCGCACGCAATAGACTCGCGGAAAAATGCCGGCATACGGAACGACGGTAGTAAACGCCGCTTGCGAACGTTAAGCTGCGCCCGCAACCTGGCGGTACGCCCGATAAATGGATTCAACAAAAGCTAGAGCTTGACTGGTGTTAGACACTTGCCAGACACCGCCTTTATTGACAAGCGCGTCCGGAAACAGGCGGTTGATAAGCGCGATATCCGCATCTCTAAGTAAAGGCAGTATTTCTCCCTCGAAAAATGAAACGGCTCTTCGAAGTTCCTCATCGGATCGCAGCGCATCTAGTGAAGGATCTATTCTCTGCAAGCTCACAATGCCTCTTGCGCCCGCTCTAAGCCGCTCGCCGAACCGCTCGCTTACTTGATCCGAACCATGGGAAATGGCAGCATTACGGTCTAAAAACTGCTGAGGCGTCAGGGCTCCTTCATAGTGAACAGCCGCGCGGAAGAAATTGAGCAAGGCGCCGAAAACGAGATCTTTCTCCGCCCGTTCCACCGCATCGGAAAGAGTCAGAATGGGTTCGCCTCCTCTTTCGATCTCGTTAATCACTTGAATCCGGCCTAGCGCGCCTGTGCCCATTCTCAATTCATCCGGCCGAACATCCAACCAGTCGGCAACGGTCTCAATAGGGACGCCATAAATAACCGCTGCAAGTGCGTCGCTCCTAATGACTCTCTGATAAATGGCGATGACTTCCTCCCGAGAGCTCTCAGGAGCTTCCGGATCTACAACGCTAACGAGCAATTGTTTGGGCCCGGCGTACGTTGCTGGGTCGA
>MHFO01000044.1 GCA_001804225.1 Omnitrophica bacterium RIFCSPLOWO2_01_FULL_50_24 | reverse complement strand
CCTTGATTCTTTCTTCAATACCTATTTTGTGAAAGGAGACAGAGGTCGTTTTCGTCAGGACTGGAATGCGGACGACCGGTCTACAGGCGGCTTTAAGCGTGTCGCTTTTGAAGGAACGAAAGACGACGTTGCCTACGAATTTGAGGGTCGGTTTGTGGTGGATTACGACTTTTTGTCACGGCTTCAAATCGAGAAAAAAGATGATTTTTATGTGAATGCCGAGTGGAAATTGTTCCGCAAATACTGGGATGGATCGCAGGACGATCCGTTTGACCCCACCCCCTATACACTTCCAGTCACTTTTCCCTGGAACGCCGACAACCTTCACACAGACCGCGGCAACGTGGAGATTGAATTTGGAAAGCCGCTTTCTGAAAATGCCAAGGTGATCGTTAAATATGAGTTATGGACCCGGAAAGGAAGAGAAGCACTTTTAAAAGGCGAGCAAGCGAACCGCTCCAATCGTGGCCTTAACATTTTGCGCAGTCTCTCCATGCGCACGCGCGTGGACGGGGTGAGCAATACCTTTACGGTGGCAGTACCGTTTACCGTGAACGAAATTCACAACTTTGAGCCGTCGATTTCTTTTGAGCACTACAAAGACAGCCAATTCACGGATTCGGCTCGGTACAACAACGGCGCTTTAAACCAAAGGCGCGATTACATTGAGAAACCTTCATTCGCCGATTTGAGAACTCAATTTAAGTACGATAGTTTTCTATCGGACAACGTGTACGTCCACGGCGGATATGCGCTCAATTTTCTCGAAAATGACAGCACTCGAAGCGAAGTGCGGCCGAACCTTGCTGCGCCCAATACCTATGTGAACCCCGATGTGGACAACTGGCGGTTGAGTAATACCATTGGCTTTGGCACCGCTTTGCTTGATTTTCTGAGACAGAAAAATCTCGATGTCCGAATCGGATTCCGCGGCGAACACGCGATTACAAAGGCCAACGGCACACTCTACGCAGGCCTCACTCGCCGCGATTCGGAGTCGAGCTTGAATGAAGGGTGGTTTGGAGAAGCCGTTTCGCTGACTTATCGCGGCATTCCGGATACAACCGTGTTTGCGGGCCTCGACATGGAACAACGCCGCCTGCGTTGGCAGGATGAATACGACGCTGGGTCGCACGAATCGGTTACTGTTTTTGGCAACGCGGTGTTGCTGCCAAGTTACAAAACGGACATCACGTTTATCGATATCGTTCCGCGTTTTAGAATTGCGCATCGATTTAATTCTCGTCTCAGAGCAAAAGCGGAATACAAGTGGCAGCATAAGGACCGTCAATACAACACCCTTTCCGACAGTGACCCCGCTTTCTATCCGGGCATTCTTGGGGATATGGAACGGCGCGTCCACGAATTGACGATGAATCTGGATATGAAATTACCGGGGGCTTGGACGTCGAATGCGAAATACCAGATGGTACTGGACGACATCGATTTTAATAAAGTGGGGAACAATCAACAAGACGCAGACCGGCACCGATTTTCCGGAACCGTTTCCGGGCCTTTGAGCCAGCAGATGTTCGCTTTTCTAACGGGCGCATACGAATTCTATCGGGTGGATACGCCGGCCAATGGTCCCGGCACCAATCGTTGGAGTTCGGGCGAATCAGATTATGATTTTATCGGGGATTATTTCCTGATTGCCACGAATTTGAATTACCGGGTGAATAACGCCCTGTCCTCCTATTTCTCCTATCAAGCGACCGTATCGACCGGCGACAATCGAAACGCCTTGAATGAGTTTCTGTTGGGCGTTAAATATAAATTCAGCGAAACGACATCTGTAGATTGCCGGTATCAGGTCTTTAATTTCCGTGATAATCGAGGCGTTGACGGAGGTTATGACGACGATTATTACGGCCAGGGACTTGCGTTTGCCATCACCAAAGTTTTAGGCTAACCTCGCCTTCTATTTTTGCTTGCCATCACAAGATCGCCGTGGGTATGATGCAATCCGATGAACCCTTTCTTTCAGAAGCTAGTCCTTTTTTTTCGTTCGATGCGCTTCGTCAACTTTCTCCTTGTGGTTCTGGCAGCGGTCGTTGCGTTCGGAACTCTGCCTGAATCCGTAAAGCTCTTTTCCGTTTCCCCTCAATCTGTTTTTCACCAAGGATGGTTTTTAACCCTTTTAGGGTATCTCGCGTTCGCCGCCGCTTGGTATGTGCTCCGAAAAACCGCTCGTCTTCTCAAAGGAAGGCAGCGGCAAATCATATCCCTCGCCGATCAGGTTTCAGAAGCAGAGCCCGCCGAACGTTTTAAGATTCCAAGACGCTTGACTCCGGATCACGAGAACATGATTGCGCGCACCGTTTCCGACCGAAGGTATCATGTGACGATCGAGAAGAACGGGGATGTTTTGTCCTTTTTCGCTCGCAAGAATCAATGGGGACGGTGGGGAGGGCCCATCCTCCACGCTGGTTTTGTGGTCGTTTTGTTGGGCGGATTATTGACGTTCCTATTTTCGGATGTTCGGGATGTGATGATTCCGGAAGGCGAAACCGTGACCCTTCCGAAATCCAAAACAAAAATGAAATTGGAGAAATTTGTGGTCCTTCTTGGGTCGCATCCCGCCAAGCCGGACAATTATCTAAGCCGCTTGTTGGTCGAGCGCGAGAACGGACGTGTGACGCGCGAGGATCTCATGGTCAATCATCCCCTGAAAATCGGCCAGACCAAAATGTTTCAAATGCGTTATCGAGTGGAGATTCCGTCGCTTGAACTTCTTGTGTATCGAGCCGGCAAGGCCGTAGAGCGGATTGAACTCGTGCCGAAAGAAAAAAAAGCGTTGACCCAATTCCCCGCGCTCGTCGAAGTGAGCGAGGTGATTCCCGATTTCGTGATGAATGATCAAGGAATGGTGTCAAGCCGAACGCCCTATTTCAGGAATCCGGCGGCTTTTGTATCTCTGTATTCTGCCGAACGTCCCGGCCAAGCGAGTCAAACGGCTTGGGCATTCGAGGACATCGTCTCGCACAAGGAACGTCCGAACGAAGAGTGGTCTTTCACGGTTCAAAAAATCAAAAAGCGCTATGTCTCCGGAATCAAACTTTCGCGGGACCCCGGAGTTCCGCTTGCTTACGCCGGATATTTTTTACTTATCTTAGGCGCTTTTGTTACCGGTTTTGTGTTTCCGCGCCAGTTTATGCTTGTTCTCAAGCCAGTTTTAACGGGTGGCGGGGGGTTCCAAGTGGAGATGGTGTATGTTCGGTCGAAAGACGTGCTCGGTGTGCAAAGAGACATCAAAATGATTAAAGCAAAACTTTCCTCTGCCTTGGGGCTTTTGGACACATGACCGTCGGCATATTGATTCTGGCATATCTATTCTTTTCGATCGTGTCGCTTCTTGCGTTTTCGACCGAGATCAAAACGCTGCTGCGCAGCTCGGTTATTTTGGGCGTGATCATTTTAATCTTCCACGGAGGGTGGCTGGTCGAGCGCGGGCTCCAAGCGGGTCACTGGCCGTTTACCAATACGTACGAAACATTAGTTCTGATGGGTTTTCTCGTGATGGCGATTTATTTTTTGACGTTTCAACGGTATCGCACGGTGGTCATCGGAGGATTCGCGGGCGTCATGGTTTCGGCGGTTTTGGCCTTGACGTCGCTTGTGTCTCCGGAAATCGAACCGTTGGTGCCCGCCCTCAAAAGTAATTGGCTTCTCTTTCACGTGGTGTCTGCTTTTATTGGGTATTCTTCGTTTGCGCTGGCGTCTGCCTCCGCTTTGGTTTATTTGGGCGCGAGTTTTCTGCCGCCGGCTTTTTTGAGGAAGGGGAAAGATTCAAAACAAATTCCTCTATTTTTGGAACGTGTCGATTGGCTGACGTACCGCTTGGTGGCGGTGGGTTTCGCTTTTTTGACCTTGGGCATTTCCGCGGGCTCCGTGTGGGCCAATGCGTCGTGGGGACGTTATTGGAATTGGGATCCGAAGGAAACGTGGGCGTTTATCACGTGGCTCGTGTACGCGGTTTGTCTGCATCTCAGAAGCAACGGAAGAAGCCACAGCCGGCCGGCTGCGTTTTTGACCCTCGTCGGATTTGCCACCGTGATGTTCACGTATTTCGGCGTCAATGTTTGGCTCGCCTCGCTTCACGCCTATGGGCAGCTATGATCAAACACGTCTCCCGCTTGACTACTACGCCCACTCTTTAAAGACAAAAAATACAGCAGCGATCATCAAGGCGAAACCCACAAGGTAATTCCACCGAAGGTCTTCCTTCAGATAAACGAGTGAAAAAACGCAAAAGACAGTGAGCGTGATCACCTCTTGAATGGTCTTAAGCTGAGCCGTTGAAAATTGGTAGGAACCAATCCGATTGGCCGGAACTTGGAAGCAGTATTCCACAAATGCGATTAACCAACTGATCACGATCACCTTCCACAAACCGACATGCTTAAACCGAAGGTGACCATACCAGGCGATCGTCATGAACACATTGGAAATCGTTAAAAGTGCGATCACCCTCATCGTGTCTCAATATCGGACGGTTGCGGAAATTCTGAAGGAGGCCCCTTCCTTAAATGTCGCCGCTCTAAAATCGCACCAAGACAGTCGCGCAAAAATTTGGTACCATTTCTATTTTCAGGGTCAACATGCGCCCGCCGTAGACAGATGTCAAAATCTGCCACGGCGGAGTAATTTTTCATCGGAAAAATTGCGCCCGCACCAACTTTGATAAAGTGAAAGAAATGGGATGTTGGTACTGGCGCAGAACTTTGATAAATACACAATTTGGTTTATTTTAATGTAGTTCTGCGCCCGTACTTGTATTGATATACAAGCACGGCGCTGTCGCGACCAGGGAAGTCGCGTACCGCGCAAGGCGCTCGATAAAAAGCATCTCGCGCCCGTAGTTCAATTGGATAGAACGTCTGACTACGGATCAGAAGGTTACAGGTTCAAGTCCTGTCGGGCGCACTTTTTCCGGTTGAAAAAGTACTGCGTCGGCGGAAACTTGTCGTTTCCGTCCGCGCCGCACGTCTCTTTAAGTGCATTACCTCTCGCTATGCGTGAGAGGAATTGTTCAGCCCACCCCACGTTGCTCAGCCGTCCTGAGCAAAGCGAAGGGCGGGCGCACTTTTTCCGATGAAAAATTACTCCGCCGTGGCAGATTTTGACATCTGTCTACGGCGAGTGCAATTTTTCTCAATGAAAGCTACGGCGTTGATACGTTGATTGGTTTATGACAGAAATAAATAATGCAAAAATTGAAACAAAAGAGATGGCAAAAGAATCTGAATCAAGACTCTCCTGCCAAATCTGCAGCGGTCAGAGTCACGATCTTTTTTACAACCGTGACAGCACCCGTCTTCTTTGTTGCCAAACGTGTAAGCTCATTTTTTTAGATCCGTTGCCAACGCCTGAGGAAATTGACAAGATTTACGATGACCTATACAAAAATGCCTCAACTGGTTATTTCGCAAAGGTTGACAAGAAATTGTGCCGGTCACGGCTCCGTGTAAGGCTGCTCAAACGCTATGTTTCCGGCGGACGATTTTTAGATGTAGGTTGTAACGGCGGTTTTATGGTGGAAGCCGCGCGCGAAGCCGGTTTCGAAGCTTTTGGTGTTGAGCTCGATCGTGCATCAATAGACTATGCACACCGAAATTATCCGAACAATACCTATTTTTTGGGCCCTATCGAAGCTTTTGCCAAAAATGCTCAGGAGTTTTCCGCTGTGTATTGCTCCGAAGTAATTGAACATGTTCCGGATTTGAACGGCTTTGTAGCTGCTATTGCTTTAGTGATGAAACCCGGGGCAGTTCTTTATATAACGACGCCCGATATCAGTCATTGGCGTCGTCCGAAGAACTTAGAAGCATGGGATGGCTTTGATCCTCCGGATCATTGTATTTATTTCAACCCTTCGAATTTTAGCCGCCTGCTTGCAAGCCACGGCCTTGAGGTTTTTCACAGACAGTTTGCATGGAAGCCAGGCATTAAAGTGTTTGCCCGGAAGCGGGATAAATAATTGTCCCAGGATATGAACCCTACTAATTTGTTACATGAAACTTTCATGAAAGAAGCCCTCAAAGAAGCCGGGAAGGCCTTTGAGAAGGGCGAAGTGCCGGTCGGAGCGGTGATCGTTTATCAAAATAAAATTATCGCACGCGCCCACAATCAAACGGAGCTCTTGCACGATCCGACAGCGCACGCGGAAATGCTCGCGCTCACCCAAGCATCCGGCCACCTTCACGAGCACGGCGGGGAAAAACACCGCGGCTCGCTTGAGGGCACTTCTTTATACGTGACGGTAGAACCGTGTCCTATGTGTGCCGGCGCATTGGTCATGACGCACTGTGAAAAATTAATTTTTGGCGCAGCAGATCCCAAAGCCGGTGCTTGCGGCAGCGTGTACAATATCGTCCAGGATGACCGGTTGAATCACAGACTCCAAGTCACGGGCAGCGTGTTGGAAGCGGAATCGAAACTTTTGCTCGGAGAATTTTTCAAGCATTTAAGGAAAGAGAAGAGATAAAACGCGGAAAGGTGCCGGAGCGGCCGAACGGGCGCGCTTGGAAAGCGCGTAGACTCGCAAGGGTCTCCAGGGTTCGAATCCCTGCCTTTCCGCCATTGTTGACGCTCAGGCGAACCCTGGCGAAATAATTAGTTAGGGTTCGCTATGAGTAAAAGGCGGTGTGTTGATGAGAAATAAGGCAGTTTATATTATTGCGGGGCCGAACGGGTCAGGTAAGACGACTTTTGCTAAGTTATTCTTGCCTGACTACGTAAACTGCCCTAATTTTGTAAATGCTGACCTTATCGCTCAAGGATTGGCTCCATTTGAACCTCGTGCTGCCGCCATTAAAGCCGGCAAGCTCGTATTACAGCAAATCCACGAATACGCCAGACGAGGCGTTGATTTCGCTTTTGAAACGACATTGTCTGGTAAATCTTATGTAAGTTTGCTTACCAAATTAAAAGCGAAAGGTTATGCCTGTCATCTTTTTTTCCTCTGGATTCCCAGTCCGGAGTTAGCAATTGCCCGTATTAAGGATAGAGTTGCTGAAGGCGGGCATCATGTGCCCGCAGAAGATGTTCGCAGGCGATTTGCCCGTGGTATAAATAATTTCTTCAACTTGTATGAGTCTTTGTCTAATTCTTGGATGTTGTTTGATAATTCAAAAACAAAGCCCATATTGATTGCCAAAAGAAGAAATGGTCATAGAGAAGTGATTAATGACGACTTATTTGCGGCGGTTCAAAAAAGTGTGAGGCGATAAATGAAAAAAAGAATGTCTTTGCAGGATAAAGCAGAAGCAGCCTTAAAAAAAGCTGTGCGTGGCGTTGTCGATCGGCATAAAAAATCTGGCCGTTCACTGGCAATTTGGGAGAACGGTAAAACCGTTCGCATTTCGCCGAATACGGTGAAGTAATCGCCATTGTTGACGCTCAGGCGAACCCTGGCGAAATAATTAGTTAGGGTTCGCCTGGACAAATGTGAATAAGCTGTTTGATCAGCAGGAGGTGCTGTATGTTAGAAATAAATAAAATACACCATGGCGATGCTTTTAATCTCGTAGAGCAAATAGATGATAACTGTGTTGATCTTATTGTTTGTGATGGACCTTATGGAGTTACACAAAACGATTGGGATCAAGTAGCAAATATTCAAGACTTTAACCTGAATATTATAAGCACTTTTTCAAGAAAGCTGAAAGAAGGAGGGGCACTTTATCTTTTTGGCAAGCCTGCTTGTATAGATTTTATTGACTACAGAAAGTTTTTAAATTTAAAATCTAAAATTGTATGGTATCAGCCAAGTCGGCTTGCCCAGGGCAAGTGTAATTACACCAATAATTACGATATCATCTGTTATTTTATAAAAGGAAGTAAGTCGAGAGCGTTTGATCTTGATGCGATTCGTGTTCCGCAATTAGTCGAACTTGAGCATAGACGTCGATGCGAGCGGGTGCCATCTGTTTTAAACGGAACATTTGGTAAGACGAAGTTTAATGAACAAGGGAAGAATCCCGGAGACGTATGGGGGGATATTAAGCAACTGACATATAAGTCAAAGGAACTGATATGCAGAGATGCATTACATACTATCCAAAAGCCAGAAAAACTAATTGAGCGAATTGTTCGTGCAAGTTCTAAAAAAGGAGATCTTGTTTTAGATCCATTTGCTGGAGTTGGAACATGTCCCGTAGTATGCGAAAAACTGGATCGGATCTTTATTGGATTTGAAAAAAATAAAGAATTTGTGAATTTAATTAATAATCGGTTATGTAAAACAAAGTCTCAGAAAAAAGAGTTATTATTCGTATAAGAAAGGCGAAGATGGCTAGAGAAATATTTAAGAAAATTATAGATTTAGTTCTTAGGGCAGCTGAGTTAGCTCGGTCAGTTGGGATACCAAATCTGCTACAGCCAGGGTTAGTTAAAGAGATGATTATTGCAGATATTCTTGGGCATGAGCTTATTTCAACGAAAAGAGACGCTGATGCGCGAGATCCAAAAGATTCCAGCATCAAATATGAGTATTTATCGTGTAAAGAGGGTGGGTCTGGACAATTCGATAGGATGTTTAAAGAGCCGCAAGAGAAAAGAAGAGAATCAATTGCGCGAATTACCCGAAATAGAAAAGTATATTTTGCGGTTTTTTATGCGGCTATTCAAACTAAAGCAAAAATTATTTATGAAATTGATCCACTAGCAGTGGTTGCTGAAACCAATCGCCAGTTAGATCGTAGTAGAAATGCGATTTCGCATGTTGGGTTCTCGGAAGATTGGGTAAGTGATAATGGGAAAGTCGTTTATAAAGATGGGAGTTATAAGTAAGAGGATGTTTCTTAATAAATGTCCCCGAGGATAATGAAACCGCGTCTCCCTTTACGAATTACCATTTTCATAAGTAATTGAATCTCTTGGAGATGCAGGGTTCGACTTCCGTCAACGACTACCCACCATTTTTCTCGTGAAAAATGACGACATCGCCACGGTCCAAGGAAGACTGTGTGCGATATGCGAATCCGCGAATCCGGACGCCGTCCGCGGGGAGACGTTAAACACACCATGATAGAGGTATGACTTCATTGACTTTGAAGTCCCCTATGCTAAAATCAACCGCTTTTTTTAACTCCCTAAATCATGGCCCAAGAAAATTTGCCTTTAGAAGCCACACTCGTTTTGATTAAACCGGACGGCTTGTCCAAATCCCTCACCGGCAACATCCTTACACGGCTCTCGGAAGCGAAGATGGAAATCGCAGCGGCCAAGTGCCTTCGAGTCTCCCGCGAGCTTGCGGAAAAGCATTACCGCGATCTTAAGGCCAAGCCCTTCTATGAAGAGCTGATCCAATACATTCTGGGCAAATATCACTCTCGGAAAAAAGTGCTGGCGTTGGTGTGTGTCGGCAAAGGCGTGATCGAGAAAGTCAGACAGCTTGCCGGGGCGACCAATCCGGAAGAGGCAGATTCCGTGTCCATCCGGGGCCAATACGGACGGATTACGACCAAAGGGGTTTATGAGAATGTGATCCACGCTTCTTCCAATGCCAAGGAAGCGGAGCGGGAAATCAAATTGTGGTTCGAACCGGACGAAATTATTTTTGATCTTTATCCCACCACTCAGTCTGAAGTCAAAGTCAAAAAGCGAATGTGGGCACCTACCCAAGTTGCCATAAGCCAGAACCAGAAATAGCATGAGACATCTTGTTGCCGCCTTTGGGTTGATTGCAACCGCGCTGTTTATATCAGGTTGCGGTTCTAAATCTACGGTTGACGCGGCCCATCCGGCATCGACCGTCGAAATTAAAGTTGCGTTTTGGGGAGGCCCCGATGAGATCGGCATTATTACCGAATCTACGCGCGCGTGGCAGCGGGAACACCCCAACATTCATATTCGTTTTGAACACACCCCGTATTCGGGCTACGACTCAAAAATTCTGACTCGGATTGCCGGCAATGTCGCACCGGACGTCATTGCCGCCGAAGTCAACTATTTCGTGACCTTTGCCACCAAAGGAGTTTTTGTCAACTTAAAACCTCTAGTAGCGAACGATCCAGAATTTTCGTTTGATGATTTCTTTCCTTCCATCTTGGACCGCTTTACGGTGGGAGACGCTGTTTATGCGATTCCCAGGGATGTTGCCCCCTTTGCCTGCGTTTTTTACAACAAAGACCTCTTTGACCAAGCAGGCCTTCCGTATCCGACCGACGATTGGACTTGGGACGACATGCTGAAAATGGCTCAGGCGCTTACGAAACGTGACCACGAAGGCCGTGTCGTACAGTACGGATTTTATGGATGGGCGTGGCAGGACTTTGTCTACGGCAACGGCGGTCATCTGGTTGACGACGTCAAGGATCCCAAAGAAAGCCGCTTGGATGATCCGGAGTCTATTGAGGGACTTCAATTTTTCGCGGATCTGATCAATCAATACCGGGTGATGCCGGCGCCCGTTGCGCTTGCCAATTTGGGGATGGGGGTTGAGCACATGTTTGCGAGCGGCCGCCTTGCCATGTTTCTATCCGGTGTCTGGGAGACACCGGCGCTCCGGAGCCGGTATTCCTTTCGTTGGGATGTTGCCATGTTTCCGAAAAATAAGAACGGTATCCGCCGCTTTGGCAGCGGAGGTACGGGCTACGGAATTTTGCGCAGCTCGGCGCATCAGCGCGAAGCCTGGGAGGTGGTCAAAGCGTTAACGAGTCACGAAGTTCAGGGCGAACTTGCCGACCGCGGTCTTGCGCAGCCCTCGCGCCGATCGGTCGCCGAAGGCGAACACTGGGCTTTAAATCCGCTCCCGCCCGCCAATAAAAAGATGCTGAATGAAGCTGTCCACTCCATTGTGTTTGATCCCTTCCACCCCAAGTGGCGCGAGATTGAGGCCAAGTATATTATTCCTGAATTTGATTTGTTGAAGTCGGGGAAGAAATCGGCAGCGGAAGTGGTTAGGGAGATCGTTCCAAAAATCAACGAAGCCCTCAAAGAATCTCATTAACCAAAAAGCAGAAGGGCAAGTGAATCCAACCCTAATGAGCGCCAAGAGAAAATTGAAATTAGAAAATCGCCCCATGAAAGAAGAAGCACGTAAATTTGAAAGTCCGTACGGATATTTTACGAAGGACGGCCTTGAATATGTCGTGACTCGGCCGGACACTCCCCGTCCCTGGGTCAATGTGTTTTCAAACGGCCTCTACGGCGCGATTGAATCTCAGACCGGCTCGGGGTTTTCGTGGAGCGGAAATTCCAACCTTTCTCGTTTGACACGCTGGGAACAGGATTTGATTAAGGATGATTTCGGAAAATACATGTACATTCGGGACAACGATTCCGGTGCGTATTGGTCGGCGACGTTCAAACCTTGCTGCCTCAAGCCCGATTCGTTTGAGGTGCGTCACGGGATTGGATATTCTGTTCTCACCAACACGGTCAACGGTGTGCGCGCCGAAAAAACTATTTTTGTTCATCGTGACGAGCCGGTCGAAATTTGGAAGCTTGTCTTGACCAATGAATCCGATCGCGCGCGGCGTTTGAGCATCTTTACTTATTTTGAGTGGTGTCTCGGAAACGCCGGCGATACTCACCGTGAGTTTCAGAAAACATTCATTGAAACCGCTTTTGACGAACGCCGGGGTATTTTATGGGGTTCCAAGCGAGCGGCGCTCGTTCCGGGGTTTATCTCAACGGGTCTTTCCGAAAATCCGCTCACGGGATTTCACGCGCTTACGAACGCGAAGGTTTTGAGATTCGATGGAGACAAGGAAAACTTTTTTGGTCGTTACCGATCCTCAAGAGATCCCCAATCCGTTTTGCAGGGCAAGCTGACGAACACGGTCGGCAAGCATTATGATTCGATCGCCTCGCTTCAAACCGACCTCGTTTTGGAACCGGGAGCGCCCAAGACGCTCATCTTTCTCATCGGCGAAGCTCGCCATCCAAGCCGTGCGGATCAGATTATTCAAAAGTTAAACACGGAATCCAAAGTGGAGCAAGCGCTTAACGACGTTAAACGTTTTTGGGAGGAGCTCTTAAGTCAAACCTGGATTGACACGCCGGATGAAGCTATGAATTTTATGACGAATACGTGGACCAAGTATCAAGCCATCTCTGCCCGGTTGTGGGCAAAGTGCGGATACTACCAGTCAAGCGGCGGTTACGGCTTTCGGGATCAACTTCAGGACAGCCATGTGTTTCTTCCGCTGAAACCGGAGTGGACCAAGAAGCAAATCTTGCTGCATGCCGAGCGCCAGTTTCCGGACGGGACCGTTCATCATTGGTGGCATCCCGGAACAAACATCGGCGCGGTAACTCACATGACGGACGATCTTCTTTGGCTCGCTTTTCTGACCATTCATTATCTTGAGGAGACGGCCGATTTCACCCTCCTCGACGAGAAGGTTCAGTTTCTGCCGGATCCCAAAACCAAAAAAGTGTCGACGGCTTCGCTTTACGACCACTGCATTCGTGCCATTGATCGCGTGCTTAAGCGTTGGTCAAAACGCGGGCTTCCGCTCATCGGCGAAGGCGACTGGAACGACGGCTTGAGCCACGTGGGGCTCAGATGGAAAGGCGAATCGATTTGGTTGGGGCAATTTCTGTACGGGATTCTCCAAAAGTTTGCGCCGCTGTGCGAATTGAAACATCAGAAGGCGCGCGCCACCGCTTATTTGAAACGCGCTCAAGCGCTTAAAATTGCGATCAATCAATGCGGTTGGGAAAAGGACCGGTACATTGGCGCCACGCGAGACGACGGCCGTCCGCTTGGAAGCGCGACCCAGAAAGAAGGAAAGATTTTCCTCAATACGCAGACGTGGGCCGTCATTCATGATGTTGCAACTCCGGAACGCAGCAAAATCTGCATGGCAACCGCGGAAAAACTCTTGTTCAAAAAATATGGGCCCCTGCTTCTAACGCCCGCTTATACGAAAACAGATCCGACGATCGGCTATCTTTCCCGCTATGCTCCGTCGGTCCGCGAGAACGGAGGGCTTTATACGCACGCGGGCACGTGGGCGGTTCAAGCACTTACTGTGCTTCACGATGGAAATAAGGCCTATCAAGTGTATCGGAGTTTCATGCCGATTCTGCGCGGTCAAGAGCCAGATCTTTATTACGCGGAGCCCTATGTGCTTCCGGGTAATGTTGACGGTCCGGAATCTCCCCACTTTGGACGAGGTGGTTGGACTTGGTATACGGGAGCTGCTGGGTGGTATTTCCGAGTGGCGCTCGACTATATTTTGGGCATTCATGCAACGATAAACGGCCTCGAAATTAATCCATGCATCCCGAGCAAGTGGGATAGATATAAGGTGAAACGGTTGTTCCGCGGCAAGGTCTATGAAATTGTAGTTCAAAACCCTCGCCACGTCTCGACCGGGGTGAAGAAAATTGAGGTAAACGGGAAACCGATATCGGGAAACGTCATTAAACCCTTATCATCAAAAGGCCCTCATCAGATAAGGGTGACACTCGGTTAGGGGCTTTTCACACCTTAAAACTTCTCATTTATTGACATCGTTTTTCTAAAAGGTTAGAATCACGACACTTTTAAAAGACTTTTTATTCGAGAACCACGCACCGCAATTAAAGCGGTCCGAATTAAAAAAAGGCCTCCTTTTGTTTCTACGTTTTGGAATTTGGATACTTTTGCCGTTCTTTCTCAGCTTGGCTGGGTGCACGGGTGGGGGGAAGCATTCGCCTTATTCAACGATTCCAAACGGGAAAACGACTTCTACTACAAACCGTTTTTACGTGATCGATGACTTTAATTCGGGGATCGGTCTGAATAAAGTAGGCACGGAATGGAGTACCTCAGCGTCTAATGGATCGGTCGCCAAGTTTTTTTCGGAGCGTGAAGATGCGCTCGTTTCGTGGGGCGGATCCATTCGGCTTGAATTTTCGGTGTCGGCCGGCGACACGATTCGCTTTTTCGCTCCACTTGAACATCTTGATGCGAGCCGCGGCGAATCTGTTACGTTGCTGGTTCGGGGTAAAGAGATCGATCCGGTGCGCGGAGCGGTGTTTGTTGAACTGCGGGATCAAACGGGGAAAAAACAGGCGGTTGAGATTGCGAAGTATCTTGGGCGTTCCGGAAAAACGGTGAAGCCGAATTGGAAAGAAGTTGTGATTCCCATGTCCGCTTTTGGGTCCTTGGATTTTAATCAACTTGAGCGCTTTGAAATCTTGGTTCGAGCCGACAAGATCGTTCAAGGATCTCTGGTGCTGGATGAAATCGGATTCTTCGGCGTCGAGGATATCGTATTTGAATCGGCCAAGGATAATTTGGCCGGATTTCCGGATGACGCGGTTTCTAGTAATCACGCCGGAGTGCTTCTCGAGATCACGGATGACGAACGGTTTCTGATGTTGATTGCCCGAGACACGTGGCAGTATTTTGAAAACTTAATCGATCGTGAAACCGGTTTTCCCGTTGACCACATTCGAGTTGGCACTTCCACGGGAATCGGCAGCTACACCAGCCCGACCAATCTCGCGTTGTACTGGATGGCGACGGTTTCAGCGCATGAGTTAGGTTTCATTTCTCGGGATGAAGCGGTCCGCCGCATTCGCGGAACACTCGATGCCGCGAAGCGCATGAAAAGGTGGGGCCGTGGATTTTGGTACAATTATTACAATACCCGGAGCTTGGATGTCACCCGAAGGTACATTTCGACGGTAGACAACGGGTGGCTGGCGGCTGCCATGGTCATTTTGCGGCAGGCGTTTCCGACCGAGTTTGGAAGCGATGCCAACGCAATATTGAACGAGCTCGATTTCTCAAACTTTTATGATTTGGCGAACGGGCAGATTCGGGTTGGATTTGACGCCGACAAAGAAACATTCGTTCCTTATCACTACGGCGTGCTTGCTACGGAAGCACGCTTAATTAGTTTGATCGCGATCGGCAAAGGAGATCTTCCCAAGGAACATTGGGCAAGAATATACCGAACGCTTCCGGTTGAGTGGGATTGGCAGAAGCAAACGCCCAAGGGGCGGGAAGAAACCCTGTTTGGGATTCCGTTGTTTGAAGGGCATTATGAATATTTAGGCCGTTCCTTTGTTCCGAGCTGGGGCGGTTCGCTTTTTGAGTTTTTAGCTCCGACGCTGGTCGTTGACGAACAGAATCTGGCACCGAAAAGTCTTGGCCGGAATAATCGGGTTGCCACGGAACTTCACATCGAATACGCTCTGCGTGAAAAACAGTATCCGGTGTGGGGCATTTCACCTTGCGCGATTTCAAACGGCAAAGGATGGCTTTACCGGGAGTACGGAGTTCCGGCCATGGGCGCCAAGGGGTATCGAGACGATGGCGTGATTGCGCCGTACGTGTCCTTCCTGGCTCTTGAGGCAAAGCCGGAAGAAGCCCTGGAAAATGTGCGTCAGCTCCTCACTCATTACCCGGGGCTTTATGGTGAATATGGGTTTTATGATTCCGTTACGGTGACGAGCGGAGAAATTAATCATCAATATTTAGCGCTTGACCAAGCAATGATTTTACTGGGCATCACTAATTTTTTGCAAGACGGGGTTTTGAAACGGCTCTTTCACCAGGACCCCATCGGTAAGCAGGTAGGAAATTGGTTGACAGAAGAGAAGTTTTCCATTATTGATTCGTCTTGAAGGCGGAAGAAATCATAAGCGGAGCATGTATCCATGCACGCAGAAAGGGAGAAAGGAACTATGAAACGGGTAAGCATCATTGTGCTTTTGGTTTTCATCTCTTTGGTATTCGGGAGTTACGGTTTTTCTCAATCCGGCTACCAGCTTGCAAACGCTAATTTGGGCGGCGAGCTTGTGGTCGCAGATTTCGACACAGGCGACAAACCCAACAACCTGGGCGGAGATTTTGGGTCGTGGGACAAAGATCCGAACGATGAATCCCAAAGCTCACAAATGAGTTTTGAACCCCAAGACGCGCTCGGCGACGAATTGGGTTATTCTCTCAGGATTGATTATGATGTCGATTCTTCCAATCCTGCCTACAACGGAGTCTGGATGAAGCTTCAAAATCTGGATGCGACGTCATACAACACGCTCAATTTTTATGTGAAAGGTGACGGACAAAAAGGATTTACGAGGCGCCTCAAAATTGAGCTGAAGGATCCAAACTCGGCGCAGTTCATCATTACCGGTTTGACGGATCAATGGCAGAAATTTTCGATACCGTTTGAGAAATTTCGCCGGATTAGTAATTGGAATTCTTTGAGCGAGCTTGTGCTGGTTTTTGACGACATCAATTCGAATCCAAAATCAGGCACGATTTATCTGGATCAAATCTCGCTTTCGAACGAATAAGCGGGTCTCGCCGGCCGGAACCCGGTGCGCGGTTCTGGTCGAACGTTAACGGCACGAACCTATTTTGCGTTCGCTGAGCGCGAATGGGCAAAAGGGAAGGTACGCCATGATTAAGCAAATGCTCCTAAAAGACCGGATTCTTTCCGATAAAGAGAGAAAGAATCTAGGCATTTTGGAAGTCATCCGGAAAAACGGGCCCATCTCTCGTACGGATATTTCCAAAATTACAGAGCTTAATATCGTGACAGTCTCCAATTATGTGGGCCACTACATTAAGGAAGGGCTTGTGGTGGAGGGCGCTCTGGACGAATCGACCGGAGGCCGTAAGCCCGTTTTGATTGAGCTCAATCCGAAATCGGGGTATGTGGTGGGGGTCGGCCTCAATATGCTCAATATGGTTGGGGTGCTGGTGGATCTGGAAATCAACGTCATTACCGAAATCAAGCGAGAGCGCCTTCCGGAGAATTCCGAGGACGTCATCAATCAGATGGTGGATCTTGCGGCCGAGATCATTGAAAAGTCGGAAGTGGATAAGGCAAAAATTATGGGAGCCGGCGTGGGCGTCCCCGGGATTATTGATGAACGCGGACGAACCATCCGCTGGCCGCAGAGTCTCGGAGAAAAAGACATTTCCGTCTGTCTTTCCATCAAGGATACGTTTGAAAAACGTTTGAAAATCCCGACCTTTGTGGAAAACGACGCGAATGCGGCCGTGTTGGGCGAAAAATGGCTCGGTCTTGACCGCGATGTGAAACATCTGATTTATATGTTTTCCGGCGTCGGCGTCGGCATTATCGTGAATGGCGAGATCTACCGTGGCGCAAGCGGAGCCGCCGGCGAACTGGGGATTTCAAACCCGGCTGCTTCGAAAGAAGAAATTGTCGCGATGACCACTAATTTAGGCCGCTGGGAAATGGATATTGGCATGACAAAACGGGCACAGGAGCTTGTGAGCAAAGGAAACGCGTCGATGTTGAAGGACTCAGCCGGCGGCAATCCTTCCAAGATTACCTTCAAACATATTGTGGAAGCGGTCAAAGCAAAAGACCCATTGGCGATTAAAATCGTCGAAGAATGCGGCTACACCTTGGGAAAGAAAATCGCGTTTCTGGTGAATTTCATGAACCCGGAGATCGTGGTGATTGGGGGCGGCATCGAAGATTGCGGAGCGCCGTTACTCGATTCGATTAAGAAAGCAGTGAAAGATTGGTCGGTCGAAGAAGCTGCATCGCGTACCAAAATTATTCCGTCGGCTTTCGGCGAAAACGCAGTAGCGCTCGGGGTGGTCGGCATTGTGGTTCGGGAGATTTTTGCACAGGCCTAACCTCCGATCCGTTTCATGGAACCAGTTCGAGCACAAGACCCTCTTCTGATTAGGTGTCCTTTTCATTTTTAATCCTGCCTTATTTGACTCCGAGTCCGGTTGCGGATATAATACGCCTTCTTTTACCCCATTTTTTGCATGGATTAACCACACAAAATTATTGTAACCCTCTAACAGTCTCATTGAATTTAATCCTTAAATTCAATGAGACTGGCGAGGGTGCGGGGTCGGGGAGTCCTTTGACAGGCTCAGGATGGTGAGCTTGCCGAACCATTTCCCCGACCCCTCAGTAAAATAAGATAGGAGGATGCCTTGAGTTCACAGGGAGTGACCATTTGGTTTACAGGTTTGTCGGGGTCCGGGAAATCCACGATCGCGCGCATTTTAGAGAAGAAGCTCCGCGGAATGGGACGGAACGTGGAGGTTTTGGACGGCGACGTGATTCGAACCAATCTGAGCAAAGGACTCGGTTTTTCAAAAGAAGACCGCGATACGAATATCAAACGCATCGGATTTGTCTGTCACCTTCTGACTCGCAACAGTGTCATTGCCATTGCTTCTGCCATTTCGCCGTATCGGAACGTCCGCGATTACAATAGAAGTTTGATCGGGAATTTCGTCGAGGTGTACGCAAAATGTTCCATCGAAGAGTGTGAGAAGCGGGATGTGAAAGGTCTTTATAAAAAAGCGCGTGCAGGCGAGATTACCGGATTTACGGGCGTGGACGATCCTTACGAGGAGCCCCTGCATCCGGAAGTGATTTGTCAGACGGATCGGGAAACGCCGGGTCAATCTGCGGAAAGGGTCATGAAGAAACTTGAAGAACTCGGCTACCTCAACCCAGCGGAACATTCCGTTCAGTAAGGTGCGCGCGATCTCGTGAAACGATGTGATCTTCATCTGCACACAACGTGCTCTGACGGCACGCTCTCGCCGCGCGAGCTGATCGGGCTTGCCAAAGAAAACGGCCTCACATGCGTTGCCGTTACCGATCACGACACGCTTGCCGGAATTCCGGAAGCTCAGGACGAAGGAGACCAAATCGGCGTTGAAGTTATTTCGGGCGTTGAGGTCAGCGTTAAATTCGAGCCCGGGACCCTTCATATTCTCGGATACTTTGTAGATCCCGCTTCGCAGAAGTTAACGGAGGGACTCCTTGAGACACAAACGGCAAGAAAATTGCGGAATCCAAAAATCATTGAACGGTTGAAGAGTTTGGGGATTGACATTTCATTGGAGGAAGTAGAACAAGAAGCCGGCGGCGGGCAAGTGGGGAGGCCTCATTTTGCCCGTGTGATGCTGAGAAAAGGGTACGTCAAAACTGCCAAAGAAGCATTCGATCGATACTTGGCCAAAGGCGCGCAAGCGTACGTGGATAAGCGGACTATCTCGAGTGAGCAGGCAGTTGAAATGATTGAGGATTCGGGCGGCATCGCGGTGATTGCTCATCCAAAGCAAATGAAACTCGATTCAGAACCAAAACGGCTCGCCGCTGAAATCAAGCGCCTTTGCTCAGAAGGAATGAAAGGCATTGAAGTGTATTCAAGCTGTCAGTCTAAAACGGAAGCGGCTCGTTACCGGGAACTTGCCAAACAATTCGGACTTGTGATCACGGGCGGGAGCGATTTCCACGGCTCGACGAAGCCCGATATTCAACCGGGATGGATGGGCGACGGCGCGGCGATTTCTTATGAAACGATTGATGAAATGAGACAAATCATTTTAGGTCGCAAGTCAAAATGAGCATGGCGATGACCCGAAAACTTCATTTGAACACACTCAATCAACGCTTTCAAAAGGCGCAGCCGGAGGAAATCATCCGTTGGGCCATTGAAGAGTTCCGTCCGCGGATTGTGCTGACGTCGTCTTTTCAGACTGAAAGCGTGGCGCTGCTCCACATGGTGTCCGAAATTGACCCGAACCAACCGATCCTTTTTTTGGAGACGGGCTGGCATTTTCAAGAGACGCTTGAGTTTAAACGCAAGCTCATGGAGTTGCTGGGATTGACGAACGTTCTTGAGTTGAAAGCGGATCCAACCAAGCGGCAAGCGTCCATCGATGAATCGGGCGGGAAACCTTATGAAAAGGATCCGGACCATTGCTGCTTGATCAACAAAGTGGAACCGCTCCAACGCGCCCTCCGAGAGTTTGACGCGTGGATTTCAGGCATCCGCCGCTCGCAATCCAAAAGGCGGGAAGATATTTCGATTGTGGAAGAATATCAAGGGGACTTAATCAAAATCAACCCGCTTGCAAACGTCACCTCGGGAGACATTTGGTGGTACATTAAAGAGCATCGGCTTCCGAAGCATCCTTTGTTTGACCAAGGGTATTTAAGTATCGGATGCTGGCCGTGCACGAAGCCGGTACAGCCCGGGGACGATGAGCGTTCCGGCAGATGGGCGGGTCTTGAAAAAACCGAGTGCGGCATTCATGCCTTCCTGAAACCAAAACAAGCGAAGCCGGAGAAACCGGTTCGGGAAGCCAAAGAAGAAGGCGAAGGAATCTAATGACCATTGCCCCCCATGGCGGAACGTTGGTGAATCGGGAACTGAAAGACAAAGCGCTTGAGGATGCAAGGATTCGCGCAAAGCACCTGACGGCCCTTACACTTTCGGAGCGAGAAGTATGTGACCTTGAGATGATTGCCGTGGGCGCCATGAGTCCCCTCCAAGGATTTATGACACAAGCGGATTACGAAAGCTGTCTTGTGAGGAAGCGCCTTCAAAACGGGTTGGTGTGGACGCTTCCCGTGACCAAGTCCGTTACGGCCGAAGAAAAAGGGAACATCCAGAAGGCCGGGGAAATTGCGCTCAAGACCGGCAACGGCCTTGTGCTTGCGATTCTTCAGGTTGAAAGCGCGTTTCCCCACGATAAGAAAAGACATGCCGAGTGCGTGTACGGTACGCTGGATGGCGCTCACCCGGGCGTGGCTCAAGTGAATCAAATGGGAGATTTTTTCGTGGGCGGAAAAATTTCATTGCTCGCGAGGCCGCCGCATGAGGATTTTTTGGACGGGCGGCGTGACCCCGTTCAAACGCGCGCCTATTTTGAGGAAAAAGGGTGGAAGACGGTGGCGGCGTTTCAAACCCGAAATCCAATCCACCGCGCACATGAATACTTGACCAAATGCGCTTTGGAAGCGGTGGACGGACTTATGATTCACCCCCTCATGGGAGAAACCAAAAGCGATGATGTGCCTGCGCGTGTCCGGTGGGATTGTTACAAGGTGTTGATTGAAAAGTATTACCCCGCAGACCATGTGCTCTTGAGCGTGTTTCCGGCAGCGATGCGGTATGCGGGCCCTCGGGAGGCGGTGTGGCACGCCATTTGTCGGAAAAATTACGGCTGCACACATTTCATTGTGGGACGCGATCACGCAGGGTGCAACCGGCCGGACGGGAAACCCTATTATGGAAGTTACGACGCTCAAAAAGCGTTTGATGAATTTAGCTCAGAAGAAATCGGCATCGAGATTTTTAAGTTTGAGCATTGCTTCTTCGACCGGAAAACAGGCGGCATCGTGAGTTTTAAAACGGCGCCCAAAGATGCCGATTCATTTTTTGTCTCCGGCAGCAAGCTCAGGGATATGCTTCGGGCCGGTCAACTGCCGCCGGTTGAGATTACGCGGCCGGAAGTCGCAAAAATTTTAATCGACGCGATGAAGGAAAAGAAAACATGAGTTTCGTCAAAGGACTTAAATGCCGGGAGTGCGGGAGAACGTATCCTATTGAAGCCATTTATGTCTGTGAATTTTGTTTTGCTTCTCTTGAGGTGGACTATGACTATGACGCACTCAAGAAAGCGGTCACGCGCAGCCAGATCGAATCCGGTCCCAAAAGCATTTGGCGGTACCGCGCCCTTCTTCCCATTGACGGCGAGCCCACCGTGGGCTTGCATTCCGGTTTCACCCCGTTCGTTCGCGCCGATCGACTGGCCAAAACTCTAGGCGTCCGGGAACTTTATGTGAAAGATGATTCCGTTTGTCATCCGACGTGGTCCTTTAAGGACCGCGTTGTCGCGGTTGCTCTCTCAAAAGCGAAAGAGCTTGGTTTTGATACCGTTGCTTGCGCGTCGACCGGAAATTTGGCCAATTCCGTAGCGGCTCACGGAGCGCGCTCGGGACTTAAGAGATATATTTTTATTCCGAGCGATCTCGAACGGGCGAAAATACTGGGCACTCTGGTTTATGCTCCCATCCTGATTATGGTGCGCGGTACGTACGACGAAGTAAATCGGCTTTGCGGAGAAATTGCGGCGCGGCATCGCTGGGCGTTTGTGAACGTGAACATCAGGCCCTACTATGCGGAAGGTTCGAAAACAGTCGGTTTTGAAATTGCCGAGCAGTTGGGTTGGCGCACTCCGGGCCACGTCGTTTGTTGTGCGGCAAGCGGTTCGCTTCTCACCAAGATTTGGAAGGGGTTTAAGGAATTTGAAAAGTTGGGTCTGATCGAAAAAACAAAGACAAAAATTCACTGCGCCCAACCTCAAGGGTGTTCGCCGATTTCAGAGATGATCCTGAGCGGTTCGGATGTGCTCAAACCCGTGAAGCCCAAAACGATTGCCAAGTCACTCGCCATCGGAAACCCGGCCGACGGTTATTACGCTCGCGACGCCGTCAAGGAAAGCGGCGGGACCGCCGAGATTGCGAGCGATGATGAAATCCGGGAAGGAATTCAGCTGCTTGCGCGGACCGAAGGCATTTTTACGGAAACGGCGGGCGGGGTCACGGTGGCCGTAGCAAAGAAATTGATCGAACAGGGAAAAATTTCCAAGAACGAATCCATTGTGCTCGCGATCACGGGAAACGGACTTAAGACCCAGGACGCCATCGAGTCGTCGCTTGCAGCGCCGCTTGTGATTGATCCGCACTTAAGCTCATTTGAGGACAAGGTTTTAACCGCCACGTGATGGCTTTCAAAGAAAGAAAAAGGAGAAAGGAAAAGCGCACTCTTTACTTTCTTTCTTCCGCAAGGTACTCTTGTACCAAAGCTAAAACTCATGAAATCTCCGGTTGATTTTGAGGGCCGATCGTTACGGTTGACGGAAGAACGGCGGAGACATATTCTGAGTCATCCTGAAATGAAAGAAATGATTACGGCCATTAGCGAAACGCTTAAAACTCCGGAGAAGGTGATCCAGTCCTTGAGTGATTCTGAGGCCAGGCTTTATTACCGATTTTATCCGAAAACACCTGTTGGAGCGAAGTATCTTTGCGTGATTGCCAAAATCCCGCGTGACGATGCATTTATTTTGACCGCTTATCTAACAGACAGCGTGAAGAAAGGAGAAGTTTTGTGGCCCGAAAAATAGTGAAATTGTGGTATGACCGGGAAGGGGATTACCTTGAGGTGCTGTTTGAGCGTGGGAAAGGTTTTTTCCGCGAGACAGCAAATGACCAAGTGATGGAAAAAGTGGATGAGGATGGAAATGTTCTTGGATTTTCTGTGCTCAAGATAAGCCGCCTCAGGAAAAAACCTCTCGAAGTTGCTTTGTCCTAGAACCGAGACAGGGACACCCTGCACTTTTGCACATATTCTACTACACTATCAAACATAGGATAAGATGATGTCGATTAAAGTACGCATTCCAACACCGCTTCAGAAACTGACGAACGGTCAACCCGAAGTTGAGGTGACCGCCTCGACCGTCCAGGAACTCATCATCGAACTTGAAAAATCGTACCCGGGGATTCAAGCCCGGATCTGCGATGAACACGCCAACCTTCGCCGCTTTGTCAATGTGTTCAAAAACGATGAAGACATCCGGTTTCTCAAGAGAGAAAAAACTCCGCTCAAAGACGGGGATGAGGTTTCCATCCTTCCCGCCATCGCAGGCGGCTGATTTGGTTCATGGCACTTGCGCTTAACGACATTCAAGAATTAAAGAACCGCGTGACCGGCGGCGGCGATATTACGTACGAAGAAGCGATTCGCTTGATGGAGGTCGACGAGATCTCCGGTTTGGACGAGCTCCTGAAAGCCGCTCATGAAATCACGCACGCCTTCCACTCCACAAAAGCCGGCCTGTGTTCTCTCATCAACGCGAAAAGTTATTTGTGCGGCGAAGACTGCGGTTTTTGTGCCCAGTCCGTTCGATTTGAAACTTCGGCAGCCCGCTATGAACTTTTGGAGCCCGAGGTCATTGTCGAAGCTGCGAAGAAAGCGGAACTTCAAGGGGCGCAGAACTTTTGCATCGTAACGAGCGGCGGTGCGTTAACAGACGATGAGTTCGAGCGGATTCTGGGCGTGGTCAAACAATTAACGCACGAAACGCACCTTGGGATTGACGGGTCGCTTGGGTTTCTCACGCCCCGGCGAGTCGAACGTTTAAAAGCGGCGGGCCTGAGGCGGTTCAACAGCAATCTTCAAAGCTCACGCGAATATTATCCGCAGGTTGTTTCCACGCACTCCTACGACAAGCGCGTTGAGACGCTTCGCCATCTTCGCGAGGGAGGCCTTGAATTATGCTCGGGTGGGATTCTGGGGATGGGCGAGTCGCGCGAGGATCGGATCAAGATGGCCTTCGAGCTCAAGCAATTTCACCCCGAATGTCTGCCGATCAATATTCTAAACCCAAGACCCGGCACTCCGTTGGAAAACGCTCCGTCGATTCCTTCGTCGGAAATTTTGAGAACGGTTGCCGTGTACCGCTTCATTCTTCCGAAGTCCAACATCAAACTTGCCGGCGGCAGAGAGCTGAATTTAAGCACCGAAGAACAAGAACGGGCGCTTCAAGGCGGCGCGAACGGTTTGATTGTGGGGGGATATTTGACTACGGGAGGCAACCCCGTTGCTCGCGACCTCGAAATGCTGCGCCGCGTGGGTTACAACACCTGAGCTGATTTCCAGCGCTGTTTCCCCCATCCATTCCTTAAGGACCTCATCTTTGGAGAGGGCGAATGTTTAACGGCGAGGAGGCGCGTGAAACGTATCGTAGTGACGGGTATCGGAGCGGTAACTCCGATCGGCAATAGCGCGACCGAATACGCCGAGAGTTTGAAAAACGGCGTGCTTGGTTTAAGCGACATCACGCGTTTTGACACTTCCGGCCTGTCAAAAAGAGCATTTCAAGTCACGGGATTTGAACCTCCGCCTTTCGCAAAAATTCACGATCCTTTTATTCAATATGTCTTCCGCGCCGTCGAAGAAGCGCTCCGAGACAGCGGACTTGACCTTAGCCAACTCGATCGGGACAGAGTCGGCATCGCCGTAAGCTCAAGCAAAGGCGGCATGATGACTTTCGAACGTTTTTACGGATCTTTTCTCAAACACCCCAGCGCTCTCTTGGCGGCCCGCGTGTACGCAAATTTCCCCCCTAACCTAGCGGCTCAGTGGATTGCCCGTCACTGGGAGTTTTTTGGTCCCGCGAAAACGGTGTCGGCCGCCTGTGCTACCGGACTTTACTCAGTGATGGAAGGGATCAGGATGATTGAGCAAGACGAAGCCGATTTTTGTATTGCCGGCGCCGGCGATGCATCGGTGACTCGTCTTATGCTGGCGGGGTACCGCCAAATGGGAGTTCTTTCGATGGGTCACATGCGCCCGTTTGATGCAAGACGTGACGGTTTTTTAATCGGTGAGGGCGCGGGGATCGTCATTTTGGAGTCGGAAGAATCGGCGCACGCGCGGGGAGCAAGCGTTTATGGACGGGTGTTGAGCTATGCGTACGGGTTTGAATCTTTTCATCCGTACGCTCTATCGGCCGAAAGCGACGGGCTTACGCGCTGTCTCAAGCAAGTGCTTCGGACGGCCGGAATCAACGCGTCCGACATTGAGTACCTGAATGTGCACGGCACGGCCACTCGGCAAGGCGATCTGTACGAGACAAGACAAATCAAGTCGGCCTTTGGAAAAGCGGCGTACCACATTCCGATGAGTTCGACCAAATCCTTGGTCGGACACATGATCGGCGCCTCGGGCGTAGTCGAATTAATCGCGTGCCTTGTGGCGATGCGGGATAGTTTTATTCCGCCAACCGCCAATTTGGAACAGGTCGATCCGGAGTGTGATTTGGATTACACGCCCTTGAGATCAAAGGAGCAGGAGGTTAAGATTGCGTGCTCGATCTCAATGGGGTTCGGCGGGCAATTGGGCGCGATTTTATTTGCCTGATGATTTAAGAGGATTCATCCATAAGGTACCTTAAAAACCCATGACGCGAATGAATTGGGCGGTTGAGAAACTTGAGAAGGCAAAGGCAGACGGATTGTTCCGCGAGCTTCGGACGCTCGAACATCTCAAAGGGACGAGCGCAACACTCAAAGGAAGGGAAGTCACCCTTTTTTGCGGAAATGACTATCTCGGCCTCTCCCAACATCCCCGCCTCAAAGCAGCAGCGCACGAAACCATCGATTCGTGGGGCGTCGGCGCCGGAAGCGCGAGACTGATTGCGGGGACCAGCAAATTCCATTCGGCGCTTGAAGTGCGGATCGCCCAATTTCTTGGAAAACAGCGCACACTCGTCTTTTCCTCAGGGTACTTGGCGAATCTCGGTGCCTTGACCGCACTCACCGAATCGGGCGATTTGATTCTTCTCGACAAGTTGTGCCACGCCTCGCTCATCGATGCCGCTCACATGAGCAGCGCCGTCGTGCGCGTTTATCCTCATCGAAACTTAAAGTACCTTGAGAGGTTGTTAAAACAAAGCAAAGCCAAACGCACGTGGATCGTGACCGATTCAATTTTTAGTATGGACGGAGATCTTGCACCGCTGGTTGAACTCGTAACGTTGAAGCAAAGGTACGGGTCGTATTTGGTCATTGATGAAGCGCACGCCACCGGTGTTTTTGGGGCGAATGGGCGCGGAGTGAGCGAACATCTCGGTGTGTTGGAGAAAGTCGATGTTCATATCGGAACGTGCTCAAAAGCGGTCGGAGCACTTGGGGGTTTTGTGGCCGGAGCAAGTGAACTGATCGAACTTTTGATCAATCGCGCGAGGACCTTCATTTTTGATACGGCTCTTCCTCCCTCCATCTGCGCGGCTTCGATTGCGGCGTTTGATCTGATTCAAGAAGAACCGGAACTTCGGAAAAAACTTTGGCGGAACGTAGAACATTTAAAAGCAGGTTTCGAGAACCTAAATCTCCGGGTACCAAATGTGTGTTCGCCGATTATCCCCATTGTGATCGGGGATGAGAAAAAAGCACTTCAGCAAGCGCAGGCACTTCTAGAAGAAGGATTTCTTGTTCCCGCCGTGCGGTACCCGACCGTCCCCAAAGGGAAAGCCCGGCTTCGCTTGACGGTTTCAAGCGCTCACTCTGAGTCCGATCTCGATCGATTGCTCGAGGCATTCGGTCGTATTGCCAACGCCCCGCGAACCGAAGCCCTAT
>MHFO01000043.1:15326-29350 GCA_001804225.1 Omnitrophica bacterium RIFCSPLOWO2_01_FULL_50_24 | reverse complement strand
GCCCAAGCCCTTAAGAATCTGGGCGACTTCATCAAAGGACATCGTGCGAATGAATCCTCTCCTTGAGTTTTTTGATCGAAGGATTTCCATCGCCTTATCCAAATACATGTCTTCATCGGCCCAGATGACTTTGCGGGACCGATCCACTTCCTGCATCGCGTCCAAAATGGCGGTTTCGTCAAAGAGAGACATGGTAACCACCCGGTTATATTGACGGTTTGAGATCAGTCCTACAGTCTGTTCCGCAAGAAGTCTCACATAAAGTTTCTCGGCAATGCTCGGCTGCGCCCCGCGAAGTTCATAACCGATCTGCTCGGGTGTGCGCGTGCGGAAATCTACGAGCTTCCTTTTGGAACTGTCCGGATGATCCCGGTAAAAGGCCTTGCGAATGGCGGCGTCTACCAACCATTCCTGCGGTATTTCAGAAACTTTTGGATTGCCGTGAGGATCGCGGCCGGCCACTAAATTTGCTTTGAACGCATGCAGAGCTCCCTCAGCGAAATAAGGCGAACTTACTCGCGTCACCAAACGATCAATATGACGAACGAGCGGCGAAAAAATGAGGCGGTGCGATAGAATACCGATCACACTTCCGAGACCGGCGCTCATTTTTAAGCTTATCCACGGCAGGTACCAGACCGTAAGAATCATCACGACCGCTGCCGCAATGACACTTGCGATGCCGCTTGCACCAAACTCCAGAATAGACCAAATACGTCCCTGTGGTTTTTGGGTGCTCGGTGCGACTAGTTTGACGTACAGAGGATCATCCGCCTTCACCCGAATTTTTTCGAGGACGGTTTCCGCCAGCCGCCACACTTCCTTTTGTTTGTCCGATCCCTTTTCAAAAAAGGACGGAGCACGCAAAAGCACTTTGAGAATTTGGGCATTATCCCCTCGCTTAAGACTTTCACTTAAAAAAACTTTGAGCACGTGCATAATCTGCGCGGGATCAACGCCCTGACTCTGCAGAGTGGCAAGCTCACGAATCACGGTTGGATTGTCCTTGCGGTCTACCAGAAATTGAGTGCCTTCCGACTCGACAACGAGGACCGCGCCGGTTGTGTCATAAATCCGTCTCACTTCATCGACAACCTCTTCGGGCGTCACCGGCATTTCCGGAATGGTGATCAAAACATGCTCGCCGCTTTTTTCGATCGTTCGTCCAAAAGCTCGTTTTGAGTCCCACTGGCTAGCCGTCAAATACTCAAGATCTGCGGGTTTTCTTCCGCCGGAAAGCACCGCAAGAATGCCGGCTCCGGCTCCCATTTCGCGCACCACTTGAATCTGCTGCTTGGCCATGCTCACATGACTTCGCAAGCGGTCGTAAATCAGCTTACGGGCAATGCGAGCTGCGGAAACACCGCCGACGGGTTTTCCAGGCACATCGAGGTCAATGGTTTTAAAATTGACAATGATGCGTTCCAGAGCTTGATCAAGGCCCTCTTCACGCAGCGGGGCAAAACGTTCCTCTGTGGCAATGGCCTCTTTAAATTTGAGCCAGAACAGCGCGTGGTCCCCTCCTCCGATTGCGACAAACGAATGAAACCCATTCATGTTTTTGAGCGCGGTGCGTACGGTTTCAAGATCTGCTTTAAGAAGATTGACTCTGCTCGTCCCCGCTTCTACGCCGCCTTCATAGTCAAGGTTGGCGTCGACAATACTATGCTCGTCAAGAACGGCGATTCTCTTGTAAAGTTCTGAATCGATCAGGCCGGCAATTCCGTTTTGAATCGCGACCGGAATCAGTTTCTTCTCATCAGGCAAGAATTTATTAATAATTTTGATGATGGCGCGGGCAATTTCGGCAAAGAGAGCATTTACCCCGGGGGCTTCGCCTCCGGATATGAAAACGGCGACCATTCGGTGTTTGTTGGCGCGGAGAAATTCTTCGCTCACGCCAAACTGAAGTGTGTGCAGCGCCGTTCTTGAGTCGGAGAGATTCCTCGCACCGTCGTCTGCGACGACTGCCCTCTCTGCTTCGCTTCGAGGACTGCCCGTGGAAATTGGGACTGCTTCGCTGTCATTCCCCGGCTTGACCGGGGAATTCATGGTCTGTCCGCCATGAATCGTGGCGGACGCTTTCGCGGGAATGACAGTGGTTGAGATTGCTTCGTCCGGTCCATCCGTTGGCCGTCCTCGCAATGACGAATCAGGTGGTTCTTCCCCACTCGGTGGAACTGGGCTGAATACAGTTCGAAGAATACTTCCAAGAGCTGAACGCGGCACGTACCGGTTTTTCCCAGGCCGTGCAATCAAGCGCTCGACAAAATTAAAAAGTGGAGAAAGCACCAATTTAAAAAATAGGAACCCAACGATCAATCCAACCCCGATGCCGATCGAAAGTGCCAGCCAAAATCGTTCGTGGTGGCTAACGCCCGCCCTGTCCAAATACGGAATTAAGTGCGAAGCGAGACTTGCCATCACCACTACTCCGGTGCCGAAACTCAAGACAACTTTCACAAGAAACCAAAAATCTTTCTTTTGCGCTCTGGTGTCGGCAAAAGAAGTCGGAAGATTTCTGATTTTTTGAATCACAGCCTTGTCTTCGGGGGCCCGATTCAGAACCTTTGCATAATAGGTGTGAGCTCGTTTTACACTGTTCTCATCGCCCTTTTTGGCAGCTTCGTCTCCCATAAACTCGTAAAGCGTTTGCAGAATTTCCTTGGTCTGCAAAGGAGGAGCCCGCATGTCATGTGTCAACTTCATTGCTTTTTCAAAATAACCGGCAGTGGTACCATAAAGACTGGAAACGTCTTCCCCCGTCTCCGGATCCTTTCCCGTAACAAGAACCTGCATGGCCAAGGCATGCTGCTTTGCCCCTTCAAAAAACGCTTTAAGTTCTGCAAAAGGACCTGAAAGTTTGATCGCTTCTATAAATGCCGAAAGCGCAGGGTCAAAAAGTCTGTAATTCAAAAAAGTTTTTCCGACGTTGTACCATTGAAAAGGATTCTTTAACCGCGAATCATCCGCTTGGGCTTGCTTGAAATCAGAAACAGAGGTCTCATAGACAATTTTAATGACTCGAACCTCGCCGCCGGAAGTGGCCCGGACAGAAGAGACGGCAAGGTCACCTGTCTCAGGATCAAATGAAGCTCCCTTTAGGCCTTGGACCCAAGGGTTATCTTTCACGGCGCTGGCAATGACGACAAAATCATCGCCTTGTACGAGGTCATCCGCAGAATAAACATAATCCCACGGTTTTTGCCCTGCTTTGCTTTCTGTTCCCCGTTTGACAATATCAAACTCTTTTCTTAGCCGTTCTTGCTCCGCCTCAGAAAAATCAGCCCCACTATGCCCAAGCTCTGCGCCAAAACCTGTTTTTTTCAGACCATCGACCGACACAATTCGGCCGCTCATCTCGCCGCCAAACGATCTCACAAACGCCGCGGTAAGCACTCCGCCTTCCGTAGCACCGCCCCGGCCCGTCACAAAATCAAGTTCGCCCGTCATCACGGCGACTGCGGGCATCAGGTCACCGTCCGCCAAAAGGGTAAGATTACCGATCGTTAGCATTCCTTTTTCTTTTATTTCGCGGTCGAGCGCATCAAATTCCGATTTCAACTTTTCCTTCACTGCTTGAACCCGCGCTTGAAAAGATCCGGCTTCTTCTCCTTCAACCACCAACTCCGAGGAATTGCCATACACCAGTTCCCAATTCTTCTTAAGTTCCAGGAGTCTCTCCGCTTGTTCAGTGGAACCGATATGGATACCGGCGTCCATAAGTTCGAAAATCCGCGTCAGGTGAACTTTCCGGTACAGAAGAGCGCCTTTCAATTTGTTGATTTGTTTTCCGCGTGCCTGAGCAATACCTGTTAAATTCTCGAGCGTCGGTTTCGTCACATCGACCCCGCTTCCCTTGGGTCCCACCCAACGATTGAAATATAAATCGGGCATGGCAACGAGTGTGCCGTGTTTCGAATACAAAACAATGGAAACTGCCCCCCAATGATCCGAATGACCTACGTCATTGGTTATTTCAAGGACGTCCATTCCAAGATCTGTATTGGGCTCTTCGATGAATGGCGCCGTATAACCCCCTCCGGGTCGTTCACCAATCCGAAGCATTTCGGCCCCGTCCCGCTCACCTTCGCCGTTTGTCACATCCCCTTTGAGCCACGGAATAAATCCCATATACTTCCGCACGTTGTAGGTGGCGGCTGTATCGGCTTGTTCCTTGGCGAAACGGTTGCGTTCACCCAAAACATTGAGCCACTTCAAAACGCTTTGGGCCGCAATTGAGGTAACGTGAAAAAGCTCGCCGTGTTTCGCGTAAGAACCTTCCGCTCTGTCTTTTTGACGCAACGTTGCGACGACTTCAACCTTCTTTACCCTGCGAATCATGTCGTTAGGTGATTGGAACGTGCCGGCTATTCCATCGAGAACGGCTTCGCGGAAGTTCGTATTCCCCTGATCGACCGTTTGCTCCGGCACCCCTTCCACGGGCGGCCGGGAGTCGGAAAGCGATTGAGGAGTCGATAGTCCCGATTGAAGCCGCTCTTTAATTTTCCTAAGAGCTTCGGCTGCAGCTTGATGGACATTCCAATTATCATCATTTAAGGCAGCAATTAAAGGGTCGAAAGCTTTAGGATCATTGAAATTCCCAAGAGCTAGGGCGGCAGCTCGACGAACACTCCAATTATCATCCTGTAAAGCAGCAGATAAAGGCGTGACAGCTCTGGGGTCATTGAGATTTCCGAGAGCTTCGGCGGCAGCTCGACTGACAACCCAATCATCCTTTAAAACAGCAATTAAAGGCTCGACAGCTCTGGGGTCTTTGAAACTTCCAAGAGTTTCGGCAGCCGCTCGACGGACATCTCGGTCGCGATCCTCTAAAGCAGCAATGAAATGCTTAACGGTTCTGGGACCTGCGAGATTTCCAAGAGCCGCGTTAATACGGTCTATCAGCGCTTGTGCTTGTGAGTTCGGCGTTGAGACCGTAGGTTGTGAGGAGCGGGAGTCGGAAAGGTTTTTGGTTTTGTCCGGTCGGTCGGGGCGGCGCTGTTTGGTCAAGCGCCGGTCGGGCGCTTGGTCGGACAGCACTGCCCGGTCGGGGCGGCCGCGAAAATCCACCGGCTTGACCTTGTCATCGAGCTTGTGAACAAAAAAGAGCCAATAACCCAGTGCGGCCGCAAGAAGAATCGACACCGACGCGGTCAAGGCGCTTAAGAAAAGCGGCACGATGCTTGCGCCAAACAACCAACCGAGGAGTGTGAAGATCGTAAGGCCGGATGAAATCACCGCCACCGGAACCGAAAGCGCAAACACAGCCACGGCAACACCGCGTACCATGGATCGAACTGCCCGTTCAAATCCGCTTTCTTCTTCGTTGGCAAACTGCCCCCCATACACAGGCCCTTCACTGGCGGGTTCCTTTTTGACAACCGCTTGATCGTCAGCCGGCCGGGTGTCGGAAAGATTTTTGGTTTCGTCTGGGGTTTGAGTCTTCAGTTGATCGGGGCGGCTGGAATAATTATCCGGTATTCCACTCCCCTCATCGACAAATTCAAAAAAGTGAGGATCAGCTAACCCCGCCAAAATCAGAAGACCAAGCGAAATCCCTACGTTCACGACACTCCATAGAAACGGGGCACTTACCCTGCCTCCGCTCAGCAACAACCAGAAAAAGGCGTCTGGCATTAACAATAACGAGATGCTCCCAAACAAGCCGTCAATGATAATAAAAGCCGATTTGGCAACAATCCACGCGATTCTGGCCATAGAATTTTTTGGTTCCGCAAGATACTTAAAAGCTTCATTGGTCTCGGCAACAATTGTGTCTAGTCTGTCTCGATCCAAACGAACTGGGTTCGGATTTCCCTTGGGATAGTAGTACTCAATGGTTAACTCTTCATTGTATCCAACACCTAAGCGTGCAGCCGGATCAACTCGTTTAATCTCACCGATGAGTGTTCGAAGAGCGGAGGATTTGTCAAGAGCTTGGGCAATGATCGGAGAATCATAGTCAAGATCTTCGTTCCTATCAGGATCAAAAAAGCCAAGAAGATGAAACACCACCAGAAGGGCAAGCGAAATCCCTGCAACCATGGCAGTCTGTAGAATTGGAGGAGCAAACCCTGTGGCGTAGCGGTCCCACTCGTCGGCTAGAGAACCAAAGGGAAATCCGCTAAGGACTCCACCTACGGTCAGGGCATCCCATAGCATTGGAGCGCTTTCTCTGATTCTGCTTAGCAATGAAGAAGCGAGAAAGAAGATCGTAAAAAAGGATGAGCCGGCCGCAACCACGCCAACAATGAAAATCGAAATTATTTTCCAGGTCCGCACCTGCTCGCCTGCCGACTCGCCTGCCGAAAAGATAAAGATATAACCAAGTGCAAACGCCCAGACTGCATACAAGGAACTCCACAGTAACGACCCATCGAATAGCCAGTATGAAAACCCTGCCGCTACCGCCGTCCACGCAAGCATAAATACACCGGACTCCTTGTTGACAACCTTCTTATCATCAGTCGGGGAGCGGGAGTCGGAGAGTTTTCTCACGCCGCCGTCTGCGACGACTGCTTCGCTGTCATTGCGAGACGGCGTTCCGAGCAATGTCGCGGCAATCTCAGACTGCGGGATTGCTTCGGCAATGCTTGGAATACTGCCTCGCAATGACAATTGATCCGGCCGCGAGTCGGAGAAACTTTGACCTTTTTCGGCAGCGCGGGAGCCAGTTATTTCATATAAAGGACCTAAACGAGGATCTGAAAAATAGCCTCCCCTTGGCTTGGTCCCGAAGAAACTCTCGAGGGTTGCCACAACTTCTGGCGTCACATCTTCTTTTTGCGAGACACCCCGGGTTAAACGGTACAAAGCGGCGATTTGCGATTCATCCTCCGTGGGATCCACCAGAAGGTTTTGTCTCAAAGACCCAATCAAGGACCCTAGATAACCATTGGCTGTTTGAACCGCTTCGAACCATTGGGTTTGTTCAGCTGCCGAAAGGACCGCGCGGGAGTCGGAGAGGGATGGGGCGGGTGCAGATTTTTCAGACGCCAACGTCAATCCCCTAGCTTTGGCTTTCTCCAAAGTTAACAGCTTAAACGGCAAGTCGTTCGGATCGACATAAAATTCTCTGGCCAGCTGGGCGTTTCCAAAATCGGGTCCAAATCGACCGCTCACAATGGGGTAGATGTTACCCGTTTGATCCATGCCAAAATCAATCAAGACTCCTGACGAGTTGAAGGACATACTGACGGAGCTAGGTCTTACTCGGGGGTTATTGTAATTAATACTTAATTCAACCCGATTAGGATAAAAGGTGATCGAGCTTGTTTGACCCGTCTTAAATTGAGGCCCCAGGGCAGCCACAAAATCCTCCTTAAAACCGATTCCTGCTTCTAACTTCACAGCGCCACCCTTTAATAATTTAATGCCCTTAGTTGTATACATCTGCTCGCCCGGATTCAAGTTCATCCATATTTCATTGCCGTTGTCGGTAACAGAATAATTCTCCCCAAGACCCCGAGCCGTGATGAGATCTACCAAACCTTTCATGAGTTTAGCAGGATCAGCCGGTCGTGCGTCGGAGAGGAAACTGGAGATGGAGTTTCTGATTTGTTCTATATCAGCATCGGCTATCGCGTATCGGTCCGAGGTCTCAACAATATGTACCCGAACCTTTTGATTGTTGAGAATGCCGCGAACCTTGTGTTGAAGATACTGTAAATTGATTTGATTGGATGTCCCTTGCGCTACGATGATCCTAACTACTCCATCCGAAAGAGAAAGGGCATCAACCGCAATCAACTTGGCATATTGAACAAAGCTCGGAACTAGATTAAGAACCGCCAAAACAATGGCGGCTTTCTGCTCCTGCGTCATCCGTGTCTGCCCTTGCCTGCTAGCGGACAAGGCGCTGTCTTTGTGACGGGAGTCGGAAAGGGATGGGGCGGCGCTAGTTTGCTCGGGTTTGCGTTCTGTCGGCCAGAATAAGAGGGCTAAAATTTCGCTCAACTCAACGACATTCCTCCAGTCAACAATCATTGTTTCTCTACCGAGCTCGGTTCTTAATGAGGGCATCTCAATTACAAACTGGTTGTCACTCATAGTGGTGCCAGCTTTATCCGGCAGGATTATGGCGGGATGGTTGTGTAATACACCTCGACGACTTAGACCTGCTAGAGCATTTGCGAGCTCATCCCGGCTTTCAGCCACGATCGGAGGTTTATCGCCCAGCTTCAGAGTCAGAATTTTCCACGTGGCATCAAACTGAACTAAAATTTTGGGCCGTTGCGCGGAATGGTAGAGCATAAGAACTGTGTCGTTGTGAAGCGTAATAATGGTTCCGCTTGTTTGAACACTGACAGACTGAACAGGCAGGCGAACGTGGCCGTCGTGAGCGGTAAAGAGAGTTCTGTTCGAGTCATTCGTAACAAGTTCAATGGAATAAGACTGGGGTTCCGGTTCAGTTGCGCTGATCGCAAGAACGGGATTATAGAGGATCGTTCCACCGCCGCGCTCAACGGGTGCTTCTAACAGATCAACGGTAGTGGTGGGGTGATTACGCCTTGTGAAAGCTGCCATTGAAATGTTAAGTCCAGAACGATCTATGAGTCCAACTACTGCATCGTCAGTGCGGTCGTTCGTCAGGTCAAAAGCAACCATGGACCTAAGAGCACTCGGGACACCACCGTCCGTTTCATCAGTTGCTCCCGGAGCTGGTCGAGAATCGGAGCGGAATTTATCGGCAATGGCAGCTCTGCGGCTTGGATCAACCACTTCCCCCAGACCAACGCCCAGTGCAGGAGGAGCGGCTGGCAGTGTGCCAAATTTCGTTACGATGGCTTCGCGAGCGGATTCAGAAACATCGGCCAATGAAGTGCCGGCCGGAGCAGAAATCGCCGTAGGTTTAAATTTATCTAGAACCGCTTCCGGCAATCCAAGATCTTCCGTGCGCGAGTCAGAGAGGCGCTTTTGAAGAGCTTTGTTGGCATCCGATTTTTCCTGCTGGCGGCGGCGGTAAATTTCATCCCAAATCTTATTTCGAACGAGAGTCCAACTGTAAATTTTCCCCGCGGAGAGTTCAGAAAGTGAGCCGTGGCTCATACCATAATTTAGAATATTTTCACTACCCAGACCTCGCTTCACATTCCAGTCCGCGTACGCCTCTTGGCCCTCCCAACCATCAATCTCTTCACTCGCCTCCTTGATCCCCTCCTCAAGCTCTTGATCCGACGCACTGCTCAATATGCCAATAATCGCCTCATGTGTATATGAATGAAAAAGTCGCGAGGCAAGGGTATCCCGCGCCTGCTCACCCGCCCGCGAGTCAGAGAGGGGTTGAGTAATGGCGGCTAAAACCGAAGCCGCAATTCTCTCATGCTCATCGGTTCTTAGAAAAACACGGTCGTCCACGGTGCGGGTAAGGAGTAATTTGATTATAGAACTTAGATCTGCGAATCCGTGACCTTCAAGTCCGATGCGTTCATCTATAAAGAGACGCAAAGTCGCGCTACCCATTGATTGGACGATGGCTTTCGCCAGTTTTTCGCGGATTGCCAACAAAGCCGTCCAAGTATTATTCCTCGCTTGCCGCGTTTGACCCAATTGGGCCAGTTCTGCGGTACGAACCAATTCAAACGCCCTATCATCAGCGGTTCGGTAAGCGACGACCTCCAATAAGGCAGCCGATACTTGCTTGTCCTTTACCAATTGCTCGACAATGGCATTGGCATCCTGCCGCGTTTGCCAGCCGCGGCGAGCTTGCCCGACATCTGTGTGGCGGGAGTCGGAAAGGGATGGGGCGGCAATCTCAGACTGCGGGATTGCTTCGGCAATACTTGGAATACTGCCTCGCAATGACGATAAGACGAAAGATATGGGCTTGAAACGCCCGGCGTGCGGACGATAGGGCTTTGGAGTCGAGACCTCGCCATTCGAATTCACACGCAAAAACGCGGGTCCATCGTAATCATCAATGCCTTTACCTTCGCCTTTCGGATTCACGACCACGAGAACCGACGACCCGTCCTGTTTGAACTGAATACCGCCGTCTGCAAATTGGCTCGCAAAATTGGTTCCACGAATCCTCTGCACGCTTTGTCCCGGCGTCTCCCCCGCTTCCGTAAGGGTCCAGAAAAGTTCGGCGGCCACACGCGCCGCGGTTTTGACAGAATCCCGGCCAACGCCGAAACGGTCAAGCGCCAACGCACCGACTTGCTCGATCAAACGGTGCGTGGACGGCAAAATCAATTGAAGATCTGATTTCGAATCAATGTAATCTTCAAGCGCTTCTCGGACATAGGTGTCGCGGCCGCTCAAATTCGTAATCTTGGGCGTAATGAGCGCATAGCGGTAACCGTGCGACTCAAAATAGTGCTGAAACGGGCCGGCGTGAAAACCTCCCGTGATGATGGCAACTTTTTTTGCTCCGGTTTCTTTGAGGCGCTCCTCCGCGCGCTTGAGCATCCAGTCGTCACGCACCTTGGTACCGTTGTAAAATGCAAGCGCCTTGTCAAAGAGGGACTCAATTTCACTTAAATGCTCGAACGAAACGTTTCGAACGCGCCCTTTGCGATTGACTGCTAGAAAACGCTCTGCTGCCGCGCGGGGACGAATGGCCTCGCCGCGCGCGATCAGGCGCTCATGGTCTTCGGGCGTCAGTTCCAAACTAAAAAGCCGCTTGAGCAGACGGTAATCGCGAAGCAAACTCACGAGTTCCCGGGCTTCGTCCGTTTCGGCAAGGCGCGACTCGATCAAATCCGTCAACGTTTCCACTTCGCCAAAAAGCAGATTCGCCTTCAACTCGCTCCGCAGGATCAAGTGCGCGATAAACCGCTTTACGTTCGGATAGGCCTCGTGATTAAAATCCTCGGGGAGGTGCGCAACCATTTGCTCAAAGAGGAGCCCCGTTTCGGGGTCCGAAAGCTTGTTTTGGGATAAGGGAAGAGACAACAGCCGCTCCACCTCTTCATATATATGTAGGGGAACGGAGTCAAGGGACGACCCTTCGGGTCGCCACCCGCCCGTGGTTGCAGGCCGCAGGCGGGTACTGCTTCGGAAGCCCCGGGCAAGCTGGGGGCTTCCTCCGCTGTGAATGGCTTTCAGAAATGCGGCCCGTTCGGTCTTAAACGATTCCTGGTTTAACCCGGCCTCAAGTTCCTTAAGCTTAAACACGCGGAACAGCATCGGCCAATCCACTTGAAACGCGGGGCTTGTGAGGTCGGTCTTGAGATGTTTCTTCGCACGCGCTCTTAAATGTTCAAGGTGCGCTTCGAGGGGATCGAGCTTGGCGTCAAACTGTTCCAGATCCTTTAAAAACGCTCTTAAATCCTGATTCAGATAAGGGGCGGTGAGCCGCTTGATTTGCAGATCCAAATCGGAAAGAAAGTTCTCGGTCCTCTGTTTTTCCCGCAGGACTTTAACGAGCGCTTCCCCGTTTTCAACGTAGGCGTTCCGGTCTTCGATTCCGAGCGCTTTGGCTTCGGGTGAATTTGCTAAAAAGAGTTCCGGGCCGGTCACCACCGATTTCTGGGCAAGGCGGTCGAGGGCTTTGTTCGTGAGGTCCATCCGGTCGGGGAAAAAACGGACGAGCGGCGCGTGGAGTTGAAAAGGATTTCCTTCTAAGAGGACAACATCAACTTGATATTTGTCTTTTAAATACTGGAGAATTCCTTCGATCTTTTTTTGCGCGTCGTAATTACCGTGCGCTTCTTGAATGTGAATGATGGCAGGACCGGAGCCGGAAACCAGCGTATCGATCGTGCCTAAGTTTGGAGGAAGGTCTAGTGCGAAAGGTGTCGGGACATTAACTTCTGAAATGACCGGAGAAGGGGCATACGCATAACCTGCAGGAGTCACCGCAAACTGGGTTACTGCGAAGCACAAGATAGTAATCCATGACGTTAGCCTTCTATGTGGGAAAGTCATTAGTTTTACTTGTCTTATTAAAGATTTTTAAAAAGATAACCTATAACGAGGATATTGTCAAGCAATGATATGATAAAAAATACGGGATGTTTTATAAGTCATTTGTTTGAAAGAGCTTACATAGAAGATACTGTAGGAAACAGGCATGAGATTGTTCCCTGCTTGCATACTCGCACTTTTCTTGAACTATCTGTAGAACAGGACCCAAAGATATTGGCTCGTCAACACTTTGACCCAATACGCAATCCAAAGACCGCCAAAAAAACCGATTCCAACTTTGATTTTATTGAACATGTTAACCCTCACTCAAAACGGATTTGATCTCACGATCCGAAATGCCGGAACAAATCTCAACACGCCCGATGGTTCGGGGCAACACAAATCTCATTTTTCCATCACGAATTTTCTTATCGCGCTTCATAAAACTCAAAAGTTCGCCGCTTGAATGCCCTCCCTTTTTCCATTGTACAGGCAGTCCCAATTTCAACGGGTAGTCCTCGGAGCGAAGCGAAGAGGGCAGTCCAATCTGACGAATGAGCGCCCGTTGCCGATTCTGGGCTTCAATGCTTAACAGGCCCCGCCGGCACGCAAGGCGAGCGGCGAGCACCATGCCGATCGCCACCGCCGAACCGTGCGCCATTCGAAATTTCGAAGCTGCTTCGATCGCGTGGCCGAAGGTATGGCCGTAATTTAAAATCATCCGCTCCCCTTTGGTTTCCCGTTCGTCCCGGTGAACGATTCCGGCTTTGATCTTAGCGGACCGCCGCACGATGGTTTCGAGAAACGCGGTTTCGGTTTTCCCAAAGCGGCCGCGTTTCACCGCATCGAAAAAAGAAGCTCCATCGCGTTCCAACAGCTCAAACAACCGCGCGTCACGGATCATGCCGCACTTGATGATTTCCGCAAAAGAATTCCTGAGGTCCGAGACGCCGAGTGTTTTTAACGTTTCAATATCCGAGACCACCAACTTCGGTTGGTAAAACGAACCGACCGTATTTTTGCCTGAAGGAAGATCAATCGCTGTTTTCCCGCCGATTGCGCTATCGACTTGAGCCAAAAGGGTTGTGGGTACGTGGACGAGCGGAATCCCTCTCATATAGGTGGACGCCGCAAATCCCGCAAGGTCTCCGACCACGCCGCCGCCCAAAGCAACGACCGTGCTCGTGCGTTCTAAAGATGCTTCGGCCATTTCGCGCCACAATCTCGATAACACACGCTCGGACTTATTTCGCTCGTCGGAATACGGAAGCAAGTAACTCGAAACGTCAAAGCCGCATTTTTTTAGAGACCGGCGCACGGTCGAGAGATAACGAGCGGCAATTTTTTTGTCCGAGACAATGAAGCATTTCGGCCCAAGGCGAAGCTGTCTTGCCAACGGGCCGATCGACTTGAGGAGATTTCTCCCGATCAAAACCGGATAATTTCCGCCGTGCGTTCGTACGTATATTCGTTTCATATGAATTCCTACGCTTGCCTCGCGAGGCACTTGTCGCGCAGCTCACGCGCCACCGCTTGATGAGTTTTTCGATCCGTCACTACCACCATGTTGGCAATATCCCGATAGATCGGTTCCCGTTCCCGAAAGAGATTGGCAAGCGATTCCTTGGGATCAGAGGTTTCCAAAAGAGGGCGGGTGCTGTTTCGTTTCACACGGTCCCAAAGTTGGTTCAAGTTCGCCCTTAAATAAATCACGGTGCCTGTTTCCCGCATGACTTCGCAATTCGTCGGGTTCAGCACAATGCCGCCTCCGGTGGCCACCACGTGATCTGCGCTGCCCGCTACTTGGGCAAGCTCGTCACGTTCCAGTTTCCGAAAATGCGGTTCACCCTCGGTTTTAAAAATATCGCTGATCGGTTTTCCGGCACGTTTTTCGATTTCAGAGTCCAAATCCACAAAGGTAAGCGACAATAGTTTTGCAAGCTCTCTTCCGCACGAGGTCTTTCCCGATCCCATCATGCCAATCAGGTAAATGTTCTTCATAGAAGTGGCCGCCGAACCATCATTTCCGCGTCCAAATCACCACATCCCTTTTCCCGCCCCAGCTATAAGCGATCTTCTGCAATTCTACCAACGCCTTTATCTTTTCCTCAAACGGCATGCCGGCCTGCACCTTACGGAATTTTTCTTTTTCCTCAAACAACTCTTTTCGG
>MHFO01000043.1:12612-15224 GCA_001804225.1 Omnitrophica bacterium RIFCSPLOWO2_01_FULL_50_24 | reverse complement strand
CCTCAAATTCCACCGTTTGCGCATTCTCCACCGCTTCCTTTTCCAGTGCGTCAACCGGAATAAAATCCACAGGGGTCCCCTCAACCATCAACCATTGGCCCTTCCAAGAACAGCCCCGCTTTTTAAGATACTCATATATGGGCGACAGATTAATGACTTCTTTTTCCGCTTCCTTAATTGGAATAATGAATATATCCAAATCGCGCGTGAAGAAAGGTTCGACCCATTTCAAGACCCCGATTGCTCCGCCGATGGCGTAATCCTTAAGCAACCCCACTTTCTTCAATTCATTTATTACTTCTATTGTTTTTTTCATCTTACTTGCCCCGGGATATGTTGTTCTCCTTGCCCTTTGCCCTTTACCTTCATCACTCTGCCTTTAATTGTCCCAGATAACCCTTGTGATTGCGCCGGAGTTCGATCATGGAGTCGCCGCCGAATTTTTCCAAAAACGCGTCTGAGACTTCGTACGCCACAATCGCCTCGCCGATCACGCTTCCGGCCGGTACCGCGCACACGTCGGACCGTTCGAAATCTGCTTTTTCCGCTTTCTTGGTTTTCATGTTCACGGACTGAAGCTCGCGGCGAAGAGTTGAAATGGGTTTCATCGTTGCCCGAACCAGAATTTCATTTCCATTCGTGATTCCACCCGTGAACCCGCCGGCGCGGTTCGTTTGATAATGGTAGCCGCGTTTCGCATCATAAAAAATTTCGTCGTGAGCTTTTGAGCCCGGCGTTTCGGCTTCCAAAACCCCAAGGCCGAACTCAACGGCTTTGACCGATTGCATGCTCGCAAGCCCGCGCGCAATCCGCGCACTCAGTTTCCGCTCGTAGTGCACGTGAGAACCTAAACCGATCGGCACGCCCGAAACGCGCACCTCATACTTCCCGCCGACCGTATCCCGATTTTTCATCGCACGGTTAATTTCACCGATCATGAGTTTTTCAACGGCGCGCGATACGCAATTCACCGGAGATCCCGACTTTCGTTTTTCAATGTCGCCGAACGCAACGTCTTCGGTAAGCTTTGCTTTTCCAATTTGAACGACATGCCCCGCGACCAAAATGCCGAATTCCTTCAGGAAAAGCTTGGTCACTGCGCCGATCGCAACCCGCATGACGGTTTCCCGGGCACTCGCCCGTTCTAAAATTTCGCGGATGCCTTCGTGATATTTCAACGCGCCCGCTAAGTCCGCGTGGCCCGGCCTGGGCCGAAAAAGCTGCGGCAGCTCATCAATTTTCGCATCCTTGTTCCGGAGAAGAAAACCGATGGGAGCACCCGTCGTCTTCCCTTGGTACACGCCGCCCGTCAGTTCGACTCGGTCATGCTCGATCCGTTGGCGTCCGCCCCGGCCGAAACCGTGCTGGCGTTTGGCAAGTTCACCATTCACAAATTCAAGGTCGATTTCCAACCCGCTCGGCATTCCCTCAAGAATCGCCGTCAAATACGTTCCGTGTGACTCACCGCTTGTGATGAATTGCAGCATATTCGTTTCCTCTCTGGGCTAAAAATTTAATCCCGTTCGATACCAGGCAAGAATCGCGTCGCCCCACACAAAAGCAATCCATCCCGCCATCGAAAGAAACGGGCCAAAAGGGATTAGGTCTTCCCGCTTCACCCATTTCATAAAAAGTCCCATCGGCAGTGCGAGGACCGGCGCCGCCACATAAATCAAAATCACTTTTTGCCAACCGACAAACGCACCGAGCATGGCCAGGAGTTTCACATCTCCGCCGCCCATGGCGTCTTTTCGAAACGCGAGCTTGCCCAAAACCCCCGTCACATAAATGGCAATGCCGCCGAGAAGCGCGCCGATCGCGGATTGTGCAAGTCCGTCCGGCCAAGCTACTTTTCCGTGGAGGGACGGAACGAGCGCACTCAATACAAGTCCCGCCCCAAGACCGCCGAGACTGATTTCATCGGGGATCAGCTGGTGTTCTAAATCCACGACTGAAGCGATTATCAAAAGAGAAAAAAGAAGCACGCTCACGACCGCACCGATTCCGAACCCGTGTGTTTTGAACATCCATAGGAACGCAAGAGCGGTGAGCCACTCGACCACCGCATACCGGGGTGATATGGCCCCGCCGCAAGATCGGCATTTCCCTTTCAACCAAAGAACGCTCGCCAAGGGAACGTTGTCGTACCAAGCGATCCCTTTTTGGCACCACGGACACTGAGACCGCGGCCACACAATCGATTCTCCCCGCGGCAGCCGGTGAATACACACGTTTAAGAAACTTCCCATAACGGCTCCGATGATGAACACAAATCCAAGGGCAACGGGTTCCATGTTTACTTCGCTTGAAGCGCTCCCGCCAGAGCTTTTTTCATTTTCGCAAGCGGGGCGGATCGACCCGTCCAAAGTTGAAACGCTTTTGCTCCCTGATGAAGCAGCATGGTCTCGCCATTTTGAACTCGATGTCCCGCGAGACGCGCTTCCTGAAGCAGCTGTGTCCGACGCGGTTTATAAATGAGATCGTAAACCAAAATCCGGTGTTTCGGGAGCCACCGCTTGGGAATCAGTGTCTCGCGAGAATTTCGAAGGCCCACCTGTGTTGCGTTCACCACTAGATCGACCGTACCGACCGCATTTCGGAACGCACTGCCG
>MHFO01000043.1:0-12589 GCA_001804225.1 Omnitrophica bacterium RIFCSPLOWO2_01_FULL_50_24 | reverse complement strand
AACTTTGGGAAAGAGCCTGCGAAACCGACGCACGAGCCGATCGGCGCGTGAACGTGTACGGTTTGCGATAACCATTCGCTTCGCCCCCTGTGTTGCGAGCGCAAAGACAACGGCGCGGCTTGATCCGCCGGCACCCAGGATCACGGCCGATTTCCCGCGCGGCCGAAACCGTGCTTCGCGAAGCCCGGCCAAAAAACCATGCCCATCGGTGTTGTATCCGATCCAGCGGCGGCCTTCCTTTTTGACCGTATTGACCGCTCCGATCGCTTTCGCGTCCGGACTTAAACGGTCCAGATATGGAATCACCGTTTCCTTAAACGGTACCGTCAGATTGAAACCATCCAAGAGAAAGGTTTTGAGATTCCGCATCAACGCGCGAAACTCGGCCGGCGTCCGTTCAAAAGCAAAGTACATGGATTTCAAACTGTGATGGTCAAACGCACTATTTTGAATGGCGGGAGACGCCGTGTGTTTGAGCGGATAGCCAAAGATGCCGTACACGCTTAAGTCACGATCGCCATGAAGACGCATGACCGAAACCTAGATCGGCGAGGCCGATTTTGTTTCTTGAGTGGCGCAAGCTTTATTCAAAGCAAATAAGTACGCTTTTACACTTGCCTCAATCACGTCCGTACTGGTCGCGCGAGCGCTTACCTCTCGATTGTGAATCGCGAGTTTGATATGGACTTCGCCCAGCGCATCTTTACCCACCGTAACGGAACGAATCGCGTACTGCGTCAAACTGGTTTTGATCCCCGTTATTTTTTCAATCGCTTTGTAACAGGCGTCCACCGGACCATCTCCCTCCGACATTTGTTCGTAGGTCTTCCCCTGTCGGTGAAGCGCAACGACCACCTTGGGACGCGCGCCCGTTTCGCTCGTCACCTTTAAATGAGCAAGCTGCCAGATCTCCGGAACTTTGCTGATCGTGTCATCCACGATGGCTTCCAAGTCTCCGTCGAACACGTACTTCTTTTGGTCCGCAAGTTCCTTGAAACGTTTGAACGCTTGATCCAGTTCCGTGGGTTTTAACACGTAGCCCAGTTTTTTGAGCCGTTCCCGAAACGCATGGCGGCCGGAATGTTTCCCCATCACCATATCGCTTCCGGAAAGTCCGATACGACGCGGGTCGATGATCTCGTAGGTTTGCCGCTTTTTGAGGATTCCGTCTTGATGGATGCCGGACTCGTGCGCAAACGCATTGTGGCCCACAATGGCTTTATTGGGCTGAACCACCAAACCCGTCAGATGCGATACCAACCTCGAGGATTTCGTGATTTCCCTCAAACAAATGTCGGTGTGCGCTTTCAAAAAATCACGCCGCGTATCAATCGCCATCACAATTTCTTCCAAGGAAGCATTTCCGGCCCGCTCGCCGATTCCGTTCACCGTGCACTCCACCTGATTCGCACCGTTCCGAACCGCTTCGAGAGAATTGGCAACGGCAAGACCCAAGTCGTTATGACAATGAACCGAAAGATTAATTTTAGTCCCGAGCCCGGGATTTCGGTTCACCAAAAACGCAATTAAATCGCCGAACTCGTCCGGCATCGCATAGCCAACGGTATCGGGAATGTTCACGGTCGTTGCTCCGGCATCGATGCCCGCTTTCACCACGTCAACCAAAAATTCTCGTTCGGTCCGAGCCGAGTCCTCGGGGGAAAATTCAACATCCTTAAAGAATCTCCGGCCGTACTTAATGTTTTGAACGGCGAGCTTTAAGATCTCGCGCTTCCCCTTTTTGAGTTTGTACTCCCGGTGAATCCTGGACGTTGCGAGAAAGACGTGAAGCCGTTTCTTCACGGCAAATTTGAGCGCTTCGCGCGCAATGTCAATGTCCTTGGGCATCATCCGCGAAAGCGCGCAGATCACAGGCCGCTTCACGGCTTTCGAAATATCCTGAACTGCCTTGACCTCGCCTGGGGACGCCACCGGAAATCCAGCTTCGATAATGTCCACGTTCAAGCGCTCAAGCTGTTTTGCAATTTCGAGCTTTTCAGAGGGCGTAAGGGTAGCTCCCGGGCATTGCTCGCCGTCGCGAAGTGTCGTATCAAAAATGTAAATTTTTCGTCTTCCGCTCGATGTCATTGCCTTATCGTTTTGCCGAGGGAGCTGGAGTTCTCGGATTCTTACCGAGAGACCCCGAAATCCACGGCATCATCTTCCTGAGCTTGGCTCCCACTTGTTCCACTTGATGTTGATCCGCTTCCCGCCGCATTTGATCAAAATGGGGACGGCCGCTGCGATTTTCTTCAATCCATTCTTTCGCGAATTGACCCGACTGGATTTCTTTTAAAATGGTCCGCATTTCCCGCTTGGTGGTTTCCGTAATGATGCGCTTTCCGCGGGTGTAGTCTCCGTATTCGGCGGTATCCGAAACACGCCGATGCATCCCGCTGATTCCGGCCGCAAATACCGCGTCGGTAATTAATTTGACCTCGTGCAAACATTCGAAATAAGCCAGCTCCGGCTGATAGCCCGCGTTGACGAGCGTCTCAAAGCCCGAACGAATGAGTTCGCTCAAACCGCCGCACAACACGACTTGTTCGCCAAAAAGATCGGTTTCCGTTTCTTCCTTAAACGTTGTTTCAATAACGCCTGCGCGGGTGCCGCCAATCGCTTTCGCATGAGCAAGGGCAAGTTGAAGCGCCGATCCGCTCGCATCTTGGGCCACCGCCACCAAACACGGAACGCCGCCGCCTTCGACAAATTGGCTTCTGACGAGTGCGCCCGGTCCCTTGGGCGCCACCATAAACACATCCACGTTCTTAGACGGCTTGATGTATCCAAAATGAATGTTGAACCCGTGAGAAAAAAGCAGCGCTTTCCCCGGTTTCAAGCGGGGTTCAATGGAAGCATTATAAATCTCGGCCTGCAAATGATCCTGAGTTAAGATTTGAATGATGTCTGCTTCTCCGGCCGCAACTTCCGCACTCACCGGTCGGAATCCATCCTGCACCGCCAGATCGTAGTTGGCTCCGCCCTTGCGCTGGCTGACAATTACCTCGACCCCCGAATCGCGGAGATTAAGCCCCTGACCGCGGCCTTGAATCCCGTAGCCCACAATCGCAATCTTCTTACCTTTTAAGAGGTTTAAATCCGCGTCTTGATCGTAAAATACTTTTGCCATGGTTATCCCTTCTTTTTCGCTGTTTGGCGAACTTTCATTTCAACACCGCGTGAAAGTGCAATGACACCGGTTCGCGCCACTTCTTTAATGCCGAACGGCCGAAGCAGTTCAAGCATCGCGTCGAGCTTGCTTTGACTTCCGGTCACTTCCACGGTGAGTGATTTCGGATTCACATCCACCACTTTGGCTCGAAACGTATTGACGATTTGCATGAGTTCCGACCGTTTGGTCGCTCCCACTGCCAATTTGACGAGCACGAGTTCGCGCTCAATCATCTCCGACTCGCTTAAGTCTCGAACTTGAATGACGTCAACCAGTTTGTCCAACTGTTTCATAATTTGCTCGACCACGCGGTCATCCCCTTGCGACACAATCGTCATTCGAGAAACCGTCGGATCTTCGGTTTCCCCGACCGCCAAACTATCAATGTTAAACCCCCGTGCTGAAAATAGCCCTGAAATCCGTGCAAGAACACCGGATTGATTTTCCACGAGAACCGAAATGGTATGTTTCATCACGACTCCTTTGTTCTACGTTCTATGCCATATCCATGATTTGGTCGAGCGCGTGGCCTGACGGCACCATCGGATAGACATTGTCCTCTTGCGCCACGACACAATGAACCACCGTCGGCCCTTTGTGAGCCAGCGCTTTTTGAATTCCCGGAATCACTTCGTCTTTTTTGGTGATGCGAAGGCCCCACACGCCGCAGCCTTCCGCAATTTTGACAAAATCCGGATTGGAGGGGCCGAGCTTGGAACCCGAATACCTCCGGTTATAAAACAACTCCTGCCATTGGCGGACCATTCCGTGGTGGCCATTGTCCATGATAAACACCTTGACCGGAACGTTGTAATGCGCAGCCGTAACCAACTCACACATCGTCATCTGAAACGAACCGTCGCCGTCAATGCAAATCACGGTTTCATTCGGACGGCCAAGCTGAGCCCCGATCGAAGCGGGAAACCCATAGCCCATCGTCCCAAGTCCGCCGGAAGTGATCATGCTCCGGGGCGAGGAAAATTTATACCACTGCGCGGTCCACATTTGGTGCTGGCCGACTCCCGTGGCCACCACCGCCTTGTGGTGCGTGATCTCTCCAATCTGATCAATCACGTATTGCTGCTTGATGGTTTCGCCGGATGCGTCATATTTGAGCGGATGCTTTTTCTTCCACTCTTCAATTTGAGCAAGCCACGCTTTGATTTTAGGCCGTTTGTTCTTGACGTACTTGGTGAGTTCCCGGACGACCGGCTTAATATCTCCGACGATCGGAATGTGCACCAATACCGTCTTCGAGATCGAAGCGGGATCTATGTCAATATGAATGATCTGCGCGTGGGGCGCAAACTTTTTGATGTTGCCGGTCACGCGATCGTCAAAACGGGCGCCCACCGCGATCAAGAGATCGGAATTCTGCACCGAATAGTTCGCGTAATGTGTCCCGTGCATTCCAAGCATCCTTAAGGACGCCGGATGGTCTTCGGGAAACACTCCCAAACCAAGCACGGTCGTGGTAATGGGAATTCCCGTTCGTTCCACCAATTCCACAATTTCCTTTTGAGCTCCGGAACCGACCGCGCCTCCTCCGACATAAAGACACGGCCGCTTACTTTTCATGATTGCCGCAGCCGCTTTTTTGATTTGCTTCAGATCGATCCGCGTGCCCGGATGATATCCTCGAATCTCCACATGTTTGGGATAGTGAAACTCGGTTTTTGCCCGGCTGACATCCACCGGAAAGTCGATCACCACGGGACCCGGCCGGCCGGTCGAAGCAATATAGAACGCTTCGCGAATGATGCGGCTTAAGTCGTTCACGTCTCTGACCAAAAAGTTATGCTTGGTGACGGGCCGCGTAATCCCCATGACATCCGCCTCTTGAAATGCATCGCTCCCGATCACATGCGTTGCGACTTGTCCGGTAATGCACACGACGGGCGCAGAATCCATATAGGCGGTTGCCAAACCCGTTACCGTGTTGGTGGCACCGGGACCTGAGGTGACCATGCAAACGCCGGTTTTCCCCGTCGCGCGAGCATAGCCATCCGCCATGTGGGACGCGCCTTGTTCATGCCGCACCAAAATGAATTTGATTCCGGAATCGTAGAGTACATCAAAGGTCGGAAGAATGACGCCTCCCGGAAGCCCGAAAATATACTCCACTCCTTCTTGCTTTAAACACTCGATCATGATTTGTGCGCCGGTCATTTCTGCCATAAATCTTAACCTCTTACAGGATTTTTTCCCTCTCCCCAAAAAGACTGCTTCAAACCGGAAACGGGTTTGCCCTTGTTTTCCGTTCGTTTCTTGCTCAACTGATCAAACCACTCGTAAATATAAGAACCGACGTTTGATAGTTTAAGTTCGTCCGCTTTCTGGGCATCGACGGTTTCGACCGAATAACCCCGAGAACGGATGAAATCGAGTCCCATGGTCGTTCGCTCGGTGTCCGATACTGCCGGTTCCGGACCGTTCAAAATTAAAATCGGCAAACGATCCCCTTTGGAATGATGGAGATTAAAAAAGCGTTCCAATCTTCCGCCCAGCGCGTTGCCGACGGACACTACCGCCGAAAATTCGTTGGGATATTGGAGTCCCAAATAAAGCGCGTAATGGCCGCCGAATCCCGTGCCCGTTACCAAAATGCGGTTTGGGTCCACGGCGTATTCTTGCTCGATTTCGTGTTTCCGTTCTAAAAGCCATTGATCCGTCGGATGGGGTAAATCGCGCGGAACCGGATACGTCGGGCTAAACACTAAGAAACCCCGTTCGTTCGCTCCCTCAAGCCAATCCTGAATGTAGTCTTCACCCAAACCCCCTTCGTCATGAAGAGCAATCACAAGAGGCCAGCTGCGATCGGGAGAATAATCCTTGGGTACATAAAGCGAATACCTATATTTTCCGCTAACCACACTCCGAAGACCTGTCTGGGCATCTCCGAAAAAAGTTGCACGGCTCAATCCCGCGAAACCCAAAAAAACGGCAAGCGTAAACAAAAATAAGGCAAAACGTTTCATGTCTGACTTTTTAATCTTTATCCTCACCGATAGGAGAGATTGATTCTCTAAAATTCCGTAAGTAGTTGCGGAACAAGGGCTTAATTATAACAACGGAGGTGGCATATGTCAAACCATGCCATTTTTCGGGTTTCGCAATTATATTTCCCCTCTCCCCTCTGGGGAGAGGGTCGGGGTGAGGAGTCAAAAAGAATTTGTAGAAAGCGGCCAATGTAGGGGCGGGCCTTGTGCCCGCCCGCAATGGGGCGACCACAAGGGTCGCCCCATTGCTATAAGGTAAACCCTCTATGCTCAGCTTCGCGAATCAAGAGCTCCGGAAAGCGGATCTTTGGTTTATCTGTGACGGAAGCGCAGAAAAAATTCTCTCGGCCTTCTCCAAACGCATACATCAGACGGAAAGGAGCGTACAAGTCTTCGGTAAAATCGCGGCCGGCTTCCTGTTCCCTCGGATAATGGATATCCCGAAACCACGATCCGGTTTGGTCTACAATGGCCGCGTTGTGGTAAAAGTAGCAGCCCGCGTACTCGACTTTCCCCTGTGACGCTTTGACTTCGGTGCTGATTCGCTCGTTGTAATGACCCAGCTCTTTAATATGCCGGAACGCGGTCATGGGCTTTAGTTCCAAACGCACAAAAAGTTCATCTCCTGATATCACTTGATAACGAACCAAAACCGTTTGTTCCGTACTTAAAAAAATAACGTTCTTTTCGAGAACCAGGTCTTCCACGCGAAAAAACCATGTGGGAAACGGATCGATGGAAAATTGACTGAGGTATTGGTACCCTTCGGGAAAGATGCTATTGGCATAAAACCGGGTGGAAAGAGGATAAGCAACGTCTTCAACGTGAAGCACTTCATCGAGCGCGCTTAAGAGTACGTAGTTTCCGAGGGGCCGTTCAAGACGGGGAACTAAAAGACCGTGCGTGCGCCGAGTATTGGCGGCAAGAATGGTGGAGGAAGAAAATCCTCCGCTTTCGTTCTTTTCGCGCCACTCATTTTGCACGGCGCGGGAAACGTCTCGGCACGCATTCGTATCGAATGAAATATGCTTCACGACCCCCTCCGGGGTTGATGAATCAAGGGACGACCCTTCGGGTCGCCACCCGCTCGTGGCCTGTAACCACGGCGGGTACTGCTTCGAAAGCTCCGGGCAAGCCAGGAGCTTTCTCCGCTGTCAAGAATACCTGACGTTGGGGTTAACTGCAAATCTCCCGGCGGAAGGAAACGGGCGTGCTTGTTTTCTATTTGATTCCAACCATGAAATCGATACGGTGAGAGGAATTAACGGGTGACTTTTAAGGACTCTAATTTTTCGGTAAACTGCTTTGCCCGTTGAGTAATTTCAGACCATTGGTCCGCACGAATCACGCTTTTATCACAAAGAGCGCGTCCGATGGCACAGGCAGTAGCTCCGGCTCTAATAAACTCCACAAAATTATCCGCATGAACGCCGCCGGACGGCACCAGTTTTAAAAACGGAAACAAACGTTTAATCGTTTTTAAATAGGGCGCTCCACCCAAAAAATCAATCGGGAACAACCGGATGAGGTCAACTCCAAAACTATGTGCTTCGACCGCTTCATTAATAGTAGAAGCTCCCAGCATCACCAAGGATTGATTATTCTTGCACACGCTCAGAACGTCTTTATCGAAATAAAGAGAACTTACAAAACGGGCACCTGAATTGATCGCACGGTAGGCCTGCTCCCCGTCGGTCGGGGAACTAAAACCGACAACAATCTCTTTTTGCTTGGAGAGCGTTTCGACCAGTTTGGTGGATTGGGAAACGTTAGGCGTGACCTCAATAATCCGGATGCCGCCTTCGATGGCGGACTTGGCGATCGCTTCGGCGTCGTTGTGATCGCTTGCGCGAATCACCGCGATTATTTTTTGATCCTCAAAAAACTTTAGAAGTTCTTCCATTCTCCCTTGGGATGCGCGCCTGAACACCTCGGAACATCAAGCGTACGATCGACTTCATTATATTTCAGCGTTTCCAAAAGTCAAACGCCAATGTAGGGGCGGGCCTTGCGCCCGCCCGCAATTTGGCGACCACAAGGGTCGCCCAATTGCTTACTTCTTTGAAACCTTGAGTTTGGATTTCCGCTCAAGACCGTGCGTACGCTCCAGACTTCGAATCTCGTCGCGGAACCGAACGGCTTGTTCGAAGTCAAGTGAGCTCGAAGCGCGCATCATGCGTTCATATAAATAAGCCAGGTAGGACTTAAGTTCATGTTCCTTTGCGCTTTCTCCCACCACGGTCTCCGTCATCTCTTTGGCTTCGCGCCATCGTTCGATGCCGGCACGAATTTCTTTTTGGATCGAAGCCGGCCGAATGCCGTGCTCTTGATTAAAACGCTCTTGAAGGGAGCGCCGCCGCGAGGTTTCTTGAATCGCTTTGGACATGGAATCGGTCAACCGGTCCGCATACATGATGACGGCGCCGTTGATGTGACGAGCGGCGCGACCGGAGATTTGAATGAGCGAGACGTCGCTCCTCAAAAATCCCTCTTTGTCCGCATCCAAAATGACAACCAATGAAACCTCCGGAAGATCAAGCCCCTCCCGAAGTAAATTAATTCCCACCACACAATCGTATTTTTGAAGTCTCAAATCCCTCAAAACATCAACCCGCTCAAAAGCATCCAGTTCCGAGTGAAGATACTGCGCCCGAACGCCCGCTTCCTGAAGGTAACGACTTAGGTCTTCGGCCATCCGCTTCGTGAGGGTGGTTACCAGCGTGCGCTCTTTTTTCTGGGCGCGAGCTTTGATCTCTCGGATCAAATCGTCCACCTCGCCATCGGTCGGACGAACAAAAATCTCGGGATCCGTCAGTCCGGTAGGCCGGATGATCTGCTCGACCACGCACGTGCTCCGCTGCATTTCATACGGGCCCGGTGTCGCGGACACGTACACCACCTGGCCGACGATCCGCTCAAACTCTGCAAAGTTGAGCGGACGATTGTCCAACGCCGAAGGCAAACGAAATCCGTGATTGACGAGCACGTTCTTCCGAGACTGATCCCCCTGATACATCCCGCGGATTTGTGGAATGGTCTGATGTGATTCGTCAATGAAGATGAGGGCGTCCTTGGGAAAATAATCGAGAAGCGTATACGGACGCGAGCCGGCGGAGCGGCCCGAAATATGACGGGAATAATTTTCGATGCCGGCCGAGTAGCCGACTTCGGCGAGCATTTCCAAGTCGTAGCGGGTTCTGGATTCGAGCCGTTTCGCTTCGAGCTCCTTCCCTTCCCGAATCAGTTCCTTGACCCGCTCGGTGAGTTCCGCGCGAATAGTTTTCATGGCACGTTCGATCCGGTCGCGGGACGTCACAAAATGCTTTGCCGGATAAAGGGCAAGCTCCTCCAAAGGTTGGCTTTTTTGAACGCGGTGAGTCGTATCTAACAAAGCGATTTGTTCCACGCGGTCACCGGAAAACAAAATTCGGTACGGACGTGTTCCGTAGGAAGGCAATACATCCACCACGTTTCCCCGAACGCGAAAGGTGCCGCGTTTCAGTTCCCTATCGAGACGCTGATATTGAATGTCCACCAAGCGGGATAACAATTCGTCCCGGACCAAGCGTTCACCTCGTTTCAAGCGAATCAGCATTTGCTCCCAATCTTCCGGAGCTCCGATCCCGTAAATGCAGGAAACGCTCGACACAACGATCACATCGCGCCGTGAAAGCACCGAACCGGTCGCGGCCAAACGCAGCCGGTCTAAATCGTCGTTGATGGAAGCATCTTTTTCAATATAGATATCCCGCTGGGGAATATACGCTTCGGGTTGGTAATAATCGTAATACGACACAAAATACTCAACTGCATGGGACGGGAAAAAATCCTTGAGCTCGCTATAAAGCTGCGCGGCAAGTGTTTTGTTGTGTGAAATGACGAGGGCAGGACGTTCACACTGGGCAATGACGTTTGCCATCGTAAACGTTTTTCCGGAACCGGTGACGCCCACGAGCACCTGTTCCTTCCGTCCCGATTGAATGCTCGCGACCAATGCGCGAATGGCCTTGGGTTGATCGCCCTGCGGTTTTAATGAAGTGTCCAAGTCAAAGACGGGCACGATTCCTCACGAACCATTTTGGAGAATTGAATTTAATCTAGTATCGGTTAAGGGTAAGAGAGACATCCAACGCCGGGGCAGATTGGGTAAGCATTCCGATGGAAATGCGGTCCACACCGGTCCGTGCGATCGCGAGCACGTTGCCAAGATGAACATTGCCCGAAGCTTCAAGCAGCGGCCGACGGCTTTTGGGAACCGATTGACGGACCGCTCGAACCGCCTGCCGTAAAACACGTACCGAAAAATGGTCAAGCAAGATCCGATCCGGAAGATAAGGACCTTCTATTAAATGAAGAAGCGACTTCATGTGGGCGACTTCAAGCTCAACGGGAATGCGGCACCGACGGAGCAGCGGCCGAAGCCGCACGCCGAAATAACGGCACCTACTTTTTTCAAGTTTAGAGTAGATTGCGTTCCAATGATTATCCTTCACCAGCACTTCATCCCAAAGCCCGAACCGATGGTTGACTCCCCCGCCGCAACGGACTGCATACTTTTCCAGTGCGCGCCACAGCGGAATCGTTTTCCGCGTATCCACAATCTCCGCACCTGTCCCCCGAGTTCGGCGAACAAACTGAGCGGTCAGCGTAGCAATCCCCGACAAGTGACCCAGAAAATTAAGGGCAACGCGTTCGCCCTTTAAAATCGATGAAACCTGTCCACGAATGACGAACACCTTTTTCCCTTTTTTGACCTGGGAGCGGTCCGGAACGGTCTGAATCACATTCACCCGGCGGTCTAGAAGGCAGAACACCTCTTTGACTACCGCTCCTCCGCACAAAACGCCGTCGTGCTTCACGCAGATCAAGGCCTCGCCGCGGAGGTTTCGGGGAATCAACGCGCTCGTGGTCACATCACCCGAACCGATATCCTCTTTGAGGGTTTCGCGAATGAGCGATCGTATATGGGGAGTTATGCGCAACATCGATGATTACCTCGGAAACGCTTCTTTAATACCGCCGTCCACCGTTAGGATACACCCCGTGGTCTTCGCCGATTTCGTGGAAATCAGAAACGCCACGGATTCCGCTACGTCCTGGGGAAAAACTCTTGTTTTCAACAGGTTCCGATTTCGGTAGTAGTCTTCCAGACGATGACGGGAAATTCCGTAGCTTTTGGCCCGATCTCCTCCGATATGCTCCCACAAACCGGAATCTTCAAACACACCATCCGGATTGACGATGTTGGCTCGAATACCGTATTCCCCATTTTCGATCGCAAGGATACGGGCAAGCTGCGCTTCGGCAGCTTTGGCAGCGCTGTACGCACCAAAATCTTTTCCGGGTGCAAGCACATTCTTGGAAGCAATAAACACGAGCGAACCCCCGGTTCCTTGCCGCTTCAGCAGCCGTACCGCTTCGCGCGCCACAAGAAAATGACCCGTCGCGTTGACCGCAAAACTTCGTTGCCAGTCATCGAGTTTCATTTTTTCTACGGAGGACACATGAGCCATGCCGGCATTTGAGACCACAAAATCAAGTCCGCCCGTCTCAAGAACCAGTTGTTGAAAGCCCGCTCCAACGCTTTCCGCTTTCGTCACGTCCATGCGCACCGCGGTCGCGTGCCCCGTTTTTAATTTTTGATTGATCGCTTCGGCTTGAGCACAAACCGCTTTGAAGTCAAGATCGGCCAAAAATACATGAGCTCCCAGCGAAATCAGTTTCTCCGAAATTGCGCGGCCGATTCCGCGCGCGGCACCCGTGACCAAACCCACGTATCCCGAACACTCGGCTTCCGGAGGCGCGAGCGATAACTTGTAAAGCTCAAGCGGCCAATATTCAATCTCAAACGCAAGCCGTTCGGAAAGAGAGGCGTAGGTATCAATCACGGACGCTTGTGTCATCACCGAAATCGAATGTTTGTAAATTTCGGCCACCACGTTTGCTTGATGAACGTTGCCTCCAATGGTAATCATGCCCACGCCCGGAACCAAAATCACTTTCGGATAGGGATCGAGCATTTGAATGAAACCCGCACGTCCCAAAAGAGAACGGTAGTTCTTAAAGTAACGTTCGTGTGCTTGCGCATAAGATTCGATTTGGCGGACGATCCCTTGCGGGTTCAAGCGGTTGAGATCGCGGCCGGGAAGATCAAGGTACAAAGGAAGGCGTTTTGTTCGGAGCATGTGGTCCGGCGTTGCCGGCCCTGCTTGAGAAATACGCCGGCTGTCACGGGCATTCACAAACGCCAGAACATCGGGCGAGTCATCATGCACGAGCACTTTTTTTCCTTTTTGATTCACCACGCGGCGAATGACCGGAAGCATTTCAAAAAGCCACGCGTCCCGACGCGCTTTGGACTCCGTCCGATAAGCGGGCGGGTTCCAATAACGTTTTTTCCTGCGAGCTCGAGTGAGAT
>MHFO01000042.1 GCA_001804225.1 Omnitrophica bacterium RIFCSPLOWO2_01_FULL_50_24 | reverse complement strand
CAATACTAGATGTGCTTTTAAAAATCAGACCACAATTGGGGATATTTCTCGAAGCGAAAGGAGAAGAGCCGGACCGTGTTCTGGCAATCGCTGATGGGATCTTGCGGTTTGGAACAAACGATCCCAAAGAGATTATTGCAAAACAGGATCAGGAAAAACGAGATCATGAGAAGCATATCTTTCGTCTCCTTACACTGAACCAACCATATCTACAAAGAGATTCCGTGACAGACAAAATGGTTCAGCAGGCAGCGATTAACCATCTGAGGAATGTCACTCGTAATTTGCCTCAGGGTGTTACTGCGGATCAAGTCAAAGTACTGGGTACCAATGACAAAGGTGATTTCATTATCAACGTGCCCGGACACCGCGGTTCAATCCTTCGGAGGAGCGATGTCCCAGGCGCTGGGCCTCATTATGTGAAGATCACTTCTCGGGATTTCGGGGGGAAGTGGGGGCCTCCCTTCTATTCTGACGCTCGAACGGATGGGTTATCCGAACCGCAGAAAAGATTGGTGAAAGATGTCCACGCTATTTTTGATAAGGCAGCAAAGGAAGCCGGCTACGAGGGTAGAGTACCGGAATTCATTGGGCGCTATGGAGATTCCGAATCCGACACGGCTCTCAGGAGCGTACTCAAGAAAATCAGAGAGGCGAGAGCGTCAGGGTTGAACATCTTTGAAATTCCATACCCGCTCCTTCATTTCGCCATGATTAAAGCGCAGTTATCGCTTGAATATGATTATGAATCAGTCCTCCTTTATTTTGACTGGATTAAAAGCAAAGCACCCGAGGATATTCGTTTAGAGGTTTTAAGTCAGGTGGTGTTCATTGAATATTATATGTTGGCAAGAATTTTTGACCCAAACACCGTAGAACGTGCCCGCAAGGCAGAGAAGGAACCGCTTGACTGGATGGAAGATGAATTTGGCGGGTGGGAAGATGTTTTGGCGGAACACCTGCCTGCCATTGCTGAAGATGTCCAAGAAATGGTCTACGCCCTATCGATGAATGCAACTTTGGAAGGTAAAAAAGAGTTTTCACTTCAGTTAGTTGATAACGTTGGTGCAATTCTGGGTCTGCAGGATTCGACTGTCCAAGATTGGAAAACCATAATCAATCAATCTGCCGCTGATGCTCTTTCTGATGCACGGACGATCGATCCGGCCGTTGTGCATCGGTTCAAACGAATTCTGATCGTGGATGATGAACCAGAACTTCCAACTATGCTTGCCGAGTTATTGGAGATCTACGGATTTGACGTTACGGTTGCAACTCGCGGCGACGCTGCGCTCGCTTTGCTGGATCACAGTTCGTTTAACCTTGTTGTTTCGGATATTGATATGCCAGGATTAAAAGGTCCGGAATGGGTGGGTCGGATTCCGAGCGAAACGAGACCGCCGGTTATTTTCATGTCCGGAGAAAACAAAGAAGGTTTCAAAGTCCCTTACCTCCAAAAGCCGTTTTCAGTTTTTGATTTGATTTCGAAAATGGAGCAAATAGCACAAGAGCAGTCGCTTGCGGATGCCCGGCTGGTAACTGTGGACGAAGCGTTTGGTTTGATTCCGAATCCGGAAGAAAAGGCACTACATTCCTTGTTGGAAAGAGTCGCGAAGTACGATCGAGCTTGGCTTCGCGAGTTCTTAAGTCAGATGCTCGAAGCGGTGACTCAGTGGGTCAAATCACGTCGTGATCAAGCGAGTCAAAATATGCCGGAGGTCGTTCAAGCTTTGATAGGTCAACCGGAAAACGTTCCTGGAATTTTAAAGCAAGCGGTGGTTGTTGACGGTGTGAGCGCGGGCACCATTGATCGAGAAGCTCTTGACAAGATCGTGAGCGGAACGGCTCGAAACATTGCGCAGATTTTAAAAGACAGCGGTGTTGAAGCGGCGGAAGTGGTTCGCGAAACACCGGTGACGCAGGCCGAAGCAGATCGGGCCGCTAGGATTGCAGATGGTATTTTGCACCTTTCGCTTTCGGAGCCGGTGGTGATCGAGGTTCAAATTTCTGCAGACGATCTTAAGGGCATGACTAATCCGTCAGAGGTGATCCGAAACGTGCTCGAAGCGGGATCGGTGGCGGCCGCCAATCAAGCCGTGGTGTTAAGAGTTCGCCTGCCGGAGAAGGCGCAAAAGTTCGCGGCAGCATTTCGGCGGAATGCAAACGATAACTTCCGCGTTTATGCATTGGCTGGCCAGATCCTGGTGGTCAATGAGAATGTTGCCGCCTATACGAAACTCTTTACGAGTCTGGCTACAGTTATTATTACGTCTAAACCGTGGGGGATTCCCAATGAAGTCGTAGCTACGGATCATTTTGTCGATGAAACTCGAGTCTCGCTATCAGATTCAAGAATCCTCTCGGATTTCCTTATGGCTGCCCTCGTAACGTTGACCGAGAAAACACACGAATCTCTGGTTCAATTTGAAAATGTGACCCGCGCCAGAAGCCGGGATAGTTTGGAACCACTTAGACTTGTTCTTCAGATTCTCACCGAGCGAGTCCGCGCTCAAGCCCTTCAAGCCAAAGCCGCTTAAACCAAATACTATCAGACACCCCCCGTCCAATTGTCGGCTGCGGCCACCAATTGGGTTCTTGCACAGAAAACACCCGACGCTTTCTGTGTACAAACACCTAAAAATCAGGTGTATTTGAAAGGTTAAAGATGACGGTGTACTCTTTATATACAAATGACGATAACTTTTCAAGTTATGAGTTGAAATTTAGTTATAACTAAATTATACTTCATAACATGACTAAGCCCATATTCAACCCATTACAGATTCGGGAAGTCTTTCACCTGGAGTTTCTCCGTTGGTTTGCGAGAAAACTGGAAGCGGATCGGTATGTCCTAAAAGGCGGCGTCAATCTGAGACTCTTTTTCAAAAGTATCCGCTCTTCGGAAGATATGGATATCGATATCCATGGGGCCCGGGTGGACAAGGTCAAAAAAACCGTCATGGACATTTTGGAAGTTCGTGGATTTATGGACAGCCTGAAATCTTTCGGGATCGAAAAGGTAGTTCCGCCGGACCTCGCCAAAGCCAAGCAGACCGAAACCACGCAGCGGTTTAAAATCCACCTTTTGACCGCGGCAGGGGAAGACCTCTTCACCAAAATAGAATTCTCAAGACGTGGGCTGAAAGGGTCCCCGGTCGTTGAACCGGTATCCAGCGAAATCCTGCGAGCTTATAAAATGGCACCTTTACTGATTCCGCATTACGATGCGGCCTCGGCTGTGGCGCAAAAAATTCAAGCCCTGGCCGGACGGACGGTACTCGAGGCACGCGATATCTTTGATCTGTTTGTTCTAAGTTCTCAATACGAGGAGTCAAAACGAAGCAAGATCGAAATCAGTCAGACCATTCTTAAAACCGCTCATGACCATATTTTTCTGGTTGACTTTGCCCGGTTCCGCGACACCGTGGTTGCCTATCTTGGAGCGGAGGATCAAAAGACTTATTCATCCCCGGCGGTTTGGGATGAAATCAAACTCAAAACCGCGCAGTTTCTTGAGGAATTCAAAACATGAAAACGAATAAACGGCAGGACCTTGTGACCTTTATCAGAAAAATGGGACGGCCTGTTTTTACGACCCATGAGCTAACCGCGCTTTCCGGGAAGTCACCATCGACGGTTGTGCAATCACTGAATCACCTGGTCAAGCAGGGTTTGCTTGTGAAAATATACCGGGGTGTGTGGGCCGAGCCGGGGCCGCGGGAGATTTCTCCCTTTGAAATTATTCCCTATTTATTTCCGCGACAACGTGTCTATGTCTCTTTTATTACCGCGCTTCATCTGCATGGCATCGTGGAGCAAATTCCGCAGGTGATTACGCTGGCTTCAACCGCTCATACGAATGCTCTTCGTACCAAGGCAGGTGTTTTTTCCGTGCATCAGATTGCCCCGGCGTTTTTTGACGGATTCGACTGGTATAAGGGGGAGGGGAGTTTCCTGATTGCGGAACCTGAGAAGGCCTTGATCGACAGTTTGTACCTCTCAAGCCGGAAGAAAAAACAATTCGGATCCTTTCCCGAACTTGATTTCCAGCCCAAATTCAGTTTTAAAAAAGCAGCCCGCTGGGTTGAACGGATCCCCGAGAAAAGAATACGCCTTTATGTTCTGGAGAAGCTCCGAGTGTTGGAAAAACAGAAAAAAGTATCGGATGCCAGAGCTTTTTAGTCAGGGCAAAGGATCCCTCAAAGGGAATGTAAGATCACAGGCACATGGTATTCACCCTCCTAAGCCTTTGATCTTCTTTTCTGAGAAGTTAAAGAGAGAAATAGAGAAGGTTTGGCGATTGGAAGGGGTACCTTTTTGTTACCTTTTTGGTGTTACCGACGGCGTCCGATTTTCTGCGATTTGTTTGGTCCAGTTCAATTCAGTCACTAGTGACTGAATTGGCTGCGACAGGTAAAAACGCCTCATTCGGCGTACGGTTTTTCGTGGTTTTCCACAGAAAACGACCGTCGACGGTCGAATTCATAAAGCAGAAAAATGCCTGGCATTTCTGTTTATTTTCTCTCCTTGAACGGGGTGCTCATTAGCTGTAGAATCGCCCCCTTGTCATGAAAACCAGCATCGAAGAAACACCCAAGCCATCCACCAAACCCAAACTGGAATACCGCGATTTAAGGGAATTCTTGCACCTCCTCCGTGAATCCGGAGAGCTTAAGGAAATCAACGTCCAGGTGGATCCTGAGCTCGAAATGACCGAGGTGTACGACCGAGTCGTTAAAAAGGAAGGCCCGGCGCTGCTGTTTAAAAACGTCAAGGGTTCAAATCTTCCGCTTGCGATCAATCTCTTTGGTTCCACCAAACGAATGAATCTCGCTCTTGGCGTCCGAGACATTCAAGAAGTTGCCGACCGGTTTTCGGCGTTTCTCGATGCCAAACCTCCCGAAGGTGTGGTGGAAAAAATTAAATTCATTCCGAAATTATTGGAACTCAATGCGTTAAATCCAAAACTGGTTTCCCACGGCGCTTGTCAGGAAGTGGTGCGAACCGACGGTCCGATGCTCGATCTCTTGCCGGTTCAAAAGTGCTGGCCGCTTGACGGCGGCAGATTCATTACCTTCCCGCTTGTCATTACGCGCGACCCCCAAACCGGAAAGCGAAACGTTGGTCTCTACCGAATGCACGTGTACGACAACCGCACGACCGGCATGCATTGGCAAATTCATAAGGACGGAGCGGAACACTACCGGCGGCTCAAAAAGGGGGAGCGGCTTGAAGTGGCGGCTGTGCTCGGCGCTCATCCGCTTCACTTGTTTAGCGCGGCGTGTCCGTTGCCGTACGGCATGGATGAATTTTCACTCGCGGGTTTTCTCCAGGGCGAACCGGTCAAGCTCGTGCGCGGCCGAACGATCAGTCTTGAAGTTCCCGCGGATGCCGAGATGGTGCTCGAAGGGTACGTCGAGGAAGGTGACGTGCGGCTTGAGGGTCCCTTTGGCGATCACACCGGTTTTTATTCCCGCGCGAAGGATTTTCCCGTGTTTCACGTGACGGCGATGACTCATCGGAAGAATCCCATTTATCTTTCGACCGCCGTTGGCCGTCCTCCGATGGAAGATTGCTATATGGGAAAAGCGATCGAACGCATTTTTCTTCCCGTGCTCCAAAAACAGTTTCCGGAACTTCACGATCTAAATCTCCCGTGGGAAGGGTGTTTCCACAACTGTTTGATCGTTTCGATCCGAAAGAGTTATCCCTACCAGGCGAAAAAAATGATGAACGCGATTTGGGGTCTTGGGATGATGACGTTTTCCAAGTCGATCCTCGTGTTTGATCACGATTGCAACATTCAGGATTTAAAGGAAGTCGCGTGGCGCGCTTTTAACAACGTGGATCCCAAGCGGGACATGATGTTTAGCGAAGGGCCCATTGATGAACTTGATCACTCGGCAGATCGCGATTTCGTGGGTTCGAAAGTGGGGATTGATTGCACCCGCAAACTTCCGGAAGAGGGAATGACGCGCCCGTGGCCGGAAGATATGGTCATGAGCGAGGAAATTAAGGAACTTGTGACTCGCCGGTGGAAAGAATATGGATTCTGTTAAGGTACCTATAATTCAGGTGATGATTTACAAGATCAAAACGTTCTTCGATTTAATTAAATTTGAGCACTCGGTTTTTGCGCTGCCGTTCGCGTATCTGGGTCTCTTTCTGGCTGAGGGAGGTCTTCCGGGACCGACGCTTTTTGTGTGGGTCACCGTGGCGATGGTTGCGATTCGGACGACGGCGATGGCAGTCAATCGGTTGATTGATTCCCGCGATGACGAAGAAAATCCAAGGACGCACGCGAGAGCGCAATCGATTCGGCTCTTGACCCGTCCCGTGATTTGGGCGGCTGTGTTCGTGTCCGTCGGGATCTTTATGTTTGCGGCGTCACGGCTTCATCCGATTTGTTTTCGGCTGGCTCCCGTTCCGATCGTTCTGGTTTGGGTGTATCCGTATTTAAAGAAGATTACGTGGCTCACGCATTTTTGCCTGGGGCTGATTCTCGGAATAGCTCCGTACGGGGGCTGGCTCGCCAGCCGCGGCGAGTGGTCCTGGACCGCGGGCTTATTAACGATCGCGGTGACCTGTTGGGTGGCGGCGTTCGATATGTTTTACGCGCTTCAAGATGTGGAGTTTGACCGCGCGAAGGGTCTGAACTCTTTTCCGGCTTGTTTTGGCGTGTCGAAGACCATTTTGGCGGCGCGTCTTTTGCACGGAGTGACTTTACTTACGCTCGTGTACCTGGGCGCATCGCTCCGCCTCGGTTTTTGGTATTGGGCGGGGTGGGTCATTGCGTTTGGGCTGATTGCACGGGAACATC